>WYBA01000252.1 GCA_011526095.1 Myxococcales bacterium | reverse complement strand
GTGCGGGGCCGGTAGCCCAGCACGCGCTCGACGTACTCGACGAACGTGCCGTAGCCGAGCGGGACGTGGACGTCGAGCCGGCGCGCAAGCAGCAGCAGCCGCGCCTCCTCGACATCGAGCGCCGCGCGGCGCTGCGCGAGCGAGCGGAGCTGGCGGTCGACGGATCGCCAGTCCTGGCCATCCGCGCGGTCGCCCCGCTCACGCTCGATGCAACTCACCACCTCGTGTGCGCCCACGTGGACGCTCGAACCTTCGAATACGGCCCACTCCTCGTCGGTGAGCTTCACGTCTATCACGACATTTCCGGCGTCACGGTTTGCGCCAGGAGCCCGGGAACCCACCCTCGACCGCGATTTCTGGATCGCGCCTCGCTTCGCCGCGCCACGCGCCGCACAACGCGTCAGGCGCGCGATCTCGCGCCGATGTTCGACGAGGCGCTCGCGCGACCCTGTACACCCCGTCAAGCACAAAGTGCAGCTTCGCGCGCGAATCGACGCGCGCGGTCATCCGAGCTGTCCGGTTCCCGGACCTCCGCGGCGATCGCTGGAGCACCGCGGCGCCTGGCACCGCCGCGCCGCCGCCGTCTCGCGCGTCCATGGTCCTCGGCGCGGCCCAGGCGAAGGCGTCAACGGGAGCATCTCCATCGCGGCAGGATCTCCGCCTCCCTGACTGTTCTGCTCGACCCTCTCAGGATGAGCGGGTCTGTCGGAGACGTCCTTCGACACGGCCCAAGCTTGCGCTCGGGCCGGCTCAGGATGAGCGGGGAGACGGAGGCGGAGCCGGAGCCGTCCTTCGACACGGCCCTCGCTGGCGCTCGGGCCGGCTCAGGATGAGCGGGGAGCCGGACGGCCCGGCTACCGCGGCGTGAACCAGATCCGCCGCGTGTGCAGCCCGACGTGGCCGACCCACAGCACCGCGTCGCCGTCGCGCACCACCATCCGGCCGATGCCGTTGTCCGCGCTGTAGCCGGCGTCGCCCTCGGGCAGCCCGGCGGCGTCGCCGGCCTCGGCGAGCGTCGCCATCGCCTGGTCGTCGTCGAGCGCGGCGCGCGGCTTGCCCGGGACCACCGTGACGGTGAACTCGGTGTACGAGACGTGCGTGAGCACCAGCAGCGCGCCGTGCGCGACGAGCTCGGCCTGCCAGCCGGCGGGCGCGTCGCTGCGCAGCTCGTGCTCGACCTGCTTGCCGCCGCGGGCGATCACGAAGCCCCACATCCCGAGGTTCGCGCCGTGCTTGTGGCTCGCGTGGGCGAACGTCACGCGCAGGCCGCCGGTGAGCTTCACGGTCTGCCCCTCCGTCACGGCCACCGGCTTGCCCTTCACCCTGGCGGGAGGATCGGACGGGATCGTGAACGAGGCGCGCGCGGGCGCGGCGTCGGGCGGCGGCGCCGACGCGGCGTCCGGCGTCGGCGCGGCGTCGGCGGGCGGGGCGACGACGGCGGCGCCCGCGTCGGGGCGCCCCGGCGCGCCGCGGTCGAGCTCGGCCTCGGGCGGCCGCGTGCCACCGCACCCGACACCCGTCACGACGACCAGCGACCAGCCCGCTCGGCGCATGACGCGAACGTACTCGATGCGCGAGCCCCTGGGTGGCTACCCGGGGAGCCAGTTCCCCGGACTTGATGCGCTGGCGCCTCGAACCCCGGTGCGGTGCCGTCCAAGTACGCGGTGTCACGCCGCTGACGTCTGGTACGCGCCCTGCAGACTGACCACCCATGCGGTCGTCAGATGGATCCACGCTCCACCGGGCGGGATCGCGCGGGGACCAGGTGGTGTCGACGCTGGCGTCGCAGGTGCTCGAGCTGCTGCTCGAGCGGACCGAGGTGCGTGTGGCGCGCCGCATGCTGGATGGCAACGTGCCGGCGCTCGGCGTGACGCTCGGCGCCTCGCTCGACGCGCCGCTGCCGCCCGGCGTGCTGCCCGAGCTGATGCACGATCTCGCCTCGCTCGCGCTGGCGAGCTTCGTCGACCGCGGGTTCCTCGCCGTCGTGCGGCCCAACCGCCGCCCGATCTTCATCCACCCGCTGCCGGTGATCGAGGGAGCGTACGGCGAGCTCGACGACGTCACGGTGATGTGCCGGCAGCTCGACGAGGAGCGGCTGCGCCGCCACGTGATCGAGGCGGCCGAGCGGTTCGTCAGCGCGGCGGAGCGCCGGCTCGGCCGGCGCGGCGTCAGCGTCGAGGTGCGGCTGACCGAGGGCGCGCTCGTCGGCGAGCCGGCGTGCGTCAACGCGCTGCTGCCCGCGGCGCGATGGCAGCCGGCCTGACTTCTCAGGCCCGGCCGTCGTGCTACTCAACGAGGCGTGCGCGCCATCGCCGCCTCCGCCGTCACCCTCGCCCTGAGCTTGCTCGCCGCGTGCGGGCAGAAGGAAGCGCCGACGCCGCGCGCGACGCCGGACGCGCGGCGCGCCACGGCGATCGACGCCGGGCCGCCGGTCGACCCGCGCGTCGCCTCGGGCCAGCGGCTCTACGCCAACTTCTGCGCGCTGTGCCACGGGCCCGACGCCAAGGGCTACGCGGCGGACAACGCGCCGTCGCTGGTCAACCCGACGTTCCTGGCGACGGCGTCGGACGAGTTCCTGATCACCGGCATCGTCGAGGGGCGGCCGGGCACGGCGATGGGCGCCTACGGCAAGGCGCGCGGCGGCCCGCTGTCGGACCGCGACATCGGCGACCTGATCGCGTTCCTGCGCAAGGGCGGGCCGGCGGTCGAGACGCTGAGCGCCGCGGCGATCCCGGGTGACGCGGCCCTGGGCAAGCAGGTCTACGAGGCGAGCTGCCAGACCTGCCACGGCACCGAGACGGTCCGCTCGACCGCGCCCCACCTGGCCAACCCGGTGTTCCTGGCGTCCGCCACCGATGCGTTCATGAAGGAGGCGATCGTCCGCGGCCGCCCCGGGACGCCGATGGAGGCCTTCGCCGGCAAGCTCGACGACGCCGCGATCGCCAACGTCATCGCCTACGTCCGGACCTGGGCCAAGCCGGTGGTCCGCCCCGATCCGCCGGCGCCGCCGCCGGTCAACGACAACCCGGCGATGGTGCTCAACCCCGAGGGCAAGGCCCCCACGTTCACCCTCCGCGACGGTCGGTTCGTCGGGGTCGACCAGGTCAAGCGGGCGCTCGACGAGGGGCGCCGGATGATCATCGTCGACGCCCGTACCCCGGCCGACTGGCAGCGCAGCCGCGTCACCGGGGCGATCCTGGCGCCGTACTACGAGCTGGCGCGGCTCGACGGCATCCCCAACGACGGCACCTGGGTCGTCGCCTACTGCGCCTGCCCGCACCACGCCTCGGGCATCGTCGTCGACGAGCTCAAGAAGCGCGGCTACCCCAACGTCGCGGTCCTGGACGAGGGGGTCAACGTGTGGCGGCAGAAGGGCTACCCGGTCGAGGGCACCGACCCGCACGGCGATCCCCACGCCGGCCACGACCACAGCGGGCACGGGCACTGACCCCCCCCCCCACAAGCTCGCAGGAACCCGCGCGTTCCCCCTCCCAGGGGCGCGCGGGACACGGCATGATCCGGCACGGATGCGAAGCCTCGCGCTACTGGGCTCGGGCGCGATCGCCGCGTGCAGCGGCGGCCCCGCTGCGCCCGTGTCCGAGGACACGCACGAGCCGCCGCGCGCGCACAAGCGCGCCGCGCCGCCGGCGCCGCTCGGGCTCGCCGAGGGCGCGGTGTGGAAGTTCCGCGGCACCCGCGTCCACCTCGACGAGGGCACCGGCGCCGAGCGCGCCGACGTGATCACCTGGCAGACCGAGGTCGTCGCCGAGGAGCGGGGCGGCCGGGGCGGCGGCCCGCGGTCGTGGCGCGTGCGCGGCTGGCCGGCGGACGCCGCGGCGCTCGATCCCGGGCAGGCCGCGCCCGGCGCCGCCGAGACCACGATCGTCCTGCACGACGGCGTGCTCTATCTCGGCGCCGATCGCGCCGCGCCCGCGCGCGACGACGCGTGGCTGCGGTGGCCGCCCGACGACGGCGACGAGGTGTGCCTCGAGGACGGCGGCGCGTACTGCTGGCGGGTCGAGGCGCACGGCAAGCGCTACACGGTCACGCTGCGCACAGGGCCCGACGACACGACCTACACGATCGACCCGCGCCGCGGCGTCGTGCGGTTCGAGTATCACCACCACGGCACCGCCAACGACGTCGTGCTCGAGCGGATCCCGTAGGCGTCGTGGCGAGCGGCAAGTACCAGTACGGGCGCCGCCTCGGCGGCGGCGGGATGGCCGAGGTGTTCCTCGGCACGACGGTCGGCGCCGAGGGGTTCGCGCGCCCGGTCGCGATCAAGCGCGTGCTGCCGACGTTCTCCGACGATCCGCAGTTCGCGCAGATGTTCGTCAACGAGGCGCGGCTGTCGGCGATGCTGCGCCACCCCAACATCGTCCAGGTGCTCGACTTCGACCGCGACGCCGAGCGCCGGCTGTTCCTGGTGATGGAGCTGGTCGAGGGCAAGGACCTCGACGACCTCGCGCGCACCGGGCCGATGCCGGTGTCGGTGGTCGTCCACCTCATCACCGAGGTGCTGCGCGGCCTCGCCCACGCCCACGAGATGACGACGCCGGACGGCCGGCCGCTCGGCATCGTCCACCGCGACATCTCCCCGCACAACGTGCTCGTGTCGTGGGACGGCGCGGTCAAGGTGTCCGACTTCGGCATCGCCAAGGCGATGCTGGCGTCGGGCGTCGGTCGCTCGTCGGCGATCAAGGGCAAGCCGACGTACATGGCGCCGGAGCAGGTGCTCGCGCCCGACACGCTCGATCACCGCGCCGACCTGTTCGCGGTCGGCGTGATGCTCTACGAGCTGCTCACCGGCAAGCGGCTGTACCAGGGCAACACGCAGGAGGAGATCCTCACCGACGTGATCCAGGTGGCGCGCGGCTGGCGCGCGCTGGTCGCGCCGACGGTGCTGCGGCCCGACCTGCCGTGGGACGTCGCGCAGGCGACGCTGATGCTGCTCGCGCCGGATCGCGCGCACCGGTTCGCGACCGCGCGGGACGCGCTCGACGCGCTGCTGCACACCACCAGCGCGACCGCGCGCGGCGACGAGCAGCTCGCGCAGGTGCTGGCGACCCGGTTCCCGGCCGAGGCGCCGCAGCGGGTGCAGCGCCGGATCTCCGGCGGCGCCGCCGCGCTGGTCGCGGCACCCGACGGCGCGACCTACGTCGTGTCGCCGGCGGCGGGCGGCGCGCCGGCGGCGGCCGCGGCGGCGGCCGACATCATGGCGGCCGAGACGCGGACGATCGAGCCGGTGCCGCGGGCGCGGCGCCCGTCGCGCGAGCCGCCGGCCGCCGAGCCCGCGACCGTGCCGGGCAAGCGCGCCAGCGCGCGCGGGAAGGCGCCGCGCAAGCCGCGCCGGCTGTGGTCGCTGCTGATCGTGTTCGCGATCGCGACCGCGCTCGGGTTCGCGGCCGTGCTGACGCTGCGCTGAGGCTGCGCTGACGCCCATGGGGTCGGCGCCCGCCGCCCGGGCGCAGTTCTCGATTGCGCGCCGGCCCGGGGTGCGCCACCGTCGGCCCATGACGATGAAGACCCTCGCGCTGTGCCTGTCGATCGCCGCCGCCGGGGCGCCCGCGGCCGCGGGCTGCGGCCGCGACGACGCGTCCCCGCCCGCCACCCGCGTCGAGGGGCGCGACGCCGTGCGCATCCTCGAGGGCACGCCGTGGCTCGACAAGGCGCCCGAGCGCGAGACCGACGTCGTCCAGCTCTACGCGTTCGCCCGCGGCGAGGGCATCTACTTCGTCGGCAACCAGTACAAGGGCAGCTACGAGGCGTTCACCTGGTTCGCCGACGCCACCGAGGACGGTGACGAGCTGCGCCTGCGGTTCCTCGCCGAGAACAAGACGTACAAGACGCGGTTCACGATCGAGGAGGTCGACGACCGCGTGTTCGACTACAAGCTGACGATGGCCGGCAGCCCGCGCGGCCCGAAGGTCTACTACGGCTTCGCCTCCCATCGCGACGTCCCGGCCGCGGTCCAGCGGCTGGCGCGGCCGCTCGGGACGCCGTAGCGGAACCTTCGGTCCGCACCGCCGTCGTTCTCTCGTATAGTGCAGCCGGGGATGTCGCCCGACCGTCACCGCCGGGAGCCGCCACTGGGGCGCGCGCAGCTCGTGATCGGCCTGTACGGCGCGCTCGCGCTGCTGGCGATCCTGCTGTCGGCCGGCCGCGGCGATCCCGACCCGTATCGCCTCGACGACGACGTCACGGCGACGTGGCTGTTGCTGTCGCCGGTGATCGGCCTGGCGATCGCGCTGGCCGTGGTCGGGCTGACCCGCGTCGTCACCGCGCGCTACGGCTGGGCCCGCTCGCTCCACCGCGACTTCCGCGAGCTGCTCGGGCCGCTGACGACGCGCGACATCGTGATCCTCGCGGTCGCCAGCTCGGTCGGCGAGGAGCTGCTGTTCCGCGGCGCGCTGCTGCCGTGGATCGGGGTGTGGCCGCAGGCGATCATCTTCGCGCTGCTCCACGTCGGCCCGGGCCGGCGGTTCCTGCCGTGGACGGTGTCCGCGCTCGTGCTCGGCGTCGCGCTGGGCTACGTCGCGCAGCTCACCGACAACCTCGGCGCGCCGATCGTCGCGCACTTCGTGATCAACCTGATGAACCTGCGCTACATCGTGACGGTCGAGCTCGAGCCGCGCGGCGACGGCCCGGCGCTGGTGGTGCCGGGCGAGCGCGTCGCGCAGTTCGACCTCAAGCCGCGCGGCAAGTGAGCCGCCTCCGGGCGGCGGCGTGATGGTCGCCGGACGCGCCCGAAACCATCGGCGCGGCCCCTCGAATTTCCGCCGTCCGTGATCTGCGCCGTGGGGTGTGACCGGTTGCTGCACCCGCGCCGCGCACGCGGCAGCACGTGTCAGGCGCGCGCCCGCGACCTTGGCCGCGCCGGCCGCCTACGATTCGCCCACCCCCCATGCACCGCAGAAAGTTCCTCACCCTCTCGGCGGCGGCGGCCGGCGTGATGGTGGTCGGGCCGTACTTCCGGGGGCGCAGCTACGCTGCGCCGTTCGGCGAGTTCCCGTCCGGCTCCCGCGCCCAGCTCCCCGAGAATCGCCGCGCCAAGCGCGTCCTGGAAGTCTTCCTCTACGGCGGCCTGTCGTGCTGGGAGACGCTGTACTTCGTCGAGGAGTTCGGTCGCCCCGACGACCCCGACTTCCCCAACGAGCAGTTCTATGCGTACCCCGACGTGATGACGCGCGCCGCCGGGTGCGGCCTGCCCGGGTCCACCCCCGGCCAGTTCTTCGCCCAGGACGCAGACGGGCGCGACGTCCAGCTCGGCCCGTTCGCCCACCGCCTGTGGGACCGCCCCGACGTCACCGGCCGGATGCGCCTGCTCGTCCAGAAGCACGCGCTCGAGCCGCACGAGGGCGCCGTGCCCCAGGCGCTCACCGGGCGCCCCGTCGGGCAGCCCGCGGCGGCCGGTCTCGGCACCCACGTCCAGCGCTACCTCGTCGACCGCGCCGACGCCTCGCGCCAGGCGCCGTACGCCTACGTGTTCGCCACCGGCGGCATCTCCGGCGACAACGTCTCGGCCGCGGCCTCGGCCGGCGTCCACCCCGGCGTCGCCAAGCCGCTGCTGGTCAAGGTCGACAACGCCGAGCGCCTGGTCTCGCTGCTCGGCCGTCCCACCGTCGGCGCGACGCGCGCCGACTACGACGCGCTGATGAACAGCTACATCGACCAGTACCAGCGCCGGCTGGCGTTCCGCGGCGAGGGCGAGCCGACGCGCGCCGCGCGCGTCACCGACCTGGCGCAGGCGCACCGCACCGTCACCAACGTCGACGCGATCCGGGGCGTCCTGTCCGACGACATCTTCGACCCGCGCAGCGGCACGTCGTGCGGCCAGTCGCGCAGCTTCGACGTCCCCGGCGTCAGCCTCGAGGCCGCGCGCCACCTGCTCACCCACCCGACCGAGCCCGCGACCTACGTCTGCGTGTCCGACATCGGGCTGTACGAGGCCTCCGGCGGCGGCGGCTACGACACCCACGACGACAACTCGCGGGATCAGGCGATGAACTTCGACAACATGCTGCGCAGCCTGCTCGGCATCATCAACGCGCCGGGCGAGAGCGATCCGACCAAGCTCGACCTCGATGACACGCTGATCATCCTCAACACCGAGTTCGGCCGGACGTCGTTCCGCCAGGGCAACACCGGCCGCAACCACCACCCCTACGGCTACGTCACCGCGATGATCGGCGGCCCGATCACGACGGCCGAGAAGGGCATCCACGGCAACATCAAGAACAGCTCGGTGGCGCAGACCTACGCGACGCCGGCCGAGAACCGGATCGCGGCGCTGCTCGCGCTCGGGATCTGGCCGTTCTCGCCCGAGGCGTTCGCGGTGTCCGACGTGATCGGCGCGTCGAACGAGGAGGAAGCGGCGACCCTGGCGATCGCGCACGGGCTGGGGGTGGCGCTGTGAGGGCGCGCGACGTGCTCTCCGTCGCGCTGCTCGGCGCGGCGCTCGCGCTGTCCGGCTGCGGCGGCTGCGACGGGGGCGACGACGCGCCAGTCGACGACGACGCCGGCGTCGACGCCGACGTCGTGACGTTCGACGAGTGCGACAGCGACCCCGAGGCGTGGGTGCGCAACGCGTACCTGGCGATCGTCGGTCACCGCCCGCGCGGCCAGGCCGAGGTGGACGTCTACCTGGCGATCCACGATCAGGCCGCGCAGCTCGTCGCCGACGGGGCGAGCACGGTCGATCCGAAGGAGGCCGTGGCGCGCGCGCTCGCGCGCGAGGCCGCGTTCGTCCCGCGCTGGACGTCGCACTTCCTCGACGCGCTGCGCGTGCCGCGCGCCGACGAGCAGAACATGGCGCGCTGCTACGCCGACAACGCGGCGCCGGACCCCGGCACGCGCTACGCGACGTACGTCCGCGACAACCCCGCGACCTCGACCGCGGCGGGCGCGCAGTTCTCGATGCGCGACCTGGTCGAGTCGTCGCTGCGGCTCGACGACGTCACGCCGATGTACCGCGGCCACCTGTTCGCGCTGGTCAGCCACCCGATCCCGGCGGCGAACGTGCCGGAGATCGAGGCCGAGCTGGCGCGGCGCGAGGACTTCGGCGCGGTGTTCGACTCCGCCTACCTCAACCGCGACCTCGTGTGCCTGATGTGCCACAACTCGCAGCTCTCGGTGACCGATCACCCCGAGCCCGAGCTGGATCGCCACTGGCCGATGGCCGGGCTGTTCGAGCAGTCGCTCTACGGCGACTCGGCCGGGATCGACCCGGCGCGCGCCCACGCGATGTTCCGCCACAGCGGGTTCGCCGCGTTCGGCGACGGCTCGCGCCGGCCGTGGGGCTGGAGCGGCGAGTGCGGCTCGTTCTACGGCGGCATCAGCGACGACCCCGCGGACGTCGATGGCAAGTTCGGTGGGCTCACCGGCCAGCGGCTGACCGTCTACGAGCTCGACGCGATGATGAAGGCCGGGTTCGATGCGCTGCGCGGCGGCGCGCTCGCGCCCGGCGGCGGCGGCGAGATCGCCGACCCGGCGCACGCGCTGGCGTACCTGACCTCGGCGGCGATCGTCGAGGGCGTGTGGAAGGAGGTCGTCGGCTCGGGCCTCACGATCGCGAACTACTTCCCGCGCAACGAGGCGTCGAGCCGGATGCTGCAGGGGCTGACCGATCGGTTCATCGCCAGCGGCTACTCGCTGCAGGACCTGCTCGTCGCGATCGTGACCAGCGACTACTTCAGCCGCGCGCTGCCCGAGGAGGGCTGCGGCGACGCGCCGTACCTGTACCCGAACGTGTTCGACCCGTGGGTGATCAGCGACGCCGACGAGGCGCGGCGCCACAACGGCTCGGGCGACGCGATCGCCGCGGTCAGCGCGCGCACGCTGATGCGGACCGCCTACGCCGCGCTGGAGTGGCCGGTGCCCGATCTCGACTTCCCGGGCGGCGGCGACGGCGGGTTCTGCAGCGGCCTGTCGTGCGGTCAGCTCGAGGGCGCGTGCGACCAGGGCTTCTGCTGCGACACCTACGAGGCGCAGTGCACCGGCGGCGGCGGCGCGGCCGACGAGAAGGGCTTCCAGACCGGCGTCGGCGCGTTCATCAAGAACGGCGAGCGCGGGTTCCGCGGCCTGGACTTCGCCGCGCGCCTGGTGTGGGAGGACCGGTTCGGGGCGTGCACGATGGCGAGCGCGAGCGACGACTTCGTCGACCAGATCGTCGCGGCGGCCCAGGCCGATCCGTCGGCGACCGTGGCCGACGTGGTCGTGGCGATCAAGGACCGGCTGATCGGCGAGCCGAGCATCGCGACCGCCGGCACGCCGCCCGAGGCCGAGGCGCTCGCCGCGCTGCTCGGCGGCCCGCTCGATCGCGTCGCCTCGACCGTGACCGACCTCGAGGCGCGGGCGCGCGCGCTGTGCGGCGTGCTGCTGTCGTCGCCGCAGTTCGTGCTGTCGGGCGCGGCGGGGCGGGGCGGCGACGTGCCGCGGCTGACGCCCGCGGCGTGGCGGTTCGACGCGGTGTGCGAGCAGGTCGCGCCGCGCTTCGCCGCGGGTGAAGGGGGCCTCACCGTGACCTGCGCCGGCGACGGCACGCTGACGGTCGCGCCCGCGCCGTGAGCGCCGCGAGCGGCGGGAGCGACGGGCCCGGGCTGCGCGCCGCGCTCGACGCCGTCCTCGGCGCGCTCGACGCGCCCGGGGACGACGCGGCCCGGCGCTCGCGGTGGGCCGCGCGCGTCGCCGGCGGCGTGCCGGCGCGCGGCGCGCCGGGCGAGGCGGTGCTGGCGGACCTGGCCGACCTGCTCGCGGGCGCCGCGCTGCCGCTCGGCGCGCCCGGGTTCGCCGGGTGGATCGCGACCGCGCCGACGGTCGTGCCGGTCGTCGCCCAGCTCGTCGCCGCGGTCGCGGCGCCGTCGCGGTGGTGGGTCCACCCGGGCGCGGCGCTCGAGCGCACCGCGCTGCGCTGGCTGGGCGAGCTGACCTGTGTCGGCGACGTGCCCGGCGCGCTGGTCTCGGGCGGCGCGGTCGCCAACCTCGTCGCGATGGCCGCGGCGCGGCAGCGCGCCGGCGCGCGCCGCGGGATCGACGTCGCCGCCGACGGCGTCGCCGCGCTCGGGCCGGCGCGGATCTACGCCTCCGACGACGCGCACCACGTCATCGGCCGCGCGTGCGCGGTGCTCGGCCTCGGCCGCACCGCGCTGCGCCGGATCCCGGTCGGCCGCGGCACGGGCATGGACCCGACCGCGCTGCGCGCCGCGATCGCGGCCGACGTCGCCGCGGGCGTGACCCCGGTCGCGGTCGTCGCGACCGCGGGCGACGCGTCGATCGGCGCGGTCGATCCGGTCGACGCCATCCTCGAGATCGCGCGCGCCCACGACGCCTGGGTCCACGTCGATGGCGCCTACGGCGCGTTCGGCGCGCTCGATCCACGGGTGCGGCCGCGGTTCGGCGACCTCGGCGCGGTCGACTCGCTCGTCGTCGACCCGCACAAGTGGCTCGCGGTGCCCGCCGGGTGCGGCGCGGCGCTGGTGCGCGACCGCGCCGCGCTCGAGGGCGCGCTCGCGGTCGAGGCCGCGCCCTACCTGCGGATCGCGCGGCGCGGCGACGGCGACCCGGCGTCGCCGTTCGACGAGCTCGGCGACGGCTCGCCGGCCCACACGCTCGAGCACTCGGCGCCGGCGCGCGGCGCGGTGGTGTGGGCGGCGCTGCGCGAGCTGGGGCGCGACGGGCTGGCCGAGCGCGTCGCGCGTCACCTCGACTGCGCGCGCCGCGTCGCCGAGCGCGCCCGGGCCGAGCCGGCGCTCGAGCTGCTGGCGGAGCCGGTGCTGTCGATCTGCGCGCTGCGGTGGCGCCCGCCCGGCGTGCGCGCCTCGGGCGAGCTGGATCGCGCCAACGAGGCGCTGGCGCGCGCCGTTCGCGCCCGCGGCCGCGTCGTCGTGTCGACGACGCGGGTCGGCGGCAAGCAGGCGCTGCGCCCGTGCTTCCTCGGCCCGCGCGCCGGGCTGGCCGAGGCCGACCTCGTCGTCGACGAGCTGCTCGCCGCGACCGCGGACGTCGCCGCGTCGCCGCGCTGATCAGCCGATCGGCCGGTCAGCCGAATCGGCCGCCGATGTCGGGCTTGATCAGCGTCAGCAGACCGCCGAAGAAGCCGCCGACGCCGGCGACGAGCTGCAGGTACACCGCGATGCCGGCGGAGCCGCCGTCGTCCTTGAGCTCGCCGAACGCGGCGAGCACCAGGCCGGCGAGCGCCATGCCGATCAGGCCGACGAACAGCGCCCCGGCGCCGCCCAGCCGCCCCAGCTTCCTGCGGAACGTCGCGACGCCGCCGATCAGCGTGAGCAGCACGGACGGGACGAACAGGATCAGCACGAACACCTTGACGGCGTCGAGGCCCTTCTGGATCTCGCTCTCGGCCTCGTCGAGCTTGCCCTTGAACTCCGCGCCCTGGTCGCCGAGCTCACCGGCGTTGTCCTTGAGCTCGTCCTTGACCTTGGACACGCCCGCCTTGGCGACGTCCACGCCGCTGATCACCGCCATCGACGAGAACGACTCGGTCTTGCCCTCGATGTTCACCGAGATCAACGGCAGGAAGAACGACAGCAGCCCGAGGATGCCGCAGCCCAGGATCACGAACTTGATCGCCTTCATGACGCTCCTTGCTGGGCGCGCCCCCCACGGGCCACCGAGCCGCTCGATGGTACGCGGGAGCAGGCCCGGGGCTCAAGCGACCCCGGGCTAGGATTGGCCGGTGCTCGCCCCGGTCGTCGTCGCCCACCACACGCGCAGCGGGATCGCCGCGCTCAACGTGGTCACGGCCGCGCTCGAGGTCGACCCGCGCACCGCGGGCCTCGACGTGAGGTTCCCGCACGGCCGCGACGCGCTGGCGCGCGAGCTCGCCGCGGCCGCGGCGACCGGCGCGCCGGTGATCGCGGCGTGGTCGTTCTACTCGCCCGACTTCCCGCGCGCCGCCGCTGACCTGGCCTGGGTGCGGGCGCGGCGCGGCGCGGCGCGGGTGCTCCACGTCGCCGGCGGCGTCCACGCCACCGCCGAGCCGCGGGCGACGCTCGCCGCGGGCTTCGACCTCGTCGCGGTCGGCGAGGGCGAGGCGACGTTCGTCGAGCTGGTGGCGGCGGTGCGCGCCGGCGCCGATCCGCGCGGCGCGCGCGGGCTGGCGTGGCTCGACGGCGGCGCGCTCGCCACTTCCGGCGCGGCGGCGCGGCGGCCGCTCGACGACTTCCCGGCGGTCAACCTGCGGTTCGACAAGTGGAACGCGCTCGAGATCACGCGCGGCTGCGTCTACGCGTGCTCGTTCTGCCAGACGCCGTTCATGTTCAAGGCGCGGTTCCGCCACCGCAGCGTCGGCGACGTCCGCCGCACGCTCGAGGCGCTGCGCGCCAGCCCGACGCGCCGGCCCGGCCCGCCCTACGTCCGGTTCGTGTCGCCGACGTCGCTGTCCTACGGCTCGCCGGACACCTCGGTCGACCTCGCCGCGGTCGACGCGCTGCTCGCCGCGGTGCGCGGGGCGCTCGGGCCCGAGGCCAGGGTCTACTTCGGGACGTTCCCGTCGGAGGTCCGCCCCGAGCACGTCACGCCCGAGGCGCTCGCGGTGATCGCGCGCCACTGCGACAACCGCTCGCTCGTGATCGGCGGCCAGTCGGGATCGCAGCGGATCCTCGACGCCACCCACCGCGGCCACGGCGTCGACGACATCGTCCGCGCGGTCGACGTCGCGGTCGCCGCCGGGTTCCGCCCCGACGTCGACTTCCTGCTCGGGCTGCCCGGCGAGGAGCCGGCCGACCGCGCCGCGTCGGTGGCGCTGGCCGAGCGCCTGGTGGCGCGCGGCGCGCGGATCCACAGCCACGCGTTCATGCCGCTGCCCGGCACGCCGCTCAAGGACGCCGAGCCGACCGCGATCGAGGACGGCACAACCGCGGCGATGCAGCGCCTGGAGTCGCGCGGGGCGGCCTACGGCCAGTGGCGCCAGCAGGTCGTCGTCGCCCAGGACCTCGTCCGCCGCCGCCGCGCCGCGCGCACCGGTGGGGCGTGACCGTCCCGCGGCGTGCCGGATCGAGTAGCCTCGGCGCCCATGTCGCTCGACCTCACGCCGGCGCCGGGCGCCGCCCAGCACCGGATCATCGTCACGGCCGAGGCCGCGGACATCGACGAGCTCGATCACGTCTCGAACCTGGTCTACGTGCGGTGGGTCCAGGACGTCGCGATGGCGCACACCCGCGCGGTCGGCTGGGATCACGCGGAGTACCGCGCCCTCGGGGCGATCTTCGTCGTGCGCCGCCACGAGATCGAGTACGTCCAGCCGGTGGTGCTCGGTGAGGAGATCGAGCTCCACACCTGGGTCGCCGTGCTCAAGGGCGCCTCGTCCGAGCGCCGGACGGCGATGCGGCGCGTCCGCGACGGCGCGGTCGTCGCGCGCGCGGTGACGACGTGGGCGTTCATCGACCTGGCGTCCGGGCGGCCGACGCGGATCCCCGAGGCCGTGCGCGCCGCGTTCGCTGCCGCCGTGGCATGATCGACGCGATGCGCCCGTACGCCACGCTGCTGCTCCTGCTCGCCGCCGCGTGCGGCCCGACCACGACGCCGCCGGTCGGTAGCGGCAGCTCGGCCGGCGATCCGGTCGGCGACGACGGCGAGGCGACGCCGGTCGGCGTGGAGCCAGGCGAGCCCGGCGCAGACCCCGCGGACCCCGGCGAGCCGGCCAGCGGCGGCGGCGGCGGCCTGCCCGCGGACGCGCAGACGCTGCTCGACGAGCACAACCGCTACCGCGCCGCGCACTGCGCGCCGCCGCTGGAGTGGTCCGACGAGCTGGCCGCGGTCGCGCAGGGCTGGGCCGATCAGCTCCGCGACGACGGCTGTGCGTTCGAGCACTCGCGCACCAAGTACGGCGAGAACCTCGCCGCCGGCACCAGCGGCGCGCTGCCGCCCGAGGCCGTGGTCGAGATGTGGTACCGCGAGGTCGACCAGTACGCGTTCCCCGACGGCGGCTTCTCGATGGAGACCGGCCACTTCACGCAGGTGGTGTGGACGGACACCCGGCGCCTGGGCTGCGGCGTCGCCGCGTGCGGCGGGTTCGACATCTGGGTGTGCAACTACGACCCGCCCGGCAACTTCGAGGGTCAGTACGCCAAGAAGGTGCTGCCGACGTCCTGCCGGTGACGCGACCACGGGGGAAGAACGCCCTCGTGATCTCGAAGCGCGATGGTAGATTCAGCTCCGATGTCGAGCAGCGCGCGACGCCTGCACCACGGCTACGGCGAGTATCTCGCGCTCGAGGAAGAGAGCTCGACCCGGCACGAGTACCTCGACGGCGAGATCTACGCGATGGCGGGTGGTACGCCCGACCACGCCGCGCTGGCCGCCGCGTTCGGCGGCGTGCTGCGGGGCGTCCTGCCGCGGGGCTGCAGGGCGTTCAGCTCCGACCTGCGGATCCGGATTCTCGCGTCGGGACTCTCGACGTATCCCGACCTCTCGGTCGTTTGCGGCAAGACCCTGCGCGCCCCCGACGATCCGCACGCGGTGACGAACCCCGGGATCCTGGTCGAGGTCACGAGCCCGTCGACCGAGGACTACGATCGCGGCGAGAAGCTCCGTCACTACAAGCTCATCCCGAGCGTCCGCGAGATCGTGATCATCTCGCACCGTGGACCTGGGGTGACCGTCCATCGCCGCGACGCGGAGGATCGCTGGGTGGAGGAGGAGGCGGGCGCCGGGCAGACGATCGAGCTGCCCTCGCTGGCGGCCCGCCTCGCGGTCGACGACATCTACCGCGACGAGCTCGAGGACGTCACGCCGCCGGCCTGAGCGCGCCTCGCTTGGCTCGGCTCAGAGCCTGTGTGGCTTTCAGCCTCGCAGGCTCTGTCGATCGGCTGGCTCGCCCGCGGACGGGCTCGCGGCGCCTGGACGGAGGTCGCCTCGCACGCTCGGCTCAGCGCTGCATGACCTCGTCGATCTGCTTCTTGATGTGCGCGACGACCTCGGGCATCGGGGCGGAGCGCAGGCGCGCCAGCTCGAACAGCTGCTTGACGTCCTTGTCGAACTTGAACACGCCCTTCTTGTCGATGTGCATGTGCACCTGCAGGTTGGCGCCCAGGTACTCGACGTTGATCTCGATGTCGTTGATGCCCCACTCGGAGCGCAGGTTCGCCGGCGGCTGGAACTTGCCGAAGAACCGCTGGCCGAGCGGCGCGCTCTCCAGCTCGACGATCCGGTAGTCGAGCGAGCCGAGCGCGTCGCGGATCCGCTCGACGTCGGTGTTGCGCATGTTGATCGGCACGACGCAGTCGATGTCGACCGCCCAGTTGATGTCGACCAGGCCGCGGATCTCCCAGATCACCTCGCGCCCGCTGATCGACGTGCCCGGGGGCACGCGCAGCTGGAACGGCAGCGGCAGGACGTCGCCCTTCTTGGTCTTCCACGGGCCCTGGCGGACGAGCACGCGGTCCCACACGTGGCCCTCGCCCGGGCCCTTCTTGTGGAACTCGACAAGCTCGACCGAGATCGACGCGACGTTCTCGTTGTCCATCGCGGTGAACTCGACGTAGCCCTCGATCACCGCGGCGTTGGAGAACGTGTCGCCCGACAGCGCGATCAGCAGCACGCCGTTGTTGTTCGAGCCCTGGCGGCGGTAGGCCAGGCTCGACGGGATCGGCGCGACCTGGCCGCCGACGCCGAGGGCGTTGCCGGCGGGCTGCGCGCTCGGCGCTGGCATCTGCACGCCGGACATCGGCGCCTGCATCATCTGAGCCTGTGGCGCCTGCATCATTCCGCTCGGTGGCGGCTGCATCATGTGCATCGGCTGCATCGGCATCGGGGCGGGCGGCGCCATCTGCTGCGCCGGCATCGACATCGACCCGCCCGCCGCCATCTGCGCCTTGCGCGCCTCGATCAGCGCCTTGAGCTCGTCGGGCATCGCGACCATCTGGGTCGCGCCGCCGCCGAGCGCGGCCTCCCACTCGACGCCGAGCGGCACCGTCCCGAGGAACACGCGCTGGCCCGCGCGCAGCAGCACCGGGTGCGCCCCGACGAGCTGGCCGTCCACCCACGTCCCGTTCGACGAGCCGAGGTCGCGGATGTAGGTCTGGCCGTTCTCCAGCCACACCTCGGCGTGCCGCCGCGACAGCGCGGGATCGAGGAAGGCGAGCGCGCAGGCCTGTGGATCGCGGCCTGCGAACACGCGGTTGCGCATCATGTCGAGGCGCGCGGTGGACGTTCCGAGCTTGAGCGTGACGGTGGACATGCGGTCTCCCCCCTGATTGACGGTACGAGCCGCCCGATGTGACGTCAATCGGAGGGGCCGGCGATGAGGCCGGCGACGATCCGGGCCAGGGCCTCGGGGGCCTCGAGCGTCGGGTCGTGCCCGCTCCCGACGACGACCTCGAGCCGCAGCGCCGGCGCCCGCGCCACCGCCGCGCGCGCCAGCGTCACGAACTTCTCGTCGCGGTCTCCGACGACGAGCGCGGCGTCGCCGGCGCGCGCCGCGAGCGCGCCGCGCAGGTCCGGCATCGCCGCCAGGCCCATCGTCTCCAGCGAGCGCGCCAGACCCTCGGGATCGAGCGCGGCGCGGGCGGCGGCGCGTCGAGCGCGTCGCGCCGGATCGGCCGCAGCCTGCGTGGCGAACAGCGGCTGCGCCTGCCACGCCGCGGCGAACGCGGTGACCCCGTGGTCGCGCAGCAGCGCCGCCCACCGCGCGTCGTCCGCGCGGCGCGCCGCGCGGGCGGCGAGGTCGTCGTCGTCTGTGTCCGGCAGGCCCGGGTTGACCGAGATCAGCACGGCGCGCGCGACCGCGCCGCGCGCGAGCAGGCCGAGCGCGATCCGCGCGCCGAGCGAGTAGCCGATCGCGGTCGCGCGCGGGCCGCACCGCGCGGCGACGTCCGCCGCGACGCGCGCGACCGCGTCGTCCCACGAGGTGGGCGGCGGCCCGCCGTCGTGGCCGGGCAGCGCGAGCGTCGTGGCCCGCGCGGCCACCGCCGCCGGCCACGCCGCGACGACGTCGTCCCACGCCAAGGGCGTGCCGGCGAAGCCGTGGAGCAGGACCAGATCGGGGGCCACCGGGAGATGGCAACTCGATCAGCCGGTGAGGTCAACCGTCCCGGCGTGCCGCTAGAGTCGACTGTCCCCAAAGCGACTTCACCAGCGGTGAAATCTCCCGGATCTCGCGGGGTCACGCCGGGTTCGAGGTTGGCCGGACCCTTGCTGTAGGTGCGGGTCATGCTGAAGCCGACCCGCGCGCTGCTGCTCCTCGCCGCTCTCCCTGCCGCCGGCTGCGCCTCCGAGCTCGGCGCCGAGCCGATCGAGGAGGTGGATCAGGCCGCCCTGATCGACGCGTACATCCGCGAGCTGCCCTACCTGCCGGCGAGCGAGCCGGCGGTCGAGGAGGGCACCGCGAGCGCGCCCGAGCGCGACGGCGACTACCAGTGCGTCACCCAGGACCTGAGCGAGACGCGCCAGTACGACAAGATCGTCGCGTACGCGGCGAACTCCGACGCGCTGTGGCCCGGCGCGCTGGTCGCCGGCGATTCGGTCTACTCGGGCCTGTTCACGCAGATGGCGCTGCCGCGCGCGCCGGCGACGTTCTCGATCAGCCTCGAGAACCTCGCGGGCGCCAAGTCGGCGACCCTCGAGGCGCCGAGCCTGTCGTCGTTCCGCGACGCGCTCGGCCAGATCCTCACCGCCGAGGTCGACGGCGCGACCGCCGCCAACCTCTACTCCGAGATCGAGCAGGTCCACTCCGAGGAGCAGCTCGCGCTCGCGCTCGGCGCCGAGGTGTCGTGGCTCGGCTCGTCGGCGAGCATCGCCGCGTCGTTCGACTTCTCGCAGCAGGACACGCGCAGCCGCTACCTCGTCAAGTACACGCAGGCCTACTACACGGTCGACCTCGACGTGCCCGGCCGGCCGAGCGACCTGTTCGGCGAGGGCGTCACGCTCGAGGACGTCGAGACGATCATGGGCCCGGAGAACCCGCCGCTCTACGTCGCGTCGATCACCTACGGCCGGATGGTCGTGTTCACGTTCGAGTCGGAGTACTCGGGCGAGGAGCTCGCGAGCGCGCTCGAGTTCACGTACTCGGGCGGCGTCGACGTCTCGGGCGACGTCTCGGTCACCTACAAGGACATCATCTCCAAGTCGAAGATCACCGCGTTCATCCTCGGCGGCTCGGGCGGCGAGGCGGCGCAGACGATCGACAGCTACGAGGCGCTGATCGACTTCATCAAGGAGGGCGGCAACTACTCGCGCGAGTCGCCGGGCGCGCCGATCGCCTACAAGCTCCACCACCTGCGGGACAACACGCCGGGCCGGCTGTCGTTCACCACCGACTACACGATCCAGGAGTGCGAGCGCGTCAGCCAGAAGGTCAAGGTCACGCTCAAGAGCATCCGCGTCGAGGACGCGGGCGGCGACGCCGGCGACGACCTCGAGCTCTACGGCCAGATCACCGCGACCGGCGTCGAGGGCACGGCGATGCTGTTCGACAAGTCGAGCGACCACCAGGTGACGATCCGCCAGGGCGAGGCGTGGCCGAGCGGCGGGTTCATCTCCGAGTCGATCGTCGACGTCTCGCCGCAGCCGGGCAACCAGATCACCCTGCGCGCGAGTCTCATGGACCAGGATGGCTTCCTCAACCCCGACGACTCGATCGGCAACGACACCGTGGTCGCGCCGTTCGAGCTCGGCTGGCGCCGCGACGTCACGCTGCTGCTCACCGGCGACGACGCGCGGGTGGTGGTGACGATCGGCCTGCAGCCGATCTGACAGCGACCACACGGGG
Organism: Myxococcales bacterium; assembly: GCA_011526095.1. GTDB lineage: Bacteria > Myxococcota_A > Polyangia > Haliangiales > Haliangiaceae > WYBA01. The sequence continues at coordinate 4,659 of WYBA01000252.1, read as the reverse complement.
CTCGCCGCCCCGCCCGTCGAGCATTCCCGACGGGACCCACCCCGCCGAGAGCGCGACCACACGGGCTCGCCGCTCGCCTCCGCACATCGGCCGACATCGCGGTCGCAACCATCGTGGGCGAGCCCACCGATCGTTCACCCCGGTCGTAGACCTTCGGACATCATCGGCCCGCCGCGAGGACGAATCCCTCTCCTTGCGGCGGGCCGCCGCTTTTGTCGCGCCCGGCGCTGCGATACCTTGGTCGCTCCTCACGCAACCGGGAGCCCCTTCGATGCGCCTCGTCCGCCTGCTCGCGATCACCACCCTGTCCGTCTCGTCGATCCTCACCGCCGCCGCGTGCGGCGGCGCCGGCACCAAGGAGGTCGAGATGAAGGGCAAGGATCCCGATCTCGCCACGCTCGCCGGCGAGTGGGAGGGCAGCTACACGGGCAACGAGTCGGGCCGCACCGGGCCGGTGACGTTCTCGCTGCAGATGGGGCGCCACACCGCCGAGGGCACCGTGCTCATGGGCGGCGAGACGCCGCTCAAGATCGAGTTCGTCTCGGTCGAGGGCGGTCAGATCTCCGGCAAGATCGACCCGTACATGGACCCGAACTGCAGCTGCGAGGTCGAGACCGAGTTCCTCGGCACGCTCGAGGGCGACACGATCTCCGGCATGTTCACGACGAAGGTGACGGCGCAGGGCATGGTCCAGACCGGCACCTGGCAGGTCACCCGGAAGTAGGCCCGGACAGGTCGACCTCGCCGGCGATCCACCGCGCGAAGTCGAGGCCGCTGGCGATCCCGACCATGCTGCCCTGCTTGCTCGCGAGCACGCGTCGCACGTCGAGCCGCGCCGCCTGCGCCGCGGCGTGATGCAGCCGGGTCCCGACCGGCAGGCAGATCACCGCCGGGTCCATGACGTCGTCGACCGGCGTCTCCGGCGGCAGATCGCGCGCCGCCAGCGCCTCGGTCTGGGTGAACGTGCCGATCGGCCACCGCTCGTCGACGACGATCAGGCCGGTGACGTGCGCGAGCGACAGGCGCTCGATCGCGTCGCGCACCGGGGTCTCCGCGCCGATCGTCACGACCGGCGCGGTCATGATGTCGGCGAGCGTGCCGCGGGGGCGCTCGTCGCGCACCGCCGCGACCATGTCGACCGTCGAGATCACGCCGACCGGATCGCGCTCGACGACGACGAACAGCCGGTGGACGCGCGCGCCGACCATCAGCCGCGCCGCGTCGCGCAACGACGTCTCGGGCGTGCACACCAGCGGATCGCGCGTGATCAGGTCCGCCGCGCGCATGTCCGGCAGCGCCATCGTCGCACCGGGGCCGCGCCCGCCGGGGATCGGACGGCCGACGCGCAGCAGATCGGTCCGCGACACCACGCCGACGATCGCGCCATCGGCGCCGATCACGGGCAGCGCCGAGACGCTCCGCTCGGCGAGCTTGCGCGCGACCTCGGTCAGGGGCGCGCTGGCGGAGACGACCTCGGGTTGCGGGGTCATGTACGAGGACACCGGGCGATCGAAGGACATGGCGGGACATCATGCACGGGGTCTGCCAGCCGCGGTGGCGCGGCCGATGCAATCCCGGAGGGCATGCGCCCATCATTCCTGCCCCTGCCCGTGGTCCTGATCCTGTCGGCGTGCGGCGGTGACAGCGGTCAGCGCGTCCCGCCGCGCACCTACGGCGTCACCGATCACCTCGTCGAGGCCGAGGAGCACGACGAGGAGGCCCGGCGCCACGAGGCCAAGGCGGACGAGGCGGAGGCGCGTGGCGCGTCGCGGACGCCGCAGGCGTGCGGGGACACGGTCCTCGCCGACCAGAGCACCGCGGGCGGCGAGCGCCTCGGGATCCAGCCGTGCTGGACGGCGGAGTCCGCGGCGGTCGAGCGCCACCGCGCCGCGGCGGAGCGGCTGCGCAAGCACGCCGCCGAGCACCGCGCGTGGGCGCGCTACCTGCTCGAGGCCGAGCAGGCGAGCTGCCGCGGCCTCGACCCGGCGGAGATCGATCACTCGCCGTTCGCCCACCACGAGGACATCGCGGCGGTGACGGCGGAGCTCGACAGCGACCGGCTCCGCGGCGCGCGCATCCGTTTCGCCGCCGTCCCCGGCCTGACCGCCGACTGGATGCGCGGCGCCGTGGCTTGCCACCAGGCGCGCGCCGCGGCGCTCGGCTACGACCCGCAGTACCTCGCCGACGACCCGACCACCGTCGCGGGCGCCGCCGTGGAGGTGCTGGAGCACGACGGCGCGCTGGTCGTGGTGGTTCGCGCTCCGGAGGACGCCGCCGCCCTGGTGATCTACGCCCGGGCGGAGGCGCTGCTGGCACCCGAGTGACCCGCCGAAAGGATTGCGCCGGACGGTCGGTCCGGCGCAAACCTTTCGCGGCGGCCCCCAGGGGCCCTGATGGCCGCTAGCGGGCGATGAGGACGGTGCAGCGGGCGTGGCGGACGGTGGCCTCGGCGACGGAGCCGAGCAGGAACCGCCGGACGCCGCGCCGACCGTGGCTGCCCACGACGACCAGGTCGGCGGCGCCGGACATGTCGTCGAGCACCGCGGCGGGGGAGCCGTACATCGCCTCGACGCGGACGCGCACGCCCGCCGGGGGTGGATCGCGCAGGATCTCCTCGCGGTACTGGTTCACGCTCAGCTCGGCGGCGTCGCGGAGCTGGGCGAGGAAGTCACCGGGCAGGTCGGCCGAGGCGTACGGCATGTTCCAGCCGTGCACGACGCGCACGTCGGCCTCCGGCGCGGCGCACTGGTAGGCCTGCGCCAGCGCCTTGGTCGCCTGGTCCGAGAAGTCAGTGCCGACGACGATGCGGTGATACCCGCCCTTGGGCGCTTCGCCGCGCGCGACGAGCACGGACGTGTCCGCGCCGCGCACGGTCTTCTCGGCGACCGAGCCCAGCAGCAGGCGCTTGAACCCGGTGCGGCCGTGCGTGCCGACGACGATCAAGCTCGCGCCGAGCTCGCGCGCGGCGCCGGCGAGCGCCGTGTCGGCGAAGCCATCGAGGAACAGCTGCGACACCTCCACGCCCTGGCCCGTCAGGCGCGCCCGCAGCTCGCCGAGCGCGGCCCGGTCCTCTGCCAGGCGGGCGCCGAGCAGCGAGCGCCAGGTGTCGGCCGTGTCCTTCATCGACGGCGGCAGATCTTGCGGCTCCTCCGCGATCACGCCGACGTGGGCGAGCACGAGCTCGGCGCCGCGCCGGCGCGCGACCGACAGGGCATGCTCCACCGCGCGCTCGGAACCCGAGGAGAAATCGACTCCCACCACAATGCGTTCGGTGCTCATGACCCGGGATGATGCACGCGATGTTCCACCCGTGGAGCCGGCACGTCGTTTGCTCTATCGTCAGGCATGCAAGTTCCTACCAAGGTCATGTTCAAGGGGCTGGATCGGAGCGAGGCCGCCGAGGCGCGGGTGCTCGAGTGGGTGGAGAAGCTGACCCGCGTCTCGACGGACATCACCCGGTGCGAGGTCCTGATCGAGGAGCCGCACCGCCACCAGCGGCTGGGCCGCCGCTTCCACGTTCGCGTCGAGCTGCACGTGCCGGGCAAGGACATCGTGGTGAGCCACGATCCCGGCGAGGATGGCGCGCATGACGATGTGTACGTCGCGATCCGTGACGCGTTCGCGGCGGCGCGGCGACAGCTCGAGGACTTCATCCGCGTCCGGGCCGAGCGCGCGAGCTGAGCGGGGCTTGGGGGTGACGCAGCCGCCAGGCGGTTGACACGCCGGGCGGCTGCCAGGACGCTGGGTGGGTGATCGTGTTCCTGGTCCGCCACGCCCACGCCATCGACGAGGCGCCCGGTACGCCCGATCAGGGGCGGCACCTCACCTCGGCCGGCCGCGTGGCCGCGCGCGCGCTGTCCGAGCGGCTGCGCTGGCACGACTGCGTGCCGACCGCGGTGTGGACGAGCCCGTTGACCCGGGCGGTCCAGACCGCGGAGCTGGTGGTCGCGGGGCTGCACTGGGACGGCCCGGTGGAGTGCGTCGCGGAGCTGGCGCCGGGCGGCGATCTGCGCGCGGCGCATGCGCGCATCCGCGGGTCCGCGCCGGATTCGGTGCTGCTGCTCGTCGGCCACGAGCCCGGCATCAGCGGCCTGGGCACGCTGCTCACCGCGCGCGCCGACTTCCCGGCCCTGCGCAAGGCCGAGGCCGCGCGGCTCGACGACGTCGGCGTCCAGCGCGGCGAGGGGCCCGGTCCGTTGACGCTGCGCTGGATGTTCGCGTGGGACGCGGAGGCGCCGCGCACGGACGTGTGAGCGAGGGCGTGGCGCGCGGAGCAGGGGAGACGGAGACGGAGGCGGAGGCGGAGACGGAGACGGAGGCGGAGACGGAGACGGAGACGGAGGCGGAGGCGGAGGCGGAGACGGAGACGGAGCAAGCTCCGCTCATCCTGAGCAGGGCCGAGCGCCAGCGAGGCCCGTGTCGAAGGATGGTGACAGCCCTGGCTCGCGGTGGGCCCCGCGCACGCCGCGCGCGACCTCGTCGCGCGCGCGGCGCATCCGCCGGCACGAGCACCGGGTGACTCGTGGCGATGTGCGGGCCGGATGGGCCCCTCGGTCCGGGGTTCACCCCCGGATCGCGCACGCGCCGCGCCGACCCGTCCGAGGGGAGGGCGCGGATGGCGTGGGTGGGAGTTCCCCTCGAACGGGTCGTCACGGCGCC
>WYBA01000251.1 GCA_011526095.1 Myxococcales bacterium | reverse complement strand
GTCGCCGCCGCCGCCGCCGAGCGCGCGCGCGCCGCCGAGCGCCGCCGCCGCATCGCCGAGCTGGCGAACCTCGAGCGGCTCGCGGAGCAGGCCGCCGGCGACCTCGCGGTGCGCGGCAAGACCGTCGACGAGCTGCGCGCCTCGCTCGCGCGAGCCGAGGTCGCGCTGGCCGAGGCCCGCGCCCGCACCGAGCGCGCCGCCGCCGCCGCCGCCGAGGCCCGCGCGCGCCTCGACGACCCCGTCCCCTGATCAGCGAGCGTCGGAGGTCGCCGACCGCGCCGCCTTCGCCGCCTTCGCCTTCGCCGCCGGCTTCGGCGCCTTCGAGGGCTCCGCCGCCGCGGCGCGCTTGCCGGTGCGCGCGCTCGACCTGCCATCCGCGAGGTCGAGCCAGTTCGCCACCTGGCCGAAGTCGTCGAACCGGGTGGTCTTCTTCTTGCCCCCGAGGAACGCCATCACGTAGGCCGTGCCGTCGATCTCGGCCGACACCAGCAGGCAGTACCCGGCGGCCTCGGTGTGCCCCGTCTTGCCGCCGCGCACCTTGTAGACCTTCTCGTAGAGCGGCTTGACCGTCGTGCGGTACTCGACCTTGGCCGTGCCCGCCTTCGACACGATGCGGACGTGGGTCAGCCGCATCAGCTTGGCCAGCACGTCGTCCTTCAGCACGACGGCGAGCGCGCGCGCCAGCTCGCGCGGCGTCGACACGTTCGGCAGGATCCCCGTGGGGTCCTGGAACTTCGTGTGGGTGAGGCCGAGCGCCGCGGCGTAGTCGTTCATCGCGTCGACCAGGCCGTCGCGATCGAGCCCGACCGCGCGCGCCAGCGCCGTCGGCGCGCGGTTGTCCGAGACCATCAGCATCGCCTTGAGCAGGTCGCGGTTGCGGAACGTCTCGCCCTCGGGCAGCCGCGTCCGCGCGCCGCCCTCCGCCGCCGCGACGTCGTCGGGGCCGATCGTCGACCAGGCGTCGAGCGGCAGGCGCTTCTGGCGCAGCACCAGCGCGACGAAGATCTTGGTCATCGAGGCGATCTCGCGCACCTCGTCCGCGTCCTTGGCCCACACCTCGCGCCCGCCGTCGGCCTCGAGCACGACCGCGGCCGGCGACCTGACGGTCGGGCCGCGCGCGCGCTTGCCGTCGGCCTTGCTCGCCTCGGCGTGCGCGGCGCCGTCGGCGCGCGCGCGCGCCGGCGCCGCGATCGCGACGGCGATCACGGTCAGGACGAGGGCGGTCCGCAACCCGGACATCGAAGGCCCAGGGTGCCACGTCCGGTGCGGCGTTCAACCACTCTCTCGATCGGTGAGCCGGCATGCCCAACATGCGATGATGACGCTCATGCAGCCCAGGCGACGGTCGTTCACCTGCGCCCTGTTGCTCGCCGCGCTCGCCCTCGGCCCCGCCTGCGGTGGCGGCGGCGGCTCCGGCGACGACGACGACGACCAGCCGCCCGACGCCGCGGTCCCGCCGCTGGGCGAGGTGTCCCCGGCGATCCACGTCGATCACCTCGGCTGGCGCCCCGGTGACCGCAAGGTCGCCGTGCTCGTCGACCGCCCCGGCGTGACCGTCGAGCTCCGCCGCGGCAGCGACGGCGCGGTCGTCGGCACGTACACCTCCGGCGCGCTCGAGGCCGACGAGGACTCGGGCGATCAGGTCGCGCGCGTCGACTTCTCCGACGCGACCACGCCGGGCGGGCACTACCTGTACCTGCCCGACGAGGGCCTGCGCTCGTACCTGTTCCGCATCGCCGACGACGTCTACGACATCGTCGGCGCGGCCGCGGCGAAGTCGTTCTACTTCCAGCGCTGCAACCACGACAAGGCGCTGCCGCACGCGGGCGACGCGCTGCTCGGGTTCGACGGGCTCGGCGGCCAGTGGGTCGACTCCACCTGCCACGGCGGCGACACCGCGGCGCCCGCCGGCCCGGGCTCCGCCGACCACGGCGCGCTCGATCTGCGCGGCGGCTGGCACGACGCCGGCGACTACCAGAAGACGCTGTGGGGCCGCGGCGTGCCGGAGCTGCTGTTCGCCTACGAGGTCAACCCCGGCGCCTGGCCCGACGGCCAGCTCGCGATCCCCGAGAGCGGCAACGGCGTGCCCGACCTGCTCGACGAGGTCGCGTGGGAGCTCGACTTCTACGTCCGCATGCAGCGGCCCGACGGCCACTTCATGTCGTCGGTGAAGGGCCGCGGCGACACCAGCGTGTCGCCGCCGTCGACGTCGGACCAGGGACGCGTCTACTTCGACGCGACGTCCCCGAGCGGCGATGGCTGGTCGGGCGGCGGCGTGACGCTGACGCTCGCCACGGCCAACGCGACGCTCGCGCTCGCCCACGCGGCGATCGTCTACGCGCCGGTCGACGGCGACGCGGCCGACCGCTACGAGGCCGCGGCGCGCGCCGGGTGGGCGTGGCTCGCCGGCGTCACGCCGGCCGACGCCACCGAGCGGCGGCTGCGCGTCGCCGCGGCGGCGGCCGTCACGCGGCTGGACGGCGGCGTGACCTCGGCGCGCGCCGTCGTCGAGGGCTTCGCCTGGTCGACGTGGGACGGGCTGCGCGGCGGCGGCGGCACGCCGAGCGAGGGCATGCTGACCACCGCGGCGTGGCACTACCTGTCGGCGACCGGCGGCGACGCCGGCGTCCGCGCCGCGATGATCACCGGCGTGCGCGAGATCGTCGTCGACGGCGCGTTCGCCGAGGCGGGCGCCTACGGCGGGATGTTCGGCGGACCGGGCAACGGCTGGGAGTGGAGCTGGGGCTCGAACCGGCAGCAGAGCTACTACGGCGCCAACCTGATGATGGCGACGCGGTTCGCCGACGACGGCGCGCTCGGCACGCGCGCCGAGGCCGACGTGATCGCGCTCGCTCAGCAGCACCTGCACGACCTCCTCGGCCTCAACCCGCTGGCGATGGTCTACCTGAGCAACATGGCCGCCTACGGCGGCGAGCACAGCTCGTTCCACGTCTATCACGGGTGGTTCTCGCACGACGGCGCCGACGGCGATCACGGCAACCCGCAGTACGACGGCAAGCCCGCCGCCGTCGACGAGCCGCTCTACCCCTACCACCCCGACGACGCCAACACGTCGACGTATGGCCCGGCGCCCGGGCTGCTCGTCGGCGGCCCGAACTGGTACTACGCCGGCCTCTACGACATCCCCAACGCCCAGCTGCCGGCGTACGCCTACCGCGACTTCTCGGTCGGCTGCGACTGGGACGGCGCGCAGTGCCGCGCCGCCGCGTGGGAGCTGACCGAGCCGATGGCCGCCTACCAGGGGCCGTTCGTGCTGCTGGCGTCGTGGTTCATGAGCGCGCCGTGAGGACGCGATGAAGAAGTTCGAGATCAGCTACCACGGACCGACGATGATCGTGCGGTGGTCGTGGGGGTGGATCGAGCGCGCGATCGGCGCGTTCGCGGCGCTGCTCGCCACGGTCTTCGGCGTCGTCATCGTCGGCTCGAACTGGCCCTCGCCGGTCGCGCTGCTCGGCGCGCCGCTGGCGCTCGTCGGGCTCTACGGCCTGATCGTCGCGTTCGTCAACGGCACGACGATCTTCGTCACGCCGGAGCACCTCGCCGTGCGCACCGGGCCGCTGCCGGTGCCGCTCAGCGGCACGACGCTGCCGCGCGCGCGCATCCGCGGCGTGCGCCACATGCTGGTCAAGGGCACCAACAGCAACGGCGGCTCCACGACAAGCCACAACCTCGTCGTCGACGTCGACGGCGACGTGCAGGGCCTGCTCAGCCTGGACGAGGAGGCCGAGGTCAAGCACCTCGCCGGCGTGATCACCACGCACCTGGGCCGGCGCTGACGCGCTACGGCGCCGGCTGCGCCCGCGCCGCCCCGACGTGCGCTGCCAGCTTGCGGTGCATGACCTGGACGCGGGTGGTCTCGCGCAGGCGCGCCGGGATCGGCGCGCCGCCGCTCGCGGGCTGGAACTGCCCGTCGGTCTCGAGCACCAGGCCGCGCTCGTAGGCGCCGAACGTCGGCGCCTGCACGGCGAACATCGCGTCGAGCCTGCCGCGCGCGCTCGGATCGATCGTGCGGTCGAGGTCGGAGAGCGCCGTCGTGCCGATCGCGTCGAGCGCGCGGCGCGCCCCGCGCCCGCCGTCCCTGCGGAGCATCCCGCGGCCAGCACCGTCGCACCGAGCAGCGCCGCGCGCCGAAGCACCGAGTGTTGGGTCATGCGCGTGACGATGAAGGCGCGGCGCGCGCCGCGCCGCGGAAACGAACGGCAACGACCCGCGGGATCCGGACGTATGCGACGCTCTGGGGCATGACGACGGTCGAGCTCCCGCGCTGGGAGCGCCCTCACTGGGAGCCGGGCGGCGGCGACGCCCACCTGTTCTACAAGCTGCACGGCGACTTCTCGCGACCGCCGACGGTGTCGCGCAGCCGCTACCGCACCGAGGGCCCACCGGCGACGGTCGAGCTGACGACCTACACCGCCGCCGACAGCCCCGACGCGTTCGCGTTCGGGCTCGACGACTTCTTCCTCGACGATCTGCGCGCGACGCGCGCCGACCTCGCCGCCGCGGTGGCGCGCGCGCCGCAGGCGCTGGTGCTCCGCGGCGCCGTCCCCGATCCCGACTCGCTCGACTACCTGCGGGACACGGTCGGGCTGATCACCGCACTGCTCGACACCGGCGGTGCGGTCGCGGTGTTCGACCCGTTCCGCTTCCACTGGTGGACTCCCGACGAATGGCGCGAGCGCGCGTTCGACGCCGGCGGCCCGGCCCCGCGCCACCACGTCGTGATCCTGGTCAGCCCCGAGCCCGGCGGCGGCGCCTGGGTCCACACCCGCGGCATGATCAAGTTCGGTCGCCCCGATCTCAGCGTCCGCGGCGTCACCGACGACGAGCTGCCCGCGATCGAGGACCTGTGCAACCGGTTCATCGAGATGATGGCGTTCGGCGCGATCGTCCCCGAGGGCCAGCCGATCCGCATGCGCGCGCTCGCCGGCGAGTGGACGTGCCACCACGGCGGCGACCTCGACGACCCCGAGTTCAACAACGTCCACCTCGAGATCCGACGAGTCGCCTAGTCTCCGTCTCCGCCTCCGTCTCCGCCTCCGCCTCCGCCTCCGTCTCCGCCTCCGTCTCCGTCTCCGTCTCCGTCTCCGTCTCCGTCCCCGTCTCCGTCTCCGTCTCCGTCCGGCCCGGCCCGAAACGACGGCGCGCCGTCGATCCCTCGACGGCGCGTCGCCCGCTCGATGTCGCGGCTGCTCGTCAGTCGCGGCGGTACATCGTCACGACGCACGCCCCGCCCAGACCGAGGTTGTGCTGCAGCGCGACCTTCGCGCCCTCGACCTGGCGCGCCTCGGCGGTGCCGCGGAGGTGCCACACCAGCTCGGTGCACTGGGCCAGGCCGGTCGCGCCGAGCGGGTGGCCCTTGCTGAGCAGGCCGCCCGACGGGTTCGTCACGAACTTGCCGCCGTAGGTGTTGTCACCGTCCCAGATGAACTTCTCCGCCTCGCCCTCCTTGCACAGCCCGAGCGCCTCGTACGTGAGCAGCTCGTTGGCGGTGAAGCAGTCGTGGAGCTCGACGACGTCGACGTTCTCGGGCCCGATCCCGGCCTTCTCGTAGACCTGCTTCGCCGCGGCCTTGGCCATGTCGTAGCCGATCATCTTGATCATCGACTTCTCCTCGAACGTCGTGCCGTAGTCGGTCGTCATCGCCTGGGCGGCGATGTAGACCGGGCGCGAGATGCCGTGCTTGCGGACGAAGTCGTCCGAGGCCAGCACCGCCGCCGCCGCGCCGCAGGTCGGCGGGCAGCACTGGTAGCGGGTCAGCGGATCGAACACCTCCTCGGAGGCCATGATCTCCTCGACCGACAGCACCTCCTTGAACAGCGCGTACGGGTTCTTCGACGCGTGCTGGCGCGCCTTCGCGCTGATCTTGGCGAACGTCTCGCGCTTGGTGCCGTACTTCCACCGGTACTCGCGGCCGGCGCCGCCGAACATCTGCGCCGCCGGCGGGGCCTGGTTGAATCCCTGCAGCTCGTTCATCAGGTTCGCGTGCTTGTCCATCGGGTTGGTGCGGTCGGTCCACTTGGCCGCCAGCGCCCCCTTCTCCATCTGCTCGAACCCGACGACGAGCACGCACTCGGCGGCGCCGCCGGCGATCGCCTGCGCGCCGAGCATCAGCGCGCTCGACCCGGTCGAGCAGTTGTTGTTGACGTTGAACACCGGGATCCCGGTGAGGCCGACCTCGTAGATCGCGCGCTGGCCGCACGTCGAGTCGCCGAACACGTAGCCGGCGTAGGCCTGCTGCACCTCGCGGTACTCGACGCCGGCGTCGCCGAGGGCGGTGCGCGCGGCCTTCGCCGCCATGACGTTGTACTCCTCGGACTTGCCGGGCTTGGCGAAGGGCACCATCCCGACGCCGATGACGTTGACTTTGCTGGTCATGGGTTTGCTCCTGTGTGCGTGGGAAGGTGACGGTTCAGATCAGGCCCTTGAGCAGGCCGAGGCGGTGCGCGACGGTGACGTCGCCGTCGATGCGCAGCTTGCCGAACTGGAACAGCTCGCGCGCCCCGGTCTTGCCGGCGGCGAGGTCGCCGAGGTCGGCGTCGGTCAAGGTCAGCGTCGCGACCGGGTCGGCCGCCGCGCCCGCCTTGACCGATGGCGCCGCGCCGGCGCAGTCGACCGTCCACGCCGCGTCGGGGCCCGTCGTCTTGAACACGACGACCGCGCGCAGCTCGTCCTTGAGCGCGGGCTTGTCGGCGAGCCGCTTGTCCAGCGCCGCGAACACCGCGGGCGCCTTGGCCTCGGCGCCGCCGCTCGACGCGGCCGCGGCCTTCGGGCCCGCGCCCGCCGCGCGCGCCTTGATCACCGCGGCCTTGGCGGCCTCGGGATCGATCTTCTGCAGGAACGACAGCTTCTGCGACGCCATCACGTTCCCCGAGATCTTCAGCTTGCCGGTCGTGAACAGCTTCATCGGGTCCGACTTGCCGGTCGTCATGTCGAGGAAGTCGGCCTCGGCGATCTCGAGCGTGCACTCCGGCGTGCCGACGACGCCCTCGGACACCGCGCCCTTGCCGTTCTTGAGATCGAGCGTCCAGTCGGCGTCGGGGTTCTTGATCTTGAACAGGAACACCGTGTTGACCTTGCCGACGAGGTCGGCGTTGCGCTCGACGTGATCGCGCATCGCGATGAACACGTCCCACGCCGTCGGGGTCATCTCCGCCGCGCCGCCGCCCGCGGCCGCCGGGGCGCCGCCGCCGGCGCCGAGGCGCTTGTCGGTCTCGGCCAGCACCATCTCCGGCGTCAGCTTCTTGAGGAAGCCGAGCTTCTGCGACGCCATGACGTCGCCGGAGATCTTGAGCTTGCCGGTGCCGAACAGCTTCATCGCGTCGGCCTTGCCGGTCGCCATCGCCATGAAGTCGGCGTCGCTCATCTCGAGCGTGCACTGCGGCGCCGCGCCGGCGCCCTCGGACACCGAGCCGGCGCCGTCCTTGAGGTTCACCGTCCACACGCTGTCCGGGCCGGACAGCTTGAACTGGAACACGGTCTTGGCCTTCTCGACGGTGTCCGGGTTCTTGGCGACGAAGCCGCCGATCGCGCGGAAGATGTCGCCGCTGTTCGGCTCGCGCGCGGCGCCGCCACCGGCGGCCGCGGCGGCCGGCTTGGCCTTCGCGGGCGCCTTCGGCACCTCCTTGTAGAACTCGACCGCGGCGTTGGAGATGCACACCTGGTCGCGCTCCTTCACCTTGCAGCGGAAGACGATCTTCTGATCGCTCTCCTTCCACATCTCGGTGACGAGCGTGTCGCCGGGCAGCACGGTCGACGCGAACCGCACACGGATGCTCTTGAAGAAGTCCGGGTTGGCGTCCGGCGCGAACGCCTGGACGATCTGGCGGCCGGCGTAGCCGAACGTGCACAGGCCGTGGAGGATCGGCTTGTCGAAGCCGAACGCCTTGGCCATGCCCGGGTCGGCGTGCAGCGGGTTCCAGTCGCCCGACAGCCGGTACAGCAGCGCCTGGTTCTCGGGGATCTTCTCCTCGACCACCTTGTCCGGCGCGCGGTCGGGCGGGACGTTGACGTCCTGCGCCGGGCCGCGATCGCCGCCCCAGCCGCCGGCGCCGCGCACGAACGTCGTGATCTCGTTGCGCATCAGCTCGTTGCCGGTCTCGTCGTACGAGACGATCTCGGTGACGACGAGCGCGTTCTTCCCCTTGTCGAAGATGTCCTTGATCGTCGAGCGGTGGGTGAGCTTGGCGTGCAGCGGCAGCGGCCGCTTGAGCTCGGTGTACTGCTCGCCGTGGAGCACGCGGTCGAGGCCGTAGTGGAGCCCCGGCGCCTGCTTGCCCTCCTTGCCCATCGTCAGCACCGCGTTGACCGCGGGGATGACGGCGTAGGTCGGCAGCGCCTTCATGCCCTTGCCGTGGAGCTCGTAGACGAGCTGCAGGTCGCGCTCGTCGTCGGGCTTCTTGGCCGCGCCGACGCCGAGGGCGTAGAGCGCGAGGTCGCGCTCGTCGTAGCTCGAGTGGAGATCCTCGAACCGGTAGCCGAGCGCCTGGTCGACGTCGATGAACTGGTTGCCGCCCTTGCTCGGGCCGGCCTCGAGGTTCTGCATGATCGGCTGCATCGAGCCGGCGACGCTGTCGGGGTGGGTCGACTTCTTGAAGTCGGTGATCTGGCCCCACGCGGCGTCGACGTCCTCGACGGAGAACCCGCGGCCGAGCCGGAACGTCTTGCCCTCGGTGCGCTCCCACCGCAGCTTGCCGATGAACCCGCCGCCGACCTCGAACAGGCTGCCGGTCTCCTCGCTCGACTCGTGGCACAGCCGCGCGACCAGCGGCGAGACGAACTCGGGCTTGAGCGCGTCGATCAGGTTCTGCGGCAGCACGGTCTCGGTCATGCGCGAGCCGGCGATCGGCGCGATCGTGTTGACGAGCACGTTCTTCTTGCGGCCCTCGATCGCGAGGGTCTGCGCGAAGCCGACGAGCCCGAGCTTGGCCATCGAGTAGTTGGCCTGGCCGAAGTTGCCGTAGATGCCGGCGGCCGACGACGTCATGACGATGCGGCCGTAGCCCTGGTCGCGCAGGTACGGCCAGGCGGCGTAGGTGACCCGGAACGCGCCGAGGACGTGGACCTTGTAGATGAGGTCCCAGTCCTGCTGCGTCATCTTCTGGAACGAGACGTCGCGCAGGATGCCGGCGTTGTTGACGACGATGTCGAGGCGGCCGAACGCGTCGATCGCGGTCTTGACGATCTTGTCGCCGTCCTCGACCGAGTCGTAGTTGGCGACGGCGGTGCCGCCGGCGGCCTTGATCTCGTCGACGACCTTGTCGGCCGCCGACGACGACTTGCCCTCGCCGGAGAAGCTGCCGCCGAGGTCGTTGACCACGACCTGGGCGCCGCGCGAGGCGAGCAGCAGCGCGTGGGACCGGCCGAGGCCGCCGCCCGCGCCGGTGATGATGGCCACCTTGCCGTCGAAACGTAGCTCTTTGCTCATGGATCACCTTGCTGGAGGAGCGATGGGAACAGCGACTTCCACTCGTCGACGAGCGTCTCGACCCGCGCCTCCTCGCCATGGAGGATCGCGGTCATCCCCGCCCCGATCATCAGGTGCAGGGTCAGGTCGAGCGCTCGCTCGAAGCCAGGGCGCGCCGATAGCTCGGCGCCGAACAGGGTGCGCGACTGGTGCAGGATCCGGTCGCGGACGTGGCGCTCGGCCACGGCCAGCGCGGCGCGCAGCTCGCGATCGGTCCGCGCGGCGCCGCGCAGCTCGAGCGTGACCTCGAACAGCGGGCCGCGGAAACACTCCCACAACAGCGCGATCGCCGCCTCGATCCGCGGCGTGCCGCCGCCCGCGGGCAGCTGCGGCGCGCGATCCTTGAGCTCGCGGCCGCGCAGCTCGGCCAGGTGCTCGATCGTCGCGGCGAGCAGCTCGGCCTTGCTCGGGAAGTGGTGGAGCAGCGCGCCGCGCGACACCTTCGCGCGCCGCTGGACCTCGAGCGTCGTCGTCCGCGCGAACCCGAGCTCGACCAGGCTCTCCACGGCGGCGTCGAGCAGCGCGCGACGCGTCTCGTCGCGCCGCTGCTGCTGCGTCCGCGGGGCCCTCGCCGGAACGGTCATGCGCGAGGGCGGTGTAGCGTGGCCATGAACAGTCAGTCAAGACTGTTTGTTTGATACTCGAGTGATTGCAGGCTCTTAATCCGGACGCGCGGGTGTCAGCCACCCGGACAGACGGTAGTAAGCCTCACGTTTCCCCGATCGTGCCGGCCCCTCCCGCGCGCCGGTTCGACTACGGTGCGCGGCCATGAGAACCGTCGCCGCGCTCCTGCTGCTCGCCGCCTGTGGCGGCTCGTCCTCGTCATCGCCCGCGCCCGGTGCGCCCGCGCAGAACGAGGCGCCGCCCACCGCGGTCGCCTCGACCGTGCCGACATGCGAGGAGGTGGTCGATCGCGTGATGACGCTGTTCCCCGGTCCGGCGGAGGACCGCGCCGAGGGCATCGCCGAGTGCGAAAGCAAGCCGTGGACCGAGTCGCTGCGGCGCTGCGTCGTCGCGGTCCAGGACCAGGACGACCTGTTCGCGTGCCTGCGCGCGGAGGGAGGCTTCGAGGACGAGGATCCCGCCGACGCGACCACGGCCGGGGCCCCCAACGAGGCCGAGCACAACCTCGAGGCGCTGAAGAAGGGCGCCAAGGCGTACTACCTCGGCAACGCCGCGTTCCCCGTCGGGACGATGCCGCTCACCCCCGCCGCGAGCTGCTGCGCGTTCGACCGCGGGCTGTGCCCGCCTGACGACCGGCAGTGGGACGTCGCCGCCTGGCCCGACCTGAACTTCCTGATCTCCGACGCGCACCGCTTCCGCTACTCGTACCAGAGCGACGGCAACACGTTCGTCGCGACCGCGCTCGGCGACGCCGACTGCGACGGCGTCGAGGTCGGCTACACGCTCGAGGGCCGCACCGTCAACGGCACGCTCCAGATCACCCTGACGAAACCGACGCACGAGGACTGATCCGGCGCCCGCGCGCCGCGCTCTGCCGCTCCTCGCCACAGGAGGCGCTTGGAGCACGGCCTATGTTGGGCGACATGCGCTCCGTCCTCTCCCTCCTGGTGCTGGCCGCGTGTGGCGGCGCGGCCCGCCCCTCGCCACCTTCCGCCACGTCCCCACGCAACGAGGCGCATCGCCCCACGACCGCCTCGACGACGCCGTCCTGCGCCGAGGTCGTCGACCACATCATGGCGACGTCTGACGTGCCCGCGGACCGCCACGCCGACGAACGCGCGGCGCGCCTCGACGACTGCGAGGCCACGGCGTGGAGCGAGGAGGTCCGTCGCTGCCTGCTGGCCGCTCCCGACGAGAGCTCGGGGCTTGTGTGCCACCTGGCCGGCCAGGTGCTCCCCGCCGACGTCGTCACGATCCTCCCGCCGGAGCTCGAGGCCGCGTTCAACCTCGACGTGATCGCCGCGGGCGCACGCGAGCATTTCGACCTCCACGGCTCGTTCCCGATCTCGGCCACGCCGCTCACCCCGACCACCAGCTGCTGCAGCTTCGCCGACGGGCTGTGCCCCGCCGACGGCAACCTCTGGGCCGCGGCGCCTTGGGCCGACCTGCGCTTCTGGATCCTCGACGCCCACCGCCTGCGCTACAGCTATCAGAGCGACGGCACGCGGTTCGTCGCGACCGCCACGGGCGACGGGGACTGCGATGGCGTCGCGGTCACGTATGCGCTGGAGGGCAACATCGCCAACGGCGTGCTCACCCTGTCCGGAACGAGCCCACGCCACGAGGACTGACGCCGGCGCCCGCGCCGTCAGTCGACGATCAGGCAGCCCGCCTCGGTCAGGCCGTCGCCGTTGTTGGTCTCGTCGCACTCGGCGACCGCGCCGGCGCCGCCGCCGCCGGTGTCGACGACCGCGTAGTAGTCGGTGTCGTCCTCGGGCGCGGGCACGGCGATCGACACGACCGCGGACTGCCCGGGCAAGAGCGGCGCGGTCGTCGCGGCGGTGCCGAGCAGCGTGCCGGTCGCATCGGTGCCCTGGTAGAAGCTGACCTCGACGCCCATCGGGACGCCGAGCGCGCCGAGGTTGGTGACGCGCGCGCGGAGCTGCAGCTGCCCCGAGGCGCACGCGTCGAGCCCGGCCGCGAGCGTGATCGCCAGGTCCGGCGCGTTGAAGACGCCGTCGCCCTGGACGTTCTGGCGGTAGTTGTTGAGCCCCGGCTGGTCCCAGTTGTCGAGCTCGACCATCGGCACGTTGCCGGTCGAGTCGGCGTTGGTGACGTGGTAGGCGTGCTGCGTCCACACCTTGCGCGTCGGGACCCACTCGTCGTTGGCGTCGCCGTAGACGTAGATCCCGCGGCGCGCCGGGTCGCCCGGGCAGTCGGCCGCGGCGTTGCTGTCGTTGGCGACGATCAGGATCTCGCTGTTGTTGTCGCCGTCGACGTCGACGACCAGCGGGTACTCGTGGATCGTCCCGGTGGTGTTGCCGATGTCGAGCTCGACCACGCCGTCGGTGCCGCGGTAGACGCGCATGTTGCACTCGTCGGTGTAGATGACCTCGGCGACGCCGTCGCCCTGGAAGTCGAACACCGACGAGCCGCTGGCGTTCGACGACAGGTCCTGGGTCGGCTGCGACCACCGCACGTAGATCGCGCCGGCCACCGGCGCCGGATCGCCGACCGGCTGGACGACGTCCTCGCCGGTGCGGTTGAGGTCGTAGACCGAGTAGCTGTAGCCGCCGGCGACGGCGACCTCCGGCCGGCCGTCCGCGTCGAAGTCGGCGATCGTCGGCGGGCCGCCGCGGTTCTGCGACGCGCCGCCGGGGATGTTCAGCGGCTGGGTGCGCATCGCGGGGTCGGCGCACAGCGCCTCGGTCGGGTCGCGCCCGCACCACAACAGGCCCGATTGCCCGTCGAGCGCGATCACCTGGCGGCTGGCGACGAGCACGACCTCGGGGCTGCCGTCCTGATCGAGGTCGGCCACCGCCGGGTAGCCGTCGTTGCCCGCGTACGTCCAGTACGACGTCACGGTGGCGGTGGGCGGCATGGTCGCGTTCCACTGGACCTTCCACGCGTTGCGGCCGCTGACCACCTCGGGCGCGCCGTCGCCGTCGAGATCGGCGACCGCGGAGATGCCGCCGGTGTAGCCGGCGTTGGTGCCGAAGGTCGGGCCCTGGCCGTTGCCGCCCTGATCCCACAGCACCGTGCCGTCGTGGTCGAGCAGCGACGCGCCGATCACGATCTCGGCCATCGGGTCCGCGTCGAAGTTGGCGAGCGTGATCGCCGCGTTCTCGATCGTGAACCGGTAGGCCGTGCCGGCCGGCGCGTGCGACGTCCACAGCAGCGCCCCGGTGCGATCGATCGCGACGATCAGCGCCTTGAACGTGCCGTCGACGCGCGAGGCGTAGATGATGTCGGGCAGCCCGTCGCCGGAGACGTCGCCGACCGCGATCGTCGAGCGCCCGTGCGAGCCGTAGCTGGTCGGCGGCGCGTGGGCGATCGGCGCGACGAGCACGCCGCCGGTGGCGCCGTCGAGCACCGAGATCCGCCCGCCGGGAAAGCCGCCACCGTCCTGCTGGGTGAGGTTGACGACGACCTCGGGCACGCCGGTCGCGTCGAGGTTCGCGACCACGGGGATCGAGATGATCTGGTCGGTCGTGCGCGACCACTCCTCGGTCACGGTCAGCGTGTCGAACGTCGGCGTGTACTCGCACGTCAGCGGATCCGGCTGCGGCAGGCACTGGCCGAGCGTCGGCTCGCAGAACTCGCCCGGCTCGCAGTCGTACGAGTCGCCGCACGCCGCGCCGGGGACGATGCACGCCTGGTTGAGGCAGACGTCGCCGGCGTCGCAGCACACGGTCAGGTCCGCGCCGCAGCGGATCCCGGTGGCGCACGTCGGCAGGCACGCGTCGTCGACGCACTCGTTGCCGGCCTCGCAGCAGGTCGCCGGCTCGCCGCACAGCGTGCCGCCGGTGCAGGTCAGCGCGTCCGGCGGGGTCGCCGCGTCGATCGGGTCACCGCCGCCGTCGTCGTCGCCGCCGAGCGCGTCGGGGCCGACGCCGTCGTTGTCGCAGTTGCCGCACCCGGTCAACCCGAGCGCGATCACGATGACGAGCCGCGATCCCCAGCGGCCTTCCCCTCCCCTGCGCGTGGACGAGTCCCGGCGGAGCATCGCGCCCATGGTATCCGATCGGCCCCATGTCCCGAGCGACTCTCGCGGCGACGGCGACGCTCGCCGTCGCCTGCCTCACGGCCTGCCCCTCGCCTGTGCGTCCGCGACCTACCCGCGGTGACCTCACGACCGAGGCCGAGCGCTCCGGCTGGACCCGCACCGGCCGCCACGACGAGGTCGTGCGGCTGTGCGACGCGTTCGCCGCGGCGTACCCGGATCGCGTCCGGTGCGAGCGATTCGGCGTGACGCCCGAGCGCCGGCCGATGGTCGCGCTGATCGCCTCGGGGCCCGGCGGGCTCGACCCCGACGACGCGCGCGCCCGCCGCCGCCCGGTGCTGCTGATCCAGGCCGGGATCCACGCCGGCGAGATCGACGGCAAGGACGCGGCGCTGTGGCTGCTGCGCGACCTGCTCGACGGCGAGGTCGCCCGCGGCGCGCTCGACGCGGTGACCGTCGTGCTCGTCCCGGTGCTCAACGTCGACGGCCACGAGCGGTTCGGCCCCAACCACCGCGTCAACCAGCGCGGCCCCGAGGCGATGGGGTTCCGCACGACCGCGCAGAACCTCAACCTCAACCGCGATCACGTCAAGGTCGACGCGCCCGAGATGGCCGCGCTGCTGGCGCTGTGGCGGCGGTGGGACCCGGTCGCCTACGTCGACCTCCACACCACCGACGGCGCGAAGTTCGAGCACGACGTCGCGGTGCTGGTCGGGCCGAAGGCGCCGCGCCCCGAGGACGCGAGCGACGCGGTGGCGCCGGCGGCGCGCGCGCTGTCCGACGCGCTCCAGGCGCGGCTGACCGCGCTCGGCCACCTGCCGCTGCCGTTCTACCCCGCGTTCGCGACCGACGACGACCCGGCGTCGGGGTTCGACGACGTCGATCCGCCCGCCCGGTTCTCCCACGCCTACGCGCCGGCGCGCGGGCGCCTCGGCGTGCTGGTCGAGACCCACTCGTGGCGGACCTACGGCGAGCGCGTGCGCGCGACGTACCACGTGCTGCAGGCGCTGCTCGAGCGGGCCGTCACCGACGCCGCGGGGTGGCGCGCCGCCGCGGACGCGGCCGACCGCGCCGACGCCGCGCTCGCCGGGCGCGACGTCGTCCTGGCGTGGCGCACGACGTCCGAGGCCCGGACGGTCGAGTTCCGCGGCTACCGCTACGAGCGCGTGCCGTCGGAGGTGTCCGGCGCGCTGTGGACGCGCTACGACGAGGCCACGCCCGAGGTGTGGCGGCTGCCGCTGCGCGACCACGTCGAGCCGGCGCTGACCGTGCGCGCGCCCGGCGCCGGCTACCTCGTCGCGCCGGCATGGGCCGACGCGGTCGCGGCGCGGCTCGACGCCCACGGCCTCGCCTACGCGCGGCTCGACGCGCCGGTGACGCTCGCCGACGCCGAGGCGTTCCGCGCGACCGAGGTGACGCACGCCGCGTTCGAGGGCCGCCACCGGGCGACGGTGAAGGGCGCGTGGGCGCGCGAGTCGGGCGAGGTCGGGGCCGGCGCGCTGTGGGTGTGGATCCACCAGCCGCGCGCGCGCCTGCTGCTCCACCTGCTCGAGCCGCTCGCGCCCGACTCGCTGGTGAGCTGGGGCCTGGCGAACGCCGTGTTCGAGCAGAAGGAGTACATGGAGGGCTACGTCGCCGAGGAGGTCGCGCGCGCGATGCTCGCCGACCCGGCGGTGCGGGCCGCGTTCGACGAGGCGCTGCGCGATCCCGCGTTCGCCGCCAGCCCCGAGCGCCGGCTGCGATGGTTCCACCAGCGGCACGCGTCGTGGGACGCGCACAAGGACCGCGTGCCGTGGTTCAAGCTCGACGCCGCGCCGGTGCAGGCCGACTGACCGTGACGGTCGTCGCCCGCGTCAGCGCAGCAGCACCAGCGCCGCCGCGACGGCGCCGAGCCCCAGGACGATCAGCGCGATCCACCCGAGCAGCCCCAGCCACGGCGAGCGCAGGCTCGCGCCGCCGCGCCGCTCGCAGCCGAGGCAGATCGCGAACGTCGTCGCGCCGCCGTCGGTGAGCACGCAGCAGTCGCCGCACACCGGCGCGCGACACCGCGCGCACGGCCCGACCGCCGGCTTGCCGCAGTGCTTGCACCGCGCGACCGGCCCGTCGCCCGCGACGAGGAGCTGCCCGGACACGCCCGCTACCTCGGGCAGTCGGTGAGCGGCTCCGCGAGGTAGCCGCGGACCTTGTCGGCGAGGCGCGGATCGTCGGCGGCCGCCTGCTCCAGCACGGCGCGCCCCTCGGACGCGAGCTTGCCGGCGTTCGCGTACATCACCATGACGTTGTAGTAGCAGACGTCGGCGTTGCGATCGGCGTCGGCGCGCTGCCAGTCGTCGTCGGGGACGGCGCGCAGCGCGACGGCGCACGCCAGGTAGCTCCGCGCCGACGCGACCGGGTCCTGCTGGTCGTCGGACATCAGCGCCGTCTCGTACGCGACCTCGGCCTCGGCGAACGCCGGGTGGGTCCGCTGCTCCTTGCCGTACGGCACCGCGTACAGCCCCAGCGTGCCGTACCGCGCGCACGGGACGTCGCCGTGCTCGCCGGCCGGCGCGGCGACGCCCGCGCCCGCGCCGCCTTCGGGCGAGGCGCCCGGCGCGGCCGGCGCGGTCGGGGGCTTGGGGCACGGCCCGCACGCGGCGAGCAGCAGGACGACGGCGAACAGCGAGCGCATCGGCCGGGAACGTACCGCGTCCGGCGCCGTGGCACACTCGTGCCGTGCGCACGCCCACCGCCGCCTCGATGCTGGTCGTCTCGTCGCTGCTCGCGCCCGTCCACGCCTCCGCCGAGGACGTCCCCGGCGCGCCCGACGTGCTCGTGCTGTCGACCAAGATCCAGGCCGGCACGGCGCCGCCGCTGCAGCTGACCCGGCTGACGCCGCGCGGCGAGGCCACGGTCGTCCTCGACGCGCTGCCGACGGGCAGCTACCACCTCGACGCCCACCAGGCGACGGGGCGGTGGCTCTTGACCTTCGGCGAGCTGTCCGAAGGCGATCCGCTGACGATCGCCGGCGAGGCCGTGTCGAACGACGTCACCAACACGCTCGTGCTGGGCGAGGGAGACAAGGTCGTCGCCACGACCCAGGGCGACCGGACGTGCACGCGGAACAAGAAGGTGTGCTTCGAGCAGGGCCGCGGGTTCACGCCGGACGGCGCGTACGTGTTCGTCGAGAGCATGCGGTCGACGTGGTCGACGTGGGGGCGGTGGACGTTCGGCGCCAGGCCCAAGCGCGTCGAGGTCGTCGACAAGAAGCTCGGCGCCGGGCTCGCGGTGTCGCCCGACGGCAAGACCGCCGCGTACGTCGCCAAGGACGGGATCCACGTCACGGCGTGGCCGGCGCAGCCCGCCAGCGCGAAGAAGAAGGCGCCCAAGCTCAAGGCGACGAAGAAGGCCGTCGCCAACCCCGTCGTCCTGATGAGCGAGCTGTGGCCGATCGGCGACCGCGTCTACTACCTGCGGCGCGAGCCGGTCGAGCAGAAGCTCGGGTGGTACGAGGCGTACGACGCCGGCGACCGCAAGACGATCACGCTGCTGCAGGCGCCGACCGAGTTCCCGATGGGCTACGACACGCCGGTGCGGTCGACCGGACCGCGCCGCACGGCGGTGTTCACCGCCGACGTCGGGTTCGAGCGCCGCGATCTCTACGAGGTCGCCGAGGACGGCGACGCGCCGGTCCGGCTCGCCGGCGACGTCCGCCAGCTGCTCGACGTCTCCGACGACGGTCGCTACGCGCTGCTGACCCGCCGCAAGGATCCGGCCAAGGGCAACACGATCGACAACCCCGAGCTGCTGGTGATCTACGACCTGGTCGACCGCCGCGACGTGAAGGTGCTCGACGTCCGCGGCACGGGGACCGTGATCGAGGGGGCCCACTTCGTCGCGGCAGCCGGCGGCTCGTAGTAGCCTGGTCGGCGGGGGGTATGCGTCTCCGGCGCAAGATCACGGTCGCGTTCTTCGTGGTGAGCTCGCTGGTGAGCGTGCTGCTCGCCGTGTTCCTGTATCGCTTCGTCGAGCGCCAGCTCGGCGTCGAGCTCCGCACCCGGCTCAAGGACATCGCGCACATCGGCTCGAGCGCGGTCGACGACAACGCCTACCGCCGGCTGCTCGCGAAGATGGCGCCCGAGCTGCCCGAGGCCGACGTCGCCGCGATCGAGCGCTCGCCCGACTACCAGACGATCTACGACCAGCTCAACACGATCCGCGGCACCGAGCCCGACCTCGTCCGCTACGCGTACATCCTGGTCGCGACCGACGATCCCGACACGGCGCGGTTCGTCGTCGACGCCGACGTGCTCGCGCTGGTCGAGGCCGGCAGCGACGAGGAGATCTCGCACTTCAACCAGCCCTACGACGTGTCGACGATCCCGCTGCTCAAGCGCGCGCTCCAGGAGTGCAAGCCGTTCGTCGAGTCCGACTTCGTGTGGGACCCGGACTTCAAGGTCCACTCGGTCTCGGCGTACTACCCGATCGGCGGCGTCGAGGGCGGGCGGTGCCTCGGCGTGCTCGGCGTCGACATCACCGACCGCGACATGCGGATCGCGCTCGACGCGGCCGGCAGCCTGGCGGTGCGGATCTCGCTCCTCGTGATCGTGCTGGCGCTGGTCGTGTCGATCACGATGGGCACGCTGCTGACGCGCTCGATCCAGGCGCTGGCGGAGACGGTCCAGCGGTTCATCGACAAGGACTTCGCGGCGCGGACGCGGATCAAGTCGCGCGACGAGATCGGCCAGCTCGGCCAGACCTTCAACACGATGGCCGAGACGATCGAGGCGCACGCCCACAACCTCGAGGGGATGGTCGCCCAGCGCACCAGCGAGCTCGAGCACGAGAAGCAGACCTCCGAGCGCCTGCTGCTCAACGTGCTGCCCGGGCCGGTGGCGGAGCGGCTCAAGCAGGGCGAGGGCGTGATCGTCGACCGGTTCGACCACGTCTCGGTGCTGTTCGCCGACATCGTCGGGTTCACCGCGATGTCGGCGCAGCGCTCGCCCGAGGAGATGGTCACGATGCTGAACGACCTGTTCAGCCAGTTCGACCGGCTCGCCGACATCCACCTGCTCGAGAAGATCAAGACGATCGGCGACGCCTACATGGTCGTCGCCGGCGTGCCCCAGCCCAGCGCCGGCCACGCCCGCGACATCGCGCGGATGGCGCTCGACATGATCCGCGTGCTGGAAGACTACGCGGCGAAGGTGGGGAGCCAGCTCGACATCCGCGTCGGCATCCACACCGGCTCGGTCGTCGCCGGGGTGATCGGGACCAAGAAGTTCATCTACGACCTGTGGGGCGACACGGTGAACACCGCGAGCCGGATGGAGTCGCACGGCGTGCCGGGCAAGGTCCACGTCACCCAGGCGGTCTACGAGGCGCTCGCGGGGCAGTTCGTGTTCGAGGAGCGCGGGACGATGGAGATCAAGGGCAAGGGCGCGATGAAGACGTACCTCCTGCTCGGCGAGAAGCCGGCGTAGGATGGGAGATCGATGATGGACCTGTCGACCTGTCACGCCTGCGCCGGGTTCGTCCCGGACGGAAGGACCACCTGCCCGCACTGCGACGCGCCCGCGCGGGCCTCGCGTGCTGCGCGCGCCGCGCGCCTGGGCCGCCGCCTCGCCACCGCCGCCGCCAGCGGCGCGGTGATGATGACGCTGATGGCGTGCTACGGCGGCCCCCCGAAGTGCGAGATCGACGAGGACAAGGACCGCGCGTGCGCCAAGGGCGGGCGCGGCACGCCGGACTGCAACGACCAGGATCCGAACATCCGTCCGCTCGCGTCCGACCCCGACGGCGACGGGATCGACCAGAACTGCGACGGCGTCGACGGGATGAAGTCGTCGGGCGCGCCCGGCACCGCCGCGCCCGGCACCGCCGCGCCCGGCACCGCCGCGCCCGGCACCGCCGCGCCGCCTTGATCGCGCGTCGTGCGCGGGATCACGTGTCGGCGCGGGACATCCCTTGCCGCAGCTCGGCGATCGCGCGCTGCAGCGGCGCGACGCGCTCGACGACGACCACGCCGGCGACGCCGACCAGCGCCGCGCACAGCAGGATCCCGACGAGCCGCAGGTAGGTCGGCACGGTCCAGTCGACCGCCGCGCGCAGCCGGCGCCAGATCGGGATCGTCGGGCCGGCGGCGACCGGCGCGTCGACGCGCTCGGTCAGCGTCAGCTTGACCGTGCACAGCTCGTTGACCTCGTCGTACTCGCCGAGCGAGATGCCGAGGCTCTGGATCTGCTGGTGGACGTCGAGGATCCGGTCCTCGAGGGCGACCAGCTCCTCGATCGAGCCCGAGCGCTGCTTGAGCGCGATCAGCGCGTCGCGGCTGGCCTCGAGCACCGCGCGCTTCGCCGCGAGCTCCTTGAAGTCGTTGGTGCGATCCTGCTTGTCGATCGTGACGTAGGCGGCGGTGCCGACGGCGCGCACCGCCTCGACGAACGCGTCGAACCGCTCCGGCGCGACGCCGACGGCGAGGTGGAGCACGCGGTGGCCGCGCAGCCCCTGCTTGCGCTCGAGCTGGATCACGCCGCCGTGGCCGTCGGCGGCGCGGCGGATCGCGGCCTCGTCGTCGTCGAACGTGGCGGCGCGGGCGCGGACGTCGGCCACGCGCTCGTACTTCTGGTCGATCGTCACAGGCGCCCCGGGCGTCCCAGGCGTCGCCGCCTTCGCCGCGCCGTCGCGGGGGGCGCGCGCGATCTTCGCCGACGCGTAGTTGCGCTTCTCCAGCTCGAACCCGCCGCCGTCGTCGCCGCTGGACGCGGGCGCGGCGCGCCCGTCGGGGTGCTCGAGGTAGCCGTAGCCCAGCCGCAGGCCGAGCAGCACGATGAATCCCGCGGTGGCCCAGGCCACGGCGCGGATGATGGCTCGCTTCATCCGATCCTCCTTCGGTGGCGAGCGAACGCCGCACGTGGTGCCATCATTCCCACCAGGCCCGACATGCTCGCCGTGCTCGACGCGCACTACGACGAGGCCGCCGGCGTCGCGGCCGGCGCGTGCGTCGTCGCGGCCGGGTGGACCGCGGCCGACGCGCTGCTCGTCCGCCGCGTCGTCGCGCCGATCGCCGCGCCCTACGTCAGCGGCGCGCTCTACCGGCGCGAGCTGCCGCCGCTGCTCGACGCGCTCGCGGCGCTGCCGGTCAGCGCCGCGCCGCGACGGCGGCGTCGAGCGCCTCGGGCGTCGTGCCGGCGCGCGCGCACGCCTCGGCCCACGTCGCGGCGGTCGCCGCGTACAGGTGGTCGCGCACGCCGGCGAGGCCGACCTGCTCGACCGCGACGGTGACGAGCAGCCCGGCGAGCGGGTACGCCTCGGCCTCGGGGCGACCGCGGAACGCCGCCGGCGGCAGCAGCGTCGCGGCGGCCGGGCGCGCGTCGAGCCGCGTCGCCCACGTCGCGAGCGGGACGGTCGCGTAGGCGCCCGACGTCCACACCGCGACGCCCTCCCCGAGCAGCGGCGATCCCGCCGGGCCCCACGCCAGCCCGACGAGCACGTGGGCGCCCTCGTGCGCGATCAGCCGATCCCACCCGCGCGCGACGTCGCCGCGCACCACGTGCAGCGCGCCCGCGATCGCGACGGCGTGGCCGTCGCCGGCGTCGCCGGTGAGCGACCGCTTGCTGCCGCGATCCGGGTAGACGTACGTCGTGATCCCCGGGGGCGTGGCGATCCCGAGCCGCGTGGCGGCGTCGGCGAGCCCGGTCGCGACCGCGTCGGCGATCGCGTCGTCGTCGGGCGCCGTCGGCAGCTGCGCCGGAAACCCGATCCGCACGGGCGTGCCGGCGACGTCGCGCTCGACGAACCGCCAGGCGATGCGCCGCGCCCGCGGCGCCAGCGTCGCGGTGAGGCGGCCGTCGGGGCCACGCTGCCAGGCGCCAGCGGTGAGGCGACCGAACGCGTCCGCGACCAGGACCGGCTCGCCGCCGTGCGGCGTCGCGTTGATGTCGACGATCCCGGGCGTCCCGGTGCCGGCGTAGAGCACCAGCGCGGGGTGGCGCGGCCCCGGCGGGATCGCGGCGATCACGCGCGCGCCGGCGCCGGAGAAGTCCTCGCCGCCGACGACGAGCGCGTCGGCGGTGATCCGCACCGGCAGCTCGTCGCCCAGCGCGGCGACGACCGCGTTGACGTGCGCGCCACCGTAGAGCACGGGGTTCGCCGGCCACGCCGCGGGGCCGGCCGCGAGATCGATCGACGTGTCCGCGACGATCGTGGCGCCGGGCAGCAGGCCCTGGATCAGCGCGGCCTGCGTCGCGATCGCGCGATCGGCCGCGTCGTCGCCGAGCGTGCCGACGACGAACGTCGGCGCACCGCGCGCGAGGAAGCGATCCGGCGTGAGGTCCAGGCTGGCGCGGTCCCCGGTGCCCGTCGCCGTCCCCGTCGCCGTGCCCGTGCCCGTGCCCGTGCCCGTGCCCGTGCCCGTGCCCGTGCCCGTCGCCGTCCCTGCGGCCGAGCCCGTCCCCGCGTCCCTCCCGCACCCCACCACGACCACCATCACCGTCACCACGACCACCACGAACCGCCGCATCACGCGCTCCATCCCGCCGATCCTACACCGCTCACTCCGGCGGCATGTCGCACGGCCCGTGCGCGCACATCCTCGGCCGCTCGCGCCCATCCTCGTCCCACTCGATCACCGTGGTGTCCGCGCCGCCCCCGTCGCGCCCGCCGATCACCTCCCGCGCCTTGCGCCCGTTGGCGTGCCACTCGTCGAGGCGGCGGCGGTCGCCCTCGACGTACGCGGCGACGCTCTGGACCTGCCCGCTCGCGTACCACGCCGTCCGCTCCCCGTGCAGCCGCCCGTCCCGCCAGTGCTCCTCGACGCGCAGCGCGCCGTCCCACGTCACCAGCCGCCCGGCGCCGTCGAGCTCGGCGTCGAAGATCGACACGCCGTCGCGGCCCCAGGCCTGGAACCGCCCCGCCGGCCGCCCCTGCGCCCACGTGCCGTCGGCGGCGAGCGCGCCGTTGTCGTGCCACCGCAGCTCGCGGCCGTGGCGTGCGTCGTCGCGCAGCTCCATCACGATCTCGAGCGCGTCGTTCGACGCGTGCCACGCCGTCCACAGCACCGTGTGACCGTGGTCCTCGATCGCCCGCTTGCGCTGGTACGCCGGCGGCCAGGTCATCCACGGCCCGTGGCGCTCGCCCGTGGGCAGCTCGCAGTAGGCGTAGTGGCCCAGCGGCGGCGGCTGGCCGACGAGCACCGTGCCAGCGGGGCACGCGATCGTGTCGAGCTTGACCGCCGCCAGCCGCACCTGGTCCACCGTCCAGGTCGTACGATCCTCGGGATCGAACGTCCGGGTCGCGGACGACCCGGCGCCGGCGTCGGCGGTGCCCGACGCCACCGCGACCGGCGCGTCGACGCGCGGCGATCCGCTGCAAGCCGCGGCGGCGCCCACCACCGCCGCCGCGAACGCCGCCCCGCGGCGGGTGTGTGCAGGTGCCACCATGGCGGTGATCGTGTCACGTCGCGCGGGCGACGTCCGGACATTGCCACATCGCACCGGCCGCCCCGCCGACGCCTCCCCCTAGAGTGGCCGTGATGATGAAGTGGTACCGCGTCGGGACGTACGCAGCGGCGCTCGGGCTGCTGCTGATCGCGTTCGGTCAGCCGATCCTGCGCGACGCGATCGGCGCCGACTGGGGCGTCCCGCACTACCGCGGCGCGTTCGAGGACGGCACGCCGCTGCAGGTCCGCGGCGGGGCGGTCACGATGTGCGAGCCCGGCGCGCCGTGCGTCGCGTACGCCGCCGGCCGCGGCCTGGGCGGCGCGCTGGCCGCGCTGTCGATGACGGTGCTCGTGCTCCAGATCTTCCTCACCATCGGGCTGATCCAGGCGATCCGCGACAAGCAGCTCGAGCGCCTGCCGGTGTGGACGATCCTCGCGCTGGTGCCGTACGCGATCTGCGTCGGCCTGGTGTTCCTGCTGGTCGAGGCGCCGCCGCGCGGCACGCTGGGCGCGAGCTGGGGCCTGCTCGCCGCGGTCGCGGCGATCCCCGTCACGTACCTCGCGCAGACCAACATCTTCGATCACCTCGACGACACGCCCGTCGGCGTCGATCCCGTGCCGGCGGCGGTCGTCGTCCGCGCGCCCGCCGCGCCGACACCTGCCGCGCAGGTCGTCGCCGCGCTGGCCCGGGGCTCGATCGTGACGTCCGCGAGCGCGCCGCTCGCGGTCGCGACCACCGCCGTGATCGCGGCGGACTTCGGCCACGCCGGCCTGCGCGTGCGCACCGAGGACGGTGACGAGCGCCGCGTCGAGTGGAGCGCGCTGCGCCACGCGTTCCTCGACACCTCCGGCGGCGGCTACCACCTCGACCTCGTCACCAACGCCGGCGAGGCGCTGCGGATCACCCCCGCCAGCCGCATCGACTACCGGTTCCTCCCCGGCGGGATCGCCGTGGACGACGTGGAGAACCTGCGCAGGCTCGAGCAGTTCGCACGGCAGCGCAACCCCGCGATCGCCTGAGGCGCGCGGCAGCGCAACCCTGCGATCGCCTGAGGCCGCCCTGCACCTTCCGCAGCCAGGTGAGGCGCCCGCGCCACACCTGCCGGAGCGCACCAGCGTCGTTCCGCCCAGTTGCCATGGCGCCGGCCGGGAACCCCGCTTGCACTCCCCGCGGGCGTGCGCGCGCTCCTCGTCACGACCGTCCTCGCCGCCGTCGCGGCGTTGACCGGCTGCGACCGGCTCGACTGCTTCGACGACGGCCCACTCGAGGCCCGCTACCGTGACGGCGAGCGCGCCGCGACCGCCGAGAACCAGCGCGCGTTCGCCCGCGGCCGCGCCGACGGGCTGGGGCTGACGCGGCAGGACGGCGAGTCCGATGGCTACGCCGACGGACACGCAGACGGCTACGCCACCGGCTTCGCGGCGAGCTACGCCGACGGCTACGCCGACGGCTACGCCGACGGGCTCGACGACGGCGGCGCGCCGGGCTGCGCCGACGGAGACGCGGCCGGCTACGACGACGGCTGGTACGACGGCGAGGACGCCGGCTACTACGACGGCTACGACGGCGGCTGGGGAAGCGGCTACAGCGACGGCTACGACGACGGATCGCAGGGCTGCCCGCTCGAGCGCGCGCGCCCCGCCGCCGATCCCGAGGATCTGCAGGCGTGCTACGCGCGCGGCTGGGACGCCGAGCTCGACGAGGCCGCCTACGCGCGCGGGTTCGAGGACGGCAAGCGCGACAACCCCGAGTACCAGGCCGGCTACGCCGCGGCCTACCCCGACGGCCACGCCACAGGGCTCGCGGCGGGCTACGACGCCGGCTACGACCCGGGCTGGTACGACGGCTACGACGGCGGCTACGCCGAGAGCTACGACGTCGCGTACGTCGGCTGCTACGACGCCGCGTACCCGTCCGCGTGGGACGACGGCTACGACGCCGGCTACCCGGCCGGGTGGGATGCGGGCTACGGCGACGGCTACAACGCCGGGTACAGCGACGGCAGCGCGTGCCCGTGACGGCGCCGCCGCCTCGGTGATCGCGGCGCGCGCTACGGCGCGCGCGCGGTGACCGCGGCCGACGCAGGGCTCTTGCGCCCGAACCGGTCGACCCAGAACGCCTCGACCTGCTCGCCGTCGCCCGGGGCGCGCATGCCCGGCGGGTGGACCTCGCACCGACCGTCGTCGTCGAACACGGTGATCGTCGACGCCGCGCGGTCGACGATCGGCCCCCACGCGAACGCGTCGCCGCCGGCGGTGCGCACGACCAGCGCGTGGGCGTCGGCGGGCGGCGCGGCGTCGAGCGTGACGGTCGCGCGCACCTGCGTGCCGCGGCCGCGCGACGTCCGCGTCACGTCGACCGACGCGACGCCGGGCGCCGGCCCGAGCTCGGGCAGCTTCTTGCGGCCGAACGTGAACGACCCGAGCTTCTTGCCCTTGTCGCCGAGCAGGTCGTAGCGCACCGCCTTGCCCTTCTTCGCCGGCTTCGGGAGCTTCGCCGGCGCGTAGCGCGCGAGCCCCGGCGCGAGCACCTCCATCGTCGTCGCGACGCGCGTCTTCTTCAGGCGCAGCCGCCAGCCCGCGCGCGCCGCGGGGTCGGTGCGGTCGCGGTCGCCGGCGTCCCAGTCGGTCGAGGTCGTCCAGCCGACGAGCACGCCGCCCCCGGCGGGGATCTCGTCGGCGGCGTGGGTGACGATCTGGTGGGCGAGGAGCGGCATCGCGCACTTGGCGCGGCCGGTGGACGGCGCGAGCAGGACCAGCGACGCGAGGGCGACGAGCAGCACGCGGGGCATGGCGGGGATCATGTCACGCCGCCGGCGCGCGTACCTTCTATAGTCGCGGCGTGACGATCATCGACGCCTGGATCCAGCACCCGACGCTGCGGTTCGCCCGCCACGAGATGTTCGCGTCGCTGCGGCGGTGGACCGGGCAGCAGCTCCCCGACGCCGATCCGCCGATCGAGCTGACGATCGCCGCGATGGACGCCGCCGGCGTGCGCGTCGGCGTGCTGAGCGCCTGGCACGGTCCCGACGGCGCGCTGATCTCCAACGACGAGGTCGCGGCGCACCTGCAGCGCTACCCGGACCGGTTCGTCGGGCTTGCCGCGGTCGACCTGCGCGATCCGGTGCGCGCGGTGCGCGAGCTGCGTCGCTGCGTCCGCGAGCTCGGGTTCAAGGGCCTGCGCGTGCTGCCGTGGTGGTGGGGCCTGCCGCCGAACGATCGCCGCTACTACCCGCTCTACGCCGAGTGCGTCGAGCTCGGCGTGCCGTTCTGCACCCAGGTCGGCCACACCGGCCCGCTCCGCACGTCGGAGACCGGCCGCCCGATCCCGTACCTCGACGACGTCGCGCTCGACTTCCCCGACCTCACGATCGTCGCTGGCCACATCGGCTACCCGTGGACCGAGGAGATGGTCGCGCTCGCCCGCAAGTACCCGCGCGTCTACATCGACACGTCCGCGTACACGGTGAAGCGCTACCCGCCCGAGCTGGTGCGCTACCTGAAGGCCGACGGGTGGAAGAAGGTGCTGTTCGGCTCGAACTTCCCGATGATCCTGCCGGCGCAGGCGCTCACCGACCTCGACACGCTGGGCCTCGACGAGCGGGCGCGCGAGGCGTTCCTCGCCGGCAACGCGCGCGCCGTGTTCGGTCTGGGCGGGTAGCGTCCGTCCGCGGAGACGGAAGCGGAGACGGAGACGGAGGCGGAGACGGAGACGGAGTCGGAGACGGAGACGGAGACGGAGTCGGAGACGGAGACGGAGACGGAGTCGGAGGCGGAGACGCAGTCGGAGGCGGAGACGGAGACGGAGTCGGAGGCGGAGACGGAGACGGAGACGGAGACGGAGACGGAGACGGAGTCGGAGAGGTCCCGCTCATCCTGAGAAGTCGACCAGAACAAGGTCTGGGTCTCGAGCCGCCCGCGATCCGCTCGTCCTGAGCGGCGGGCGAGCGTCAGCGAGCCCGCCAGTCGAAGGACGGTGACAGTTCTGGCTCGCGCCACCGCGTCGATGACTGTCACCGTCCTTCGACACGCGCCTCGCTTGCGCTCGGCGCTGCTCAGGACGAGCGGAGGGGCGGTGACGGTGACGGTGACGGCAACGGCAACGGCAACGGCAACGGCAACGGCAACAGGGGCCGGCGGTCCTCGCGTCGCTACGGCGCCGGCGGCACGTCGATCGTCGCGCGCGGCGTCTCGGCGCGCGGCTGCTCGGCGCACTCGAGCCCCTCGGGCAGCGGGTTCTCCGGCACGCGACGGACCTCGGTCCACTGCGCCGCCTCGACCTCGCCCGCCGCGCCGCGCCGGAACATCGCGACGTCGATCGACACGCACGCGCCCATCTCGCTCGTGAACGTGCCGGTGCCCTCCCACAGCACCGCCGGCGCGTCGTCGGCGTCGCCGACGAACACCAGCGCCGTCACCACGTCGCGCGTCAGGAAGTCCTCGCCGCGATCGCACAGCAGGTTCACCATCGCCAGCCGCGGATCGTCGAGGCCGGGCGCCGGCTCGAGGAAGAACGACACGTCGTCGCAGCCCTCGCCGGTGCCATTCGCGAGCGTCGCCGCGGTCTCCCCGCCGCCGCCGGAGAACCGCAGCTCGAGCTCGTAGCTCGTGACCGTGTACCCCTCCTCCGCCTCGGAGGCGTGCTCGAGCAGCCGCGCCGTGACCGACCGCCCCGCGTGGGCGTAGACGTCGCCCGCGGCCCCGCCGCCGGCGCCTTCGGGCGCGACCTCCCCGGGCCCTGCCGCGGCCGCTGGCGCAGGCGCGAGGCTCGCCACCGGCGCCGCGCGCCGCGCTCCGCCAGCGCCGCCGCCGCACGCCGCCACCACGCACAGGGCCGCAAACCTCACACACGAAGCGCTCATCGCGCACGAGCCTACCGCACGGATGCGCTGGCCGCCGTGACGCCGGCGCGCTACCCCTCTGCCCTCTGGAGGCTCCCGTGGCGAACGATGGGCTCGGCGATCGATGCAAGCAGTACGAGCAGGCGGAGGCCGGCCGGCGCGCGATGCGCGGCCTGCCGCTGCTGGCGCGCCTCGACGGGCGCGCGTTCCACACGTTCACCCGCGACCTGCAGCGCCCGTACGAGCCGGCGATGTCGCGCGCGATGATCGAGACGACGCGCTACCTCGTCCACGAGGCGACCGCGCGCGTCGGCTACACGCAGAGCGACGAGATCACGCTCGCCTGGTACGAGCCGTCGACATCCACGGCCGACTACGCGTTCGACGGGCGGTTCCAGAAGCTCGCGTCGGTGCTCGCCGGCATGGCGTCGGCGCGGTTCAGCCAGCTGATCGCGCGCTCTCTCCCCGCCAAGGCCGACGCCGTCCCCCACTTCGACTGCCGCGTCTGGCAAGTACCCACGCTCGCCGACGCCGCCGACGTGTTCGTGTGGCGCGAGGACGACGCGACCAAGAACAGCGTGTCGATGGCCGCCAGCGCCTACTACGGCGACCGCGACCTGCACGGCAAGGATTCGGCGGCCAAGCACGAGCTCCTCCACGCCCGCGGCGTCAACTGGAACGACTACCCGGCGTTCTTCAAGCGCGGCAGCTACCTGCAGCGCCGCGCCGCCCCGCGCGAGCTCACCGACGACGAGCGCGCGCGCATCCCGGAGGCGCACCGCCCGCCGCCCGGCACCGTCGTCACCCGCGCCGCCGTCGTCGAGCTCGACCTGCCGCCGGTGCGGAAGGTCGGCAACCTCGTCGCCGTGCTGTTCGACGGCGCCTCGCCGGAGCCGCGGTGATCGTCCATCGTCCCACCGGCGGAACGCTCTGGTCCGCCCGCGCCCCGTGACGCGCCGCCGCGGCGTGCCCACAGTTGCCCGCCAGGAGGCAGCCATGACCACCACCCGCGAGCCCACCCGCATCGTCACCGCCCACCGCCAGCTCGAGGGCGGCGGCTTCGTCGTGCGCCGGCCGGTGCCCACCCGCGGCCTGGCCCACGTCGACCCCTTCCTGATGATCGACGAGATGGGCCCGGTCGACTACGCGCCGGGCGAGGCCGTCGGCGCGCCCGATCACCCGCACCGCGGGTTCGAGACGATCTCGTACATCCTCGACGGCGAGGTCGAGCACGAGGACTCGGCGGGGCACCGCGGCGTGCTCGGCGCCGGCGACGTCCAGTGGATGACCGCCGCCGCCGGCATCGTCCACTCCGAGATGCCGTCGCGCCGGCTGCAGCGCGAGGGCGGCCGCGTCCACGGCTTCCAGATCTGGGTCAACCTGCCCGCGCGGCTCAAGCTGAGCCGGCCGCGCTACCAGGAGGTCCCGGCCGCGCGCATCCCCCAGGCGCGCTCGGCCGACGGCCTCGCCCAGGTCCGCGTCATCGCCGGCGAGGCGCTCGGCGCGCGCGCGGTGATCGACACGCTGACGCCGGTCGTCTTCCAGGACTGGCGGCTCGAGCCCGGCGCCGACGTCACCACGCCGATCGCCGCCGACCACCAGGTGATCGTCTACGTGTTCGGCGGCGCGGTCGCGCTCGGCGACGGCGCCCGCGAGGTCCGCGACGGCCAGCTCGCGATCCTCGGCGCCGGCGACGTGGTCCGGCTGCGCGCGGCCAGCCCCGGCGACGGCGCGCGCCTCCTGCTGCTCGCCGGCGTCCCGATTGGCGAGCGCGTCGTCCAGCACGGCCCGTTCGTCATGAACACCGAGCAGGAGATCCTGCAGGCGATCCGCGACTACCAGAGCGGGCGCCTCGGCGAGATCACGCGCACCGCCGACGTGCGTCAGTGACGCGCGGCGCCCGCGCGGTGACGCCGGCTCGGTGAGAATCCGCTGGCGATCGCGCGGCTCCCGTCTGCTAGATTCGCCCGCGTCATGGCAAGCAAGCTCAAGGTCGGTGTCCTCGGCGCGACCGGCATGGTCGGCCAGCGCTTCGTCTCCCTGCTCGCGGAGCACCCGTGGTTCGAGATCACGGCGGTCGCCGCCAGCCCGAGCTCGGCGGGCAAGGCGTACGCCGACGCCGTCGCCGGCCGCTGGACGCTGCCGGGCGGCGTGCCCGCCGGCGCCGCGAAGCTGACCGTGACCGACGCCGCCGACGTCGCGACGGTCGCCGGCGCGTGCGACTTCGTGTTCTGCGCCGTCGACATGGACAAGGCCGCGACGGCGAAGCTCGAGGACGACTACGCCCGCGCCGAGACGCCCGTCGTGTCGAACAACTCGGCGCACCGGTGGACGCCCGACGTCCCGATGATGATCCCGGAGATCAACAGCGATCACGTCGCGATCATCGAGGCCCAGCGCCGCCGCCTCGGCACGCGCCACGGCTTCGTCGCGGTCAAGCCGAACTGCTCGATCCAGAGCTACGTCCCGGCGATCCACCCGCTGTGGTCGTTCGGCCCGACGCGGCTGGCCGTGTGCACGTACCAGGCGATCTCCGGCGCCGGCAAGACGTTCGAGTCGTGGCCCGAGATGGTCGACAACGTCATCCCGTTCATCAAGGGCGAGGAAGAGAAGAGTGAGCAGGAGCCGCTCAAGATCTGGGGCACGATCCGCGACGGCAAGATCATGACGGCGACGTCGCCGGCGATCACCGCGCAGTGCCTGCGCGTCCCGGTCTCCGACGGCCACATGGCCGCGGTGTTCGTGTCGTTCGACAAGAAGCCGGCGAAGGACGAGATCCTCGCGGCGTGGCGCGAGTTCAGCGGCAAGCCGCAGGCGCTGAAGCTGCCCAGCGCGCCGACGCCGTTCCTGCGCTACCACGACGACGACACCCGCCCGCAGAGCCGGCTCGACCGCGACGCCGGCGACGGCCAGGCCGTGTCGATCGGCCGGCTGCGCCCCGACACCGGCGTGTTCGACTGGCGGTTCGTCGCCTTGTCGCACAACACCGTGCGCGGCGCCGCGGGCGGCGCGGTGCTCACCGCCGAGCTGCTCAAGGCCGAGGGCTACCTCACGGCGAAGTAGCCGGCGCGGGCCGGCGGCGCTCGCCCACCGGCTCCAGCACCCAGCGGTCGCGCCGCTCGTCGCGGCGCACCACGCGCAGGTCGATCGGATCGCCGACGACGATCACCGGCGCGCCGCGCTCGTCGAGCAGCGCGGCGCCGCCCGGCGTCGGCTTGAGCCACGCGCCGTAGACCCGACCGGCGTCGGCGACGTAGAGCTTCACGTCGATCGGTGGGTCGTCGAGCGTGACGTGGATCTTGGCGCCGGTGATGCCCATGATCGTGCCGGTGCGCGCCGGGCGCTCCGCCGGCGCGCGCGCCGCGTCCGCGGCGAACAGCTGGTCGATCACGCGGCGGTTGGTCAGGTCGGTGACACGGCGCTGACGATCGCGCCCGGCATTGGCGGCGTCGAGCACGCGATCGCGCAGCGCCGCGTCCTCCTCGGGCGGGCGGCGCGGCGCCATCCCGAGCAGCTCGACCGCCTCCTTGTGGACGAACACGCCCACGATCTCGCGCATCGGCGCCGAGAACCGCGCGTAGGGCTCGGCGCCGACGCCGTGGTGGCGCCCGGGCTCGACGCTGAACACCGAGCGGACGTTGACCATCACCGCCTGGCGCTCGACCGCGCGCGCGATCCGCGCCTGCGTCGCGTCGCACACCAGCGCCGGCAACGCGTCGATCCACTCCGACAGCGGCACGTCGTCGCGCCACGCCCACGCCCCGGGGTCGAGCCCGTGCAGCCCCGCGAGCTCGGCGAGCTGGGCGCGCAGCTCGTCGAGCCGCTCCGGCGGCGGCGCCGGGTGGACGCGGTAGATCGCCTGCGCCGCGTGCGACAGCTCGTCGCCGACGACGTCGCACAAGAGGCGCCCGCCCTCGGCGTTGCACAAGAGCGACAGCTGCTCGTTGTGCTTCTCGACCGCGTGGCGCACGCGCGCGACGATCGTGAACACCTCGCCGTCGAGGCCGACGTGGAGCTCCTCGCGGTGGAACCGGATCACCTGGCGCGCCGCCGCCTCGAGCTGGCGCAACGTGCCGACGATCGGCAGCAGGCGCAGCGACGCCGCGAACTCGGCGTCGCGCAGCGGCGAGGTCGCCGGAGCGTCGAGCAGCGCCTGGACCTCGCCGAACGTCAGCTTGGCGCGGCTGCGGATCCGCGCGCGCTGCACGGTCGTGCCGCGCGCGCGACCCTCGGCGTCGAGCCGCATGTCGAACACCAGCGCGCGGCGCACGACGTCGGGGTTGAGCGACACCGCGCCCTCGGACAGCGAGCGCGGCAGCATCGGCACGCTCAAGCCAGGGAGGTAGACGCTGACGCCGCGGCGCAGCGCCTCGTCGAACAGCGCCGAGCCGGGCCGCACGTAGTGGGCGGCGTCGGCGATCGCGTAGCGGACGAGGTAGCCGTCGCCCTCCTCCGCCAGGAACAGCGCCTGGTCCAGATCGCGCGTGCCGGGCCCGTCGACCGTGACGAACGGGACGCCCTCGAGGTCGACGAGCGCAGGATCGGCGAGCCCCGGGTCGGCGACCCACGCGGCCGCCTCGGCCTCGACCACCGCCGGGAACCGCGGGTCGATGCCCTCGGCCGCGAGGATGTCGCGCAGCGCGGCGGGCACGGCGTCGCGGTCGTCGCTCATGAGCGTATCGTCGCACGGCCTCCACTCCGGACGGCAACTGTCCGCACGGACGGACCGCGGGGCGCGGCCGTGCGAGGCTCGCGCCATGACCAAGGGACGGACGCTGGGGCACTACATCGATCTTTCCGGACAGCCGGCGTTCGCCGGCCGCTACCTCGATCCACAGCCGTTCGACGGCGGCGTCGCGCGGGTCGCGTCGCCCACCGACGGGACGGTCGGGCTGATCGGCGCCGACGGCGCGACGCGCCTGGCGCCGCGGTTCGACGCGATCGAGCCGTTCGCGCACGGCGTCGCGCGCGTCAACCTCGGCGGCGGCCCCGACCGCGGCGGCGTCGGCGGCGGGCGGTGGGGCTACGTCGCCGCCGACGGCGCCGTGCTCGTCGAGCCGCGCTACGACAGCGGCCTCGACGCCGACGACGAGCGCATCACGGTCGGGCTCGGCGGCAAGTACGGCTTCCTCGATCTGCGCGGCCAGGTCGTCGTCGAGCCGCGCTACGACTACGCATCGTGGCACCACGAGGGCCTCGCCGTCGTCGCGATCGACGGCCGCGACGGCTACGTCGACCGCGACGGCCACGTCGTGATCGCGCCGCAGTTCGACGAGGGCACCGTGTTCCGCGGCGGCGTCGCCACGGTCAAGCTCGGCGGCAAGTGGGGCATGATCGACCGCACCGGCCGGCTCGTCCACGAGCCGATCTACGACCGCGTCGGCCTGGTCAAGGACGGCGCGTGCTGGGCGGTGAAGGACGGGCGGTGCTGCGTGCTCACCGCCGCCGGCCGGCTCGGCGACGCCTGGTTCGACGAGGTCAACCAGGTCCACGAGCGCGGGATCTGGCCGGTCCGCACCGGCGACGCCTGGCACTTCCTGCTGCCCGACGGCCGCCTCGTCGGTCGCTACGGCCGCGCGCTCGGGTTCCACGGCGAGCACGGGCGCGTCCAGCTCGACGGCAAGTGGGGGTTCGCGACGGCCGACGGCGAGGTCGTCGTCGCGTGCGCGTTCGACGACGCGTTCCCGATGCTCGAGGGGCGCGCCGCGGTCCGCACCGGCGACGCCTGGAGCTACGTCGGCGCCGACGGCGCGGCGATCGGGCCTGGCGGCTTCGACGAGGCGGCGAGCTTCCAGGGCGGACGCGCGCGGGTGCGCAAGGGCGACCGCTGGGGCTTCCTCGCGCCCGACGGCGCGTTCGCGGCCGAGCCCGCGTTCGACTGGGCCGGCGACTTCGGCGACGGCCGCGCGCCGGTGATCGTGGCCGATCGCGCGAGCGTGCCCGTCTCGCACTCGGGCGAGCGCGCGGGCGTCCACGTCCTGCCCGCGGGCGGCCTCGGCCACCCGGTGTTCGCCGGCGCCGGCCGCGAGTCGCACCTCATCGCGATCCTGTGCCTCGAGCGCCCGCTGTCGGGCCCCGAGCACCTCCACCTGCTGCGCCGGATCACGGCGTGGGAGCGCTGCGTCCACCCCGAGGGCAAGCTCTACACCGAGGACAAGTTCGTCAGCCCGACGGTGGTCTACGTCCGCGTCCAGGGCCTGGCCGATCCGGTCACGGACGTGGCGATGCTCGTCGAGGACCTCGCCGGCGCCGGGTTCCCGATCGTCGAGACGCTGTTCGCGCGGTGGGGGACGCCGCCCGGTCAGCAGGTGATGCAGCCGTACGCCGACCCGGCGATGCGCGGCGCCGCGATCCGCGACACGTTCGCCGACTTCCCCGAGTACTGGGCCGCGGTGTGGGACCTCGCCGGCCCGACGCCGGCGCCGGAGAACTACTTCTACCTCAAGGGCGCGCTGCAGACGCAGCAGGGCGGCCTCGTCCTCGAGGAGCGCCACATGCCGCTGTGGTTCCCCGACGTCCGGGTGTGCATGGGCGCGCTGCAGGGCCAGGGCGAGGACTACCTGCCGGCGAACGACGCCGCCGCGCGCGTCGAGGCCGCGGTGCGCGCCGCGATCGACCGGCGGTTCGGCGCGCTGTGGGCGCCGACCGGGCGCCGCGCGATCCCCGCGCCGATGGTCCGCAACGGCGACCCCGGCGTCGAGCCGATCGCGTACGACGGGCGCACCGGCTACGCGTTCGCCGTCGAGTGCGCCGACCTGCTGCACTGGTTCTCCGGCGCGCGCATGCGCTACCGCGAGCCCGAGCTGATGCAGGCGCTGCGCGAGGTCATCCACGAGCTGGGCCTCGCGCCGGTGATCCTGTGGCAGCGGTTCCAGCGCCAGATCCCGATGTTGCCGATGGGCACGCCGACCGTGCTGGTCGTCAACCTGTGGGATCGGTGACCGCCCGCTCGCGCTGACAGACCGATCGCGCGGGGTCGTGCGTGTCACGCCGCATGCGCCCCCGGACACCTCGACTCGCCTGCGCCTTGGCTGGCTTCCCCGCGATCTGGCTCGCGATCTGGCTCGCCGCCGCGTGCGGCGGCCCGCCCGGGCCCCACGGCCCCGGGGGTGACGCACT
The DNA here is from genome assembly GCA_011526095.1 of Myxococcales bacterium. Taxonomy (GTDB): domain Bacteria; phylum Myxococcota_A; class Polyangia; order Haliangiales; family Haliangiaceae; genus WYBA01. Next base: position 39,486 of record WYBA01000251.1, on the reverse strand, counting down.
CGCGGTCGCGACCGATCCACACCTGATCGAGATGGAGACCGAGGCGACCGCGGGCCTGGTCCCCGCCGCGGTCGACGCCCAGCTCGCGGTGCGGATCCGCGTCAGCGCCGGCAAGCTGCCCGGCGGCGACCGGCCACCGCTCAACCTCACGCTCGTGCTCGACACCTCGGGATCGATGGACGGCGAGGCGATCGTCGCGGCGCGCGACGCCGCGCGCGATCTGGTCAGTCGGATGGCCGACCGCGATCGGGTCGCGATCGTCGTGTTCCACTCGACCGCCGAGGTGCTCGTGCCGACGACGACGCTCGAGCCGGGCGCGCGCGCGCGGATCGACGAGGCGATCGCGCGGGTCGAGGCGCGTGGCACGACCGCGATGGCCGAGGGGCTCCAGCTCGGGATCCAGCAGGCCACCGCGGGCCGCGTCGCGGGCAGCATCGACCGGATCGTCCTGCTCGGCGACGGCGTGCCCAACGACCCGACGCTGCTGCCCCAGCTCGTCGCCACGGCGCGCGACCTGCGCCTGCCGATCACCGCGCTCGGCCTCGGCATCGAGTTCGACCCGGTCATGCTCGGGCAGATCGCGCTCGACACCGGCGGCGTCTACCGCTACCTCGACGCGCCCGAGGCGGTCGCGCAGGTGTTCGACGACGAGCTGCTGCGGATGCAGCAGGTCGTCGGGCGCAACCTCGTGCTCGAGCTGCGGCCCGGGCCCGGCGTCGCGCTCGAGTCGATGCCGGGGCTGACCGAGGCGGGCACGGTCCGCTACGCGATGCTCGGCGACCTGTCCGCCGGCGAGATCCGCGACGTGATCGTGCCGGTGTCGATCACCGGCCGGCGCGACGGCGCCAGCGTCGAGCTGCTCGACGCGGTGCTGACGTTCGACGACGCCGTCGCCGCGAGCGGTCAGCACCGCCGCACCGGCTACGCGTCCGCGAAGGCGTCCGCCGACGCGGCCGCCGTCGCCGCGTCGGTCCGCGTCGAGCTGGCGATCGCGCGCGACCGCGCGCGCGCCGCCGCGGCGATCCTCCACGCGATCGCGCTCGCCCAGGGCGGCGACCTCACCGGCGCCTACGCCACGCTCGACGCGGCCGAGGCCGAGGCGCGCCGACTCGCCGACGCCAGCGGCGACGACGAGCTGCGCACGCTCGCGGACCGGATGAAGGAGGTCCGCGGCTACCTCGCCCAGATGGTCCAGCAGCAGCTCGCCGGCCTGAACGCCGCGCCCACCGCCGCCGGCGAGGACGCGATGCGCCGCGCCCACGAGTCCGCGACCGGCGTCATGGCCCCGCGCGCGCCGTGACTCACAGGTCGACGCGCAGCCCCAGCGCGACCGACGCGGTCGTCGGCGGGCCGTAGCTCGCCTGGGTGAAGACCTTCACCTTCCACAGCTCGGCCTGGACGCCGAGCAGGGCGTGGGCACCGACGACCGACGGGCGCTCGCGCCCCACGCCCTCGAGCGTGAGCGATCCGACGTCGCGCGCCGCGGCGTTGCCGACCCGGGCCTGCAGCTCGCCGCCGAGCGAGGCGTCGAGCCGCGACCGCCCGAGGGACACGTCGAGCCCGACGCCGGCGTAGACCGACGCGACGTAGAGCAGGCGCAGGCTGGTGGTCAGCTCGACCGGCGCCGTGAACGTCAGCGTGTGCAGATCGAAGCTCCCGGTGGCCGTGGCGTCGATCGCGGCGCGCGTGCCGTTGTCGCCCTCGACCTCGTAGGACGAGGTGAGCTCGTCGCCGATCCCGAACGACCACCGCGCCATCTCGACCCCCACCGTGAGATCGAGCCCGCCCCACCGCACGGCGCCCTTCGCCGTGTCGCCGGGCCGGATCAGCGCGCGCTGCAGGTGCACGCCCGCGCTCGAGATCGAGCCGTCGAGCTGGCCGCTGTCGCCGCGGCGGTGGAACAGGTTGGCCGACAGCGTCCACCGCGGGTGGCCCCACCGCGCGCCGTTGACGCCGGCCATCAGCGCCAGGTTCGGCGCCACGCCGCCGGCGGGCGAGCCGTCGCCGACGTCGGCCGAGACCGCGAGGTTCGCGGCCGCGCCGAGCATCACGCCGTCGGAGTCGGTCGCGTAGTCGACGCCGACGCCGCGGCTGGAGAACGACGTGGCGTTGGCGAAGCTGGTCAGGAAGTCGGCGAGGTCGAGCACGGCGAGCGCGCGCTTCAGCCCGGTGGTGAGCCGCTCCTCGAGCTGCAGCTCGGTCAGGCCGAGCTGCACGGCGAGGTCCCGGCCGGCCTGGTTGAGCGTGAGATCGACGTCCACGCGGCTGTCGGCGCGCGCGACGGCCGGCGCGATCGTGGCACCGAGCGCGGCCACCGACAGCAGCAGGCAGCGGCGGAGCCAGCGCGGTGAGGTGTGGGGCATCACCCCGAGTATCGCACCCCGGCGGTCAGTTCGCGGCGGCGAGCGCGGCCGCGCGCGCCTCGTCGAGCAGCGCGCGATCCGCGATCGTCCCGGCGGCGAGCGCGGCGTCGATCGCCGCGACCGCCGCATCGCCGGCGCGGGCGAGCGTCGCGATCGCCCGCGCGCGTGAAAAGTCCTCGTCTGCGCCGGGCTTGCTCTCCTGGGACGACGTCGTCGTCCCGCACACCGGCAGCGCGGCGCGATCGTCGCCCGCGGCGCGGTGGCGCTCCCACTCGGCGATGGTGGCCAGCACGGCGCGCGCGATCACCGGCGCCGGCGCCAGATCGATCACGGCCCACCCCGGGCCGTTGCGCCACCGCCGGACCTCGCCGCGCGGATCGACGTACGCCTGGTACTGGTACAGTGGCTGGGTCCGCACCAGCCGCTCGGCGCGGTCCGGCGGCAGCAGCGCCAGCACCACGCGCAGCGCCTGCCGGTACGTCGTCGCCGGCGCCTGGTCGAACGCGAGCAGCGCGTCGAGCGCCGGGTCGAGCACGTCGCCCCGCGCCGCCGCGTCGCGCGCGAGCACGATCGCCGCGACGACGCCGTCCTGCGCGTCCCGCTTGGTGCCGCGCGCCGCCTCCTGCGCCGCGCGCGCCCGCGCCCAGGCGACGGCCTCGGCGCCGTCGCCGAGCAGGTCCGCGACCAGGATCAGCGCGCGCGAGGTGTAGTCGTTGCTCGCCGCCGGCCCGTGCGGGTGATCAGGCGCCTCGCCGTACTCGGTGTGCCAGCGCGGCTGGAGTAGCCGGTAATGACCCTCGAGGATCGCGTCGGCGATCGCGAGGCGCTCGGCCGCGGGGAGCGCGCGCACCGCCGCGACCAGCGACGCCTCGGGGTGGAGCCCGGCGTTGACGGCGATCACCCACGCCCACAGCGGGCGCTCCCCGTCACGATCGCCGCCGTCGAGCGCGACCGCGCGATCGAGCGGCCCGGGCGTGTCACCGAGCAGCCGGGCGGTGTCTTCGGCGCTGGAGAACAGGCCGCACTCGGACGCCCCCTCCCAGAACGGCAGCAGCGTCACGCCGTGCTCGGCGCGCGGCGTCGTGACCTGGAAGTAGCGCAGGAGCTTGCGCCGGGGCGCGTCGAGCTCGCCGGGCAGCCACGGGCGCGCGCGGTCGTGGGCCTGATCGTGGAACAGCCGGCCGAACAGCCGCGGCGCGGCGCGCGCCGCGTCGTCGAGCTGGCGGCCGTCGAGCGCCGCGTCGATCATCGCCCACAGCTCGTCGTCGGTCTGGAACGCCAGCCGGATCGTCTGCGCGAACGACGCGACGTTGCCCTCGGCCCACGGGAAGAACCCGCGCACCGGCGGGACGTCGTCGGCCGCGCGCGCCAGCACCGCGCGCGCCGCCGCCGGCGCCGCCGCCCCCGCGAGCTGCATCAGCGCGATCGCCGCGCACGTCCGCACCGCGGGCGCGTCGTCGTCGAGGTGCGCCTCGAGCCGGGCCCGGTCCTCGACGGACTCGAGGTAGCGGGAGACGTAGCCCAAGGCGAGCAGCTCGCTGGCGCGCGCGCGGCGATCCGGCTCGCGCGCGAGCGCCGCCCGCAGCGCGTCGAGCGCGCCGGGCGGCGGCGGGTCGACGTACGCGAGCACGTACGCGGCCGCGGTGCGCACGTACCGGCACGGATCGGCGAGCAGCGCGACGTAGGCCGGGCCACCGGCGACGACCGCGGCGTACGCCTCGGACCGCCACTGCCGCGCGCCCTTGACGAGACACCCGTCGGGCTGGTGGACCGCGATCCCGCACAGCAGGCGCAGGATGAAGTGACGGTCTTCCACGTCTGGATCCGCCGCGAGCTGGATCAGGAACGGCACCGCCGCGGTGCTCGCCGAGTAGACCGAGCCCTGGTGGTGGATGCTGGCGGCGAGCGCGTCGATCGCCCACGCGCGATCCTCCGGCGCGGGCGAGCTCAGCCCGTCGATCATGCCCGGCACGCCCTCGGCGGTGCCGTACGCGTGCTCGAGCGAGCCCCAGGCGACGTCACGCAGCCCGGGCAGCGCCACGCGCGGCGGCTGCCGCACGGGACGCTGCTGCGTGTACGGATCCGCGACGGGCGCGTCGCCGATGTCGCCTGACTCCGTCTCCGTCTCCGTCTCCGTCTCCGTCTCCGCCTCCGTCTCCGCCTCCGTCTCCGTCTCCGCCTCCGTCTCCGTCTCCGCCTCCGCCTCCGTCTCCGCCTCCGCCTCCGTCTCCGTCTCCGGGCCTGCATCCGTCAGCACGGCCTGCACGCCGCCGGACTCGTACACCACCTTCTCCGCCTTCTCGCTCGCCTGCTGCACCCACAGCCCCTTGCGCAGCTCGCTCGCCAGCGCGCGCAGCTCGCCGCCGCCCCACGGGCCGACCGACAGGTCCGCCGGCACGGCCTCGAGCGCCTCCGCCACCTCCGGCTGACACTTGCGCGGGAAGCTGGGCAGTCGCCACACCAGCCCGAGCGCGCGGACGGCGCGCAGCAGCGGAGTCGCGGCGCGCGCCTCGTCATCGAGTCGGACACCCTCCCACGGGACCTGCAGGGCGGGACCTCGCCAGTTCGCCAGGCTCGCCGACAGCCGCTCGTACGCCAGCTGGATCCCGGCTTGCACCACCGGCTCGTCCTCCGCGGCCGCCGCGGCGGTCGCCAGCCGTGGCAGCGACTCGGCCGCCGGCTCGAGCAGGAACGCCAGCGCGTACGCGGCCGCCAGGCGCACATCCGGCGCCGCGTCCTCCAGGCGCGCGGCGATCGCCGGCCACGCGTCGCGCACCACCGGGTAGGCGTCGGTGCCGAGCATGTCGCCGCCGTGGTGCTCGGCGACCGCGACGGCCCCCAGGGCGAGCTCCGCGAGCTCGACCAGCTCGCGGGCCGTCGCGTCGCGCAGCCGCGCGACGAGCTCCCGGGCACGGGTGACGCGTGGATCGAGCGGATCTGTGGCCTGTCCCGACATGGATCCATGGAGCCACGCCGCCGCGTTCGTGACCAGCGCCCGCGCGCGCGAGATCGCGTGACGCCCTCGACGCGGCAATCGCTGGCAGCGCGTCGACAGAACACGAGGACTCTCGACGACTTCGCACGTCGTGCGAAAAAGGGTTTTGACAACGCGCGCGCCGTCGCGTAGGAGCATTAGAACAATTCGACGCCTCGCGCGTCGGAAGCACGCAACCGGAACCGACCCAAAGCCTCTACACGGCCATGACCACCACGCTCCATACCCGCTGCTACCGCGACGCCATCGGCGCCCGCGAAGCCGCGTCCGGTCTGTGGCGCGGGTTCCTGGCCGCGCGGCCGGCGTCCGGTAGCACGCCATTCGCCGTCGTCGGCGAGAACCTCCAGAACAAGCTCGATCCGAAGGGGTGGCCACCCCGATCCTGAGGACCTGACAAGTCCCTCGACCGAAGGCCACCCCGGAGACCCCGCGGTGGCCTTCTTCGTTTCGGCCCTCGCGACGGTCGCGACACCACCCTCCGCCGCACGCTCACCCGCGCGAGCACGACACCCGTCGTGTGTCCGGACAACCGGATCTCGCGTCAGCGCCCGAGGTGCGCCCGCACTCTGACAACCGAAGAGCGAACGTAGACAGTGAGTCGGTAGCAAACGCTGGCTTTGCAGCGGATTCTTGCTCCGCCGTCACGTGGGTTCGATTCCCACCCGACTCACCATACAGGCCGCGAGACAACGAGCAGCGGCGCGCGCGATGGTGGCCCGCTACCCCATCCACCGCGCGCGCCGCTGCGCCCCCTCGCCGCCGCACTTACGCTGCCGTCTGGGACGGGACTGGGCTCCAAATCCGGTCAGCGAGGTTCGACTCCTCGGCGGCGTGCCGATCTGATCTCTCCGCGGACGAGGTGGCACGGCGCCACGCTTGCTTGCCAGGCAATCCCAGGCGGGTTCGATTCCCGTCGTCCGCTCGATCTCGCACGGGGCTGTAGTCCGGTAGGGAGCCGGAGCTGTCTGTAAATCAGTCGCCTTCTCGGCCCTCCTGGCTCGACTCCAGGCAGCCCCACCCTCGTTCCCCGGTAGCACAATGGCAGTGCGGCGCGCTGTTAACGCGATGGTTGCAGGTTCGAGTCCTGCCCGGGGAGCCATTTTCGAGTCGGCGCAAAGCAGCCGACCCAACGTTGAACGGAACCCCGAGCGGCGCGAGCTTCTCGGGGTTCTGCATTTCTGGCGTGATGGCGCGGGGATGCGCGGTGTGATCGAGGGAGCGCGACGTTCTCCGTCGTGCGCGAGGAGAACGCGGGAGGCGGCGTCGAAGGGGTCGAGGACGGCCTCGCGGGCGTTCTCGGCGGGGTCTTCTCCAGGAGAATGGGGCTCGCGGCGGGCGGCGCGTTTTACTCAACGACCGCTTGTTTGACTCACGCCTCGCGACCGAACCGGAGGTCTTCTCGCAGCAGCTCGACCATTGCTTTGTGGTGCTCACGCACCTTGGCGTCGTTCCACGTCGCCTCGCGGGTGATCGCTGCCATGCGCCCCAGCTTCGGGCTCTGGATCTCGATCGTGGTGCGGAAGTTCTCGGCCTTGGCCTTCGGCAGGCTGTTGTTGAACTTCGAGTTCGCCGTGGCGCTGACGAGCGCCAAGTTGCCGAACATGTTGAGGCAGTCCTTGCTGACGGCGTCGCCGCTCTGCTCGGCATCGGGACTTCGCGGGTAGAAGTGCTCGATCGAGTTCCGGTACGAGAACCTGAACTCCGGGTCCGGGCTCTTGCACACGAGCAGCAGGTCGACGTAGGTGAAGACGATGCGGGCGATGTCGAAGCCTGACTTGGGCTCGCCATCCTCCGTGAGTTCGGCACGCACCTTCGCGCGCGCGTAGTCGCGGAGCACGCCGAGGAGCTTCTCGGCCTGTAGCGGTCCCCTGGGTTCGGCATCGAGCACGGTTCGAAGGACCTTCGTCATCCAGTGCATCGTGCGCGGCGAGGTGTACGTGACGCGAAGCATCGACTGAATCAAGAGAAGGTCACGGGTCGCGCCGTCGGCGCCCCCGTCTTCCTCCCGCTCCGTCGCAGGCGATTGAGCGAGGTCGATGTAGCGGGGCGAGGGCGTGTTCTTTCCGGGCGACGTCTTCCCCTTGATAAGCCGCTGCAAGGACCAGTCCCCCTCGTCGATCGTCGCGGCAGTGAACTGCCGCTTGAGGATGAATGCGTCGAAGATGTTCCGGCAGCGTAGCATCAGAACCGCGAACTCCCGCACACGCAGCCGGAGCTCGTCGGCGTTCATCGAGTCGCGGTCGAACGCGCTGGCGTACCGCTCGATGAGCTTCTTGTCGTCGAGACCACCGTCGTCGGCATCGTCGACGCGACGCCAGACCTTGAGCACGTGGAGGAGGAACACCGGGAACTCGATGGTCGACCGGAACCTGACGTTCTCTACGTCGTCCGTGACGGCAGGCGCCCCTGTCGTTGCGTACTTGAGGAGGGCCCTTTCGATGTCCATCTGGTCGCTACTGGTCGCCTTGTCGTCAGCCCCGCCCCGGCCCCTCTGGCGATGCGCGTTCGCGAGGTCGTCGAACGTCTCGACTTTGAGCCACGCCCAGTCCGTCCCGAAGAGCTGCTCACGGCGGGCCGTGTCACCACGAGTGAGCGCCATCTGCACGTAGGAGTCCATGTCCGCACAGGCGTCCCAGACCCACGCGAATGCCTCCTGCGCGTCGTCGGAGTCGAGTAAGGACATCAGACGCGCCTTGACGATGTCGACCTGCTGGAGCTGTTGGCCTCGGGTGTTCATCACCTCGAAGTACCGGTTGAGGTCCGTCTTCGCAGGGAGCACGGCTCGCACGACGAACACCTTGCGGAGCAGGTAGTCGGCGAACTCGGCGCGCTCGGATGTTCCGACGTTCTGGTCGATGAACTGGCGCACGACGTTGAAGCCCTCGTGGATGCCCTGGTCTTCCTCGTGGGAGCTCTCCGGCGCGATCCCGGCATGCTTGGAGAGGCCCGCCGTCAGGCGTCGAAGCGCCTCGGTCGAGCGCGGCCGCGACTGGTAGCGCAGGCGGTCCCGGTACCCGTTGGCAACCGAGGTTCCCGCGCTGTGCAGTACCGTCAGGATCAGGTAGAGCGTCGTCAGGCGCTGCTGGCCATCGATCACCTCGTAGTCGAGACCCTTGGCGCCCCGCCTGGTGACGATCAGGTTCCCAAGGAAGTAGCTGTCGTGTCCGTCGGCCTTCGCGTCGCGGATATCGCTGATCAGCTGCTCGATCTGCTCTACACGCCAAGCGTAGTTTCGCTGGTAGATCGGGATCGTGTACGTCGTGTCCTGCTCGTCGAACAGGGAACCGACCTGCAGGAGCGTCGCATCGAGCGTCTGAGCCGTCATCGTGCTCCCAGGTCCTTGAGCACTGCGCTCAGGTCCGCCTCGTGGTCTGTCTTGTTGTTGTACTGCTTGCTCGATGACGGCAGTTCGTGGACCGCTAGGCCCGATGACGAGTTGCGGAGCACGACGAACGCGGACGCGGTGTCCTCGGCCCCCTGTCCGCGCTTGTCGATGGTGCGGTACTGGACGCGCAGGTGCTCGACGCGCGGGGTGAAGGCCCAGGCGAAGAGTCGGCGCCTGGCGGCGTCGAACTCTTCGCCGGTTCCGAACTTGTTCGTGAAGTACAGCAGCGCCGCGATGTACAGTTCGGAAACGTATCGGTATCGGTTCCGGGAGGGCATCTCGGCGAAGATCTCCCCTCCTTCGCGTCGCGCGTCGGGACGATATGAGGCGAAGTCCTCCCAGCCTTCGAACGCCTCCCGGCGCAGCGCGGCCAGCTCGTTCAGCATGAACGCCACCATCTCGAAGAAGCCTTGTCCGGCGGGGATCGGAGCGTCGATCTGGAAGCGGGTGCGCCCAAGATCTCTGACATCGATCTCGCGAGCACCGGGAGCCCAGGCGCTCAGCATCGGGATCGCCGCTTGCGCAGCCAGGTGGTAGCGCACGCTGGGAGCCACGGCCCCTGATCGGCTGATGCCTTTGAACATCCCGATGTCTTGGGCGGTGAACTCCAGCGCGGACTCGCCTCTCGTCCATCGAGCGATGCGGTACAGGAACGTCGAGAAGAGGCGGTCAAGGTCTTTGTCGAGGACCGCTTCCCAGGACTCGACGACGGCTGCCATCATCGCGTCGGACTCGCCTCTCATCTCTCGAAGGTGGTGCGCCTTCAGAAGGTCGTGAGGCGCGAGCGGCTTGCCCCGGTAGTTCTGCGAGTCAAACACGCGAAAGGCCTCGTCCGGGTCATCCGTTACGACCTGCACGAACTGGCACCTGTCGTTGATGAACGTCTTGAGGTCGGCGAGGCCGTCCTGGTTCTTCCGCCAGGGGTCGATTCGCTGCGACAACGCGTTCCAGACCAGCGCAACCGGGTTGCCAGGGATGCGGGTGAACGGGCTCCCGTCCACTCCATCCAGAAGCTTCAGAATCATGGTCAACGTGAGGAGCCGCTGCTGCCCGTCGACGATGTTCAGAACCTCGTCGGTCTCGCGGTGAAGAATCACGGCGCCGATGACGTACGGAACGCCTTCTCGGCTCTTGTCGCGCCACGCGTCGGTGATGTCGTTGAGCAACTGGAGCGCTGTTACGGGCTCCCATCTGTAAGGGCGCTGGTACGGCGGCACGCGGAGGTCACTGCCGAGCAGTTTGCCCACCGGCGTCGGGGCTACGTGCTGGATGGTCATGTGGTCGCGTCCTTGAACCGCGTGAGCGCGGCTCGGCCCGCCTCCGTTGTGACGTACTTCTGGTTCGACCTGCGAGCCTTGTCGGAGATGGTCATTTCGAGGAGGGGGCGGTGACGGACATTGGCGCCCCATACATGCCACGCGAGGTCATCGCGCGGAAAGACCTTCCGGCGAGCTACGCCAGCATCGCGGCGATCGCCTTGCGGATCATCGCCGTCCGGCTCTTGAACCCGAGTCGCCGCCACGCCTCGTCGAGGGCTTCGAGCTCGGCGGCGGTCATGCGGAGCGGCAGGACCTTCACGTCGGCGACCTCGCCGGGCGCGCGCCGCTCGATTGGCCCGACGCGGATGCGGCCCTTCTGGGCCTGCCTCAGCTTCCACACCAGGTACGCCGAATCCGAGGACCGGGTCTCGCGACCGACGACCTCGCGGTACATCGCCTGAAGCTCAGCGACGGAGAGCTTGGTCAGCTTCGCCTTCGGGCCCGCATCCGTTGTCGTGGTGGCCGCTGTCGTCGGCTCCGCGCTCGTCTGCTGCTCTCGGGCCTCGAGCGCTTCGCCGATCCTGCGCAGCAAGAAGGTCTTGTTCGGCGAGCGCGTCGGCTCGCCGACGATCTCGCCGAAGCGCGCCTGCAGCTCGGGGAGGCGCACCTTGGAGAGGGACTCGAGGGTGCGGCGGTTGGTGCTGGTCATGTCGGGCTCCTTTGCAGTGGTGCCCGGTGCCGCCGCCGGACCACCCGGCGTGGTCACCGGGCGGGTCTGGTCAGTGGGTCTTCGTGAGGTGGCGGAAGCATGCGAGGTCGATCGCGCGCGGGTCGCTGGTGACGAAGCTCCAGCGCTGCTCGCGTGCGAGCCAGGGCTGGACCTCGATGCGATCGCCGGCGGTCACGCCCCCCGCGCGTTCGATCTCGTCGTCGTCGCGGAGCACGCGGCCGTCGCGGTCGGGGTCGAAGTCCGCCGCAGAGGCCCGCGGAAGCACGGCGACGACGCGGAGCTTGTGCCCGCGCAGGTACGGGTGCTCGTCGCCGTTGTAGGTGGTGATGGTGCCGATCGTCCTCGCCATGCTCGTCCTCCGTCGCGGGAGCGCCCCGCGCGCGTCCGATACAGGCTTCGGTTCGCACGACCATCAAGGCGTATCTGCGAGGTCGGCGAAGAACGCGACCCGTTTTGCGCCGGCCTTGCCTTCGCCGCGGAAGGAAGCCGTGATGCCCGCATGGCTGCGTACGTCGAGTCGATCCGCCGAGCCCCGCGCACGCTGACGGAGCGCGAACAGAAGGCACTCCTGCGCGTGACGGGCGAGCACCGCTCCGGCTGGCGTGACCACGTTCTCTTCGCGATCGCGCTCGGCACTGGGCTGCGCGCGCACGAGCTCGTCGCGCTCGACGTGGGCGACGTGTTCGACGACGCCGGGCGCGTGCGGCGCCGCCTCGCGCTGCGCGTGTTCAAGGGTGACGGACGCGGGGACGACGTCAGCCAGGAGGTGCTGCTCTCCGAAGGGCTGCGCGCCAAGCTCGCGAAGCTCTGGGCGTGGAAGGCGCGCGAGGGCGAGAGCCTCGACCGCGCCGCCCCGCTCTTCGTGAGCCAGCGCGGCAGTCGGCTCTCGACGCGCCAGCTCCGGCACGCCTTCGCGGTCTGGCAGGAGCGCGCGGGCTTCGAGCGGCACGTCAGCCTGCACATGCTGCGGCACTCGGCGATCTCGAGCATCTACGCCGGCACCAAGGACATCCGGCTGGCCCAGCGCTTCGCCCGGCACCGCAGCGTCGTGACGACGATGGTCTACACGCACCCGAGCGACGGCGATCTCGCGCGCGCCGTCGAGCAGCTCCGCTGCTGAGCCACGCAGGCAGGCTCGGGAGCTACTTGCAGGTCGAAAGTGACCAGCGCGCCCGTCGCGACCGCCGTATCTGGACGCTCACTTCGACGCGCGGGTCCTGGTCACTTCCCCGAATCGACCTCTATCGGAAGGGGCCCCGGGCACTCTTCCCGGCACGCGCGGCACCACGAAACTTCACCCTCCCCCCCGGGGGGCTTGCGTCGTGGCGCGGTGCCGGCCGATCGTCGCTCGTCACCACGGCGTGAGCTCGGAAAGCGGCCATCGTCCTCGGTCTGTTCGCGCTCCGTCACGCGCGCCAGGTCCGCGAGAACCCGTGCCTGCTGGCGCCGAAGATGGCCGCTTTCAACCGGAAGCGGCGGTGTTGGTGTCGCCATCGTCGTTGGCATCGAGCGCCACCTCGTCGTCCTCGTCGGCGTCCTCCTCGATGTGACCGTGCAGTTCGGCAGAGCCGTTCACGAAGGCAGCGGCTGGGGGCTGCGCGAGCAATGCGCGTTCAGAGGCGATGTCGCGGTCGCGACGCACGACGCCACCCGCGTACGGCCCTTCCTCCCTCTCACGTCGCTGCGCCTCGGCGTACCGGCGGGACAGCTCGTCGAGCGACGGCATGCCGCGCACCTCCTGCCGCGAGTCGGGGCCGCCCTGCAGGAACTCGCGCAGGCGCACCATGATGTTGAGGTCGGCGACGCTGTCGACCCGCACGCGGCCCTCCTCAAGCGCCTTGCCGAACTCCTCGAGGAAGCGGTCGATGATGGCGAGGATGCGCTCCTTCGCCTCGGCCAGCGCCGTCCCGCGCCGGGCGATGACCTTCTCGTCGGTGACCTTGCGGATCTTCTCCGAGGCCGCCTCGCGACGGCGCAGGCAGTTGTGCCGCGACGAGTACGCCGCGACGAGGCTGTGGCTGATGCCGAAGCGCTTGGCGAGCTCGCGGTACGACGGGTACTCGGTCACCGGGCCGCGCTCGGCGTCGACGCGCATCTCGCCCATGACGAGCAGCGTGTCGAGCTGGTGGTAGTCGACGCGCTGCGGGTCGGCCTTCCGCGGGCGTCCCAACTTCTTCGCCGTCTGTTCGGTGTTCTCCTGGGCGGTGTCGCTCATCTTCGTGCGCTCCTTCGTTGCCCTCGCAAAGCCATGAAGTGCGAGTTCGAGGGGACGATCTCGTCCATCCACACGTGGTCCGCGAAGTAGTCCCACGCGCGCTCGCTCCAGACGTAGAGCGCACGCGTGCCGTGAAGCCCCTCGGACTCGACGAGGACCTCCGCCGGGAGCGGCGGCTCGACCGCCCCCTCGTCTTCGTCGCGCTCGGAGGCCCGGACAAGGTCGGCGATGTGCGACGCGAAGCGGAGCAGTTCGCCGGGGAAGACGGCGAGCTCGAGCGACCATCGTGGCGCCCGACAGGGCTCGTCACCCTCCTCGACGAGGCCGCGCTCACGGGCGACCGCTGCCGCGACGGCGTCCACCTCGCTGACGAGGCCGACCGCGACCTTGTTGACGAGCACGCGCACGAGGAGCGGGTGATGCGGCGGCGCCTCGGACGGGCAGAAGTAGGGCTGGCAGGTGACGTGCTCGATGCGACCGCTCTTCGCGCGCCAGCAGAGGCTCGACCGCGAGATGCGCGCCGTCGATCGCTGCAGTCGGATGGCGAGCACCGCGAGGAACGCGCGGAACAGGACCGCTGTGTACCGCTCGGAGCCGGTGGCGCTCGGCAGCGTCGGAGCCTCCGGCGGATCATCGAGCCACTCGGCGGCGCGCTCGTTGAGGATCTTCGTCGAAGGGGTCATGCGCGCTCCTTCCGACCCGAGAGGCGCGGTTCGATCGACGCCCACGCGGCCTCGCTGGCCACCACGTCCCAGGTCAGCGGAGCGCCCGACGCCAGCATCGTCTTGAAGGGTGCGGCGATGACGAGCGAGGCGTCCTTCTCCTCGTGCGCGCGCATCAGGCTCGCGAGGAACGGCGCGGAGCCGAGCAACTCGTCGAGCGTCACGAACGCCTCGAGCGCCCACCTCGGGCTGCGCCACAGCTCCCCCTCGACGAGCAGCCCGCGTCGACGGGCGACGTCGGCGACGTCATCGACGGGACCCTTGTTGATGACCACGCGCAGGACGAGGCACCTCGGGTTGTCCCGGGTCGGCTTCGCGAACAGCTCGAGGCGCGCCCACGCGATGCAGCGGTCCTTCGAGCGCCAGCAGAGGAACGTGGCGCCGTCGCCGAGCGCGGTGAAGCGCTGCAGCTCGAACGAGAGCACGTCGAAGAACAGCTCGCGTAGCTTCACCACCGTCGGGTGCCAGGTGACCGCGCCGAGGTCGGCGTTCGGCGATGGCGTGGCGTTGGTCGGGATCCAGTCGGTCATCGTCGTGTGCTCCTTCGCTCCTCGTGCAAAGCCTCGGCGGACACCTCGGACGGGACAAAGCGTCCGCGGTGGGGGCCACAGCGAATCAGCATCGACGGCGACACGCCCACGCGCAGGGTCGCGTCGCGCAGCACCAGCGCCCTCCGGCGATCTCGCAGGCCGAAGGTCACGCGGTCACGCAGGGCGACGATGGTCTCGGGCCTGTATCCGGCACCCTGGTGCAGGAGCCGCCTCAGCTCCCGCTCGTAGACTCGCGTGAGGCCAAGGTCGCGCAAGAGCGGCAGCGCCGTTGCGACGTGAAAAGCCATCAGGTCTTCGCTGGGACGCGCCCACTCTCGACCCTGTCGGAGGATTCCGCAGTCGGCCGCTTGCACGAGCGCTCCCAGCACGTGCGTCAGCTTGATCCTCGAAGGCACGAACGCCCGCGCCGCCCTCCTGGCCGTGCGAATGAGCGTCAACGCGGTCGATCGCGAGAACGTCCCGGCACGCACCATGCGGCCGAGCTGCTTCTCGAGCTCGACGAGCCGCTCCTCGTCGTCGGGGTCCAGGTCGAAGGGCTCGCAATGGTGGGGGAGATCGGGGTCGTCGCGAAGCTCCTCCTCGATGAACCGCTGCCGGCGCATGTTCGCGGTGTCGCGCGGGTCGTCGTCGATCTCGTTGCCGTCGTCGGTCATGCCGAGGGCAAAGCCGGCGGGCCATCGTTCAGGGGACCGGTGGGCCATCACCGCGTGGGCCGTCGCCGCACGACGTCCCGCAGATTCGCTTGCGAGTCCGGGTGGATGCGTTGTGTTGCGAGGTCTGGACGGCTCGCGGAGGGGTAGCTCCAGACTCGCGCACGCGAACTTCCCTCTTCACACCGCGCCAGCGCTCGCGGAAAGAAGAAGTTCGCTCCTGAGTAGACCTGGCTTTCCCAAGCCGTCCCAGAGAGAGATTCATTCACAAGGTATTGATTCTTCTCGGAAAGAGCTTGGACAAGGCAGGCGGCAGCGGACCAGCGGGATGTGGCCGCATGGTCCGCGCTCAGCGCGCGCTGTGACGAGCCCGGGCGAGGCCGTCCCCGGCCAGCGGCGTCCGGCCGCTTTGCGTGGGCACGCGGCGAGCTCGCCGTGAAGGAGACACGCCATGACCATCGAGCTGCCCGAGCGCCATCCGTCGCCCCCGCTCCACCCCTGCACCGAGCCAAACTCCGAGACCTTCGAGAAGCTCCGGCGCACGCGGCTCCTGCTCATGAACCTCGTACGGGAAGGCGTCCTCCATCGCAGCGAGTACGGGCGCCTGATGCGGCGCACGCTGATCGACAGCTTCGTGGTCGACGGGCCCCGTTACGGCACCCAGTCGGCCAGCGGGCGCGACGTGATGCGCCAACTCCTCGAGCTCGTCGATCGCGGAGCCTTCGTGAAGGGCGTCGACCTCGTCGACTGGAACCAGCTCCACGGCTGCCTCGCCATCTCGACCCGCGCGGCGTACGAGGCGTTCGGGAAGGAGTGGAGCATCGGCGACGCCGCTCTGCGCGAGGCGCTGCGCGCGGTGCAGGCCGACCACCCCCACATCGTCGTCGGCCTCAGCGAGAAGGTGCTCTTCCGCTCCAAGCACGACCGCCGCCGCGCGATCGTTCTCCACCTCGAGAACGCACGCCTCTTCGCCGCGGGTGGCGATCCAACTCCGCAGGACCCGCTGGTCACGAAGCTCGAAGACGAGCTGATCGGCGATCGTGAACAGGACGGCCCCGCCTCGGGCGCATGACAAGCGCGGGTTGGTACGCACCGCGTGTCCCCTGTTCACCGGGCCCGGTGCCTTTGCATCCCGCATGGCCACCACGGACTACGACCGCCGGCTCGAGATCGCCGCCGCTGTCCTCGCGCGCGGCGTGCGCCGCGTGCTCGGCGCCGACCTCACGCCCGAACACGGCGCTGTTGAACGCGAGAACGACGCCTTGCCTGTTCGCGCGACCGAAGCCGTCATGGGCGCGGCCTCGAACCAGGAGAAGACCACCCGATGAACGACACGCCCACCGACCCGCTCATTCGCGAGATCCTCGCCCTGCGCGAGCAGCCCGTCTCCGCGCTGCGCGAGCGCTACCTCGCCGTCTTCGGCGAGGAGAGCACCAGCCGCAACAAGGACTACCTCTTCAAACGCATCGCCTACCGGATGCAGGAGCAGCGCTACGGCGGCTTCTCGCCGAGAGCCAAGGCCCGCGCCGCCGAGCTCGCGGACAAGGCGCCCGTGCGCCGCCGTCCGCCCCGGAACGTGGCGAGCGTGAGCATCGTCGAGACCAGCGCCCGCGACCCACGCTTGCCGCCCGTGGGCACCGTACTGCGCCGCGAGTTCCGCGGCGAGGTCCACGAGGTGCGCGTGCTGACCGAGGGTTTCGAGTACCGCGGCGAGCGCTTCGCGAGCCTCTCGACGCTCGCTACCAAGATCGCCGGCTCCCGCTGGAACGGCTTTCTGTTCTTCAAGGTCGCCGTGAAGGGGGCGGCATGAGCTCGGCCCTCGTGAAGGAGCCGAAGGTCGTCCGCTGCGCCATCTACACGCGCAAGTCGACGACCGAGGGGCTGGACTCCGACTTCAACACGCTCGACGCGCAGCGCGAGGCGGCCGAACACTTCATCAAGAGCCAGGCCGCCCAGGGCTGGAAGGCGCTGCCCACGCGCTACGACGACGGCGGCTTCACGGGCGGCAACCTCGAGCGCCCGGCGCTGACGCGGCTCATGGACGACATCGAGCGCGGCGAGGTCGACACGGTGGTCGTCTACAAGGTCGACCGCCTCAGCCGCTCGCTGCTCGACTTCGCGCGCCTCGTCGAGCGCTTCGAGAAGCGTCGCGTCGCCTTCGTGAGCATCACGCAGCACTTCGACACCTCGACCTCGATGGGCCGCCTCGTGCTCCACATCCTGCTCTCGTTCGCGCAGTTCGAGCGGGAGCTGATCAGCGAGCGCACGCGCGACAAGATCGCCGCTGCCAAGCGTCGGGGGAAGTGGACCGGCGGCCCCCTGGTGCTCGGTTATCGCGTCGACCGCCAGCGCCGCGCGCTCGAGGTCGTGCCCGAGGAGGCCGCCATCGTGAAGCTGGTCTTCGAGATCTACGAGCGCACCCTGTCGATGGCGCTCACGGCTCAGCGGCTCAACGCGCGCGGACTCACGCTGCGGACGCGGGTCGCCGAGGACGGCACGACCCGCGGGCGCCCCTTCAACAAGAACGCCGTGCACCGGCTGCTGCGCAACCCGCTCTACGTCGGCAAGGTGCGCCACAACGACGACCTGTTCCTCGGCGAGCACGAGCCCATCATCGACCCCGACGTCTTCGAGCGCGTGCAGCGCACCCTCGACCTGCGCGCGGCAGGAGCCGGCACGCGACGCCCGCGACGGAGCGAGTCGCTGCTGACGGGCCTGCTCCGCTGTCTGCCCTGCGACGCGGCGATGAGCACGAGCCACGCCTACAACCACAAGAAGCAGCGCTACCGCTACTACCGCTGCCGCGCCTCGCAGGAGGGGCTGCGCTGCCCCACGGGCCTGCTCAACGCGAACGACGTCGAGGCCGCCGTCGTCGCTCAGGTGAAGGCGCTGGCGAAGAGCGGCGCCTTGCACGATCGGATCCTCGCGACCCTCGCCGAGGGGGACGAGGGCGAGGCCGAGCTGGTCGCCACCAAGGACCGGCTCGAGGCGCGGATCACCGAGCTCGGCGCCGAGGCCAAGCGCCTGCTCGGTGCCTTCAGCAGCGTCGACGCGGGCGGGCGCCTCCTCGCCGCGCGCCTCGGGGAGCTCGAGCGCGAGACCGACAAGCACCGCGCAGGTGTCGCGGACCTCGAGCGGCGGCTCCGCGCTTGCGCGGCGCTCCGCACCGAGGGCGAGCACGTGGCCAAGCTGCTCGACGCCTTCGACGAGGTCTGGGATGCGCTCGTGCCCGAGGAGCGCCGGGAGGTGCTGCGCGCCCTCATCGAGCGCGTCGGCGTCGATCCCGAGAGCGGCACGCTGCGCGTCACGTTCCACGAGCCCGTGCCACCGTCCAGCACGCAGCCGACGATGGAGGCCGCGCCGTGACCGAGGTCGTCATCGCGTTCAAGGGCGGCCGCGCATGGCGCCAGCACCAGCAGGCCGCGAAGCGAGCCCCGACGCGCCGCTACCCTGCGCGCATCGCCCGGCAGCTCGCCCTCGCGCACGCCCTGCGCCGCCGGCTCGAGCGCGGGGAGTTCGCCGACTTCGCCGACATGGCCCGCCAGCTCGGATTCACGCGGGCCCGCGTCACCCAGCTCATGGACCTGCTCCTCCTCGCGCCCGAGGTGCAGGAGGAGATCCTCTTCCTCGAGCTGCCCCCGGGCGCCCAGCCGGTGAGCGAGCGCGGGCTGCGGGAGGCGGTGCTCGGGACGATCGACTGGCAGGAGCAGCGGCGGCGGTGGGAGGGGCTGAAGGGCCGTCTGGCCAGCGTCGAGCCCGGCCGACAAGGTGCAACGGCTTGACTTCCGAGGCAGAATCTTGAAGGGCTGCGCGCTTCCGATGGCTCTGGGTCGGGGGCTCGGGGTACAAAGAGGACGTCATGGCCACCGCGGACCAGGTCAAAGCGCTCATTCGAAGCCACGCCGATGGCGACGACACGCGCTTCTACGCGATCGCCATGCAGGTGGCAGCGCAGGCGGCGCGGAGCGGTCACGGCAAGTTCGCTCAGGAGCTGCGCGAGCTGGTCGATCAGGTGAAGGCGCGCGCGAAGGCCACGGAGCCGGCCCGGGGGCCCAAGCCGGTCCCGTTGGCCCAGCCGCGCGGCGAGCTCGCGGGCTTGCTCACCGTGGGCTACCCGAAGACGCGCGTAGCCGACATGGCGCTCCCCGAGGTTCTCGGCGCACGTCTCGAGCGCGTGCTCACCGAGCAGCGTGAACGCGACCGTCTCCGCGAGCACGGGTTCTCGCCGATGCGAAAGCTGCTCCTCGTGGGCCCCCCCGGTACCGGCAAGACGATGACCGCAGCAGCCCTCGCCGGTGAGTTGGGCCTGCCCCTCTTCAGCATCCAGCTCGACGGGCTCATCACGAAGTACATGGGCGAGACGGCCGCGAAGCTGCGGCTCGTGTTCGACGCGATCCAGTCCACGCGCGGCGTCTACCTCTTCGACGAGTTCGACGCCCTGGGCGGCGAGCGTGGCACCAAGAACGACGTCGGCGAGATCCGCCGCGTGCTCAACTCGTTCCTCCAGTTCCTGGAGCAGGACGACTCTGACAGCATCGTGCTCGGGGCGACGAACCACGTCGGCCTGCTCGACCGCGCCCTCTTCCGGCGCTTCGATGCGCTGCTCGAGTACTCGCTGCCCACGCAAGAGATCGCGACCCGCGTGATGCGCGGGCGGCTTGCGCTGCTCGACACGAGCAACATCGAGTGGCACGCGGCGGCGAAGGCGGCAGAGGGCCTAAGCCACGCCGAGATCGCGATGGCCTGCGAGCAAGCTGCCAAGAACGCAATCCTCGATCACACCACGGCCGTGCGGGACACCGAGCTCGTGGCCGCGCTTGCGGAACGACGCAGTACGCACGCGTAGCGGGCGCCAGGGGGACTGACGCGTGGCCGCTCCTCGCAACCGCAAGCACATCCTCGTCCCCGGCCCACCGACGGCCGAGGAGTACAAGCCGCACGGGCGGAAGATCGACGTCACCAAGCCGGCGCCGCCGGCGAGCCGCGCGAAGCACGGCAAGGCGCTCGAGCGCGCGCTCAAGGCCGCTGTCGTCGAGTCCAACAAGCGCCGCGACCAAGCCGGCATCGAGGTCCACGGCGCGGTGCCAGGGCTGTACGTGCAGTTCGAGAGCCAGCCCGACGTGCCGCTCCAGGTGTCGTCGCTCGAGGACTCGCGGCAGGGCATCGAGGTCGTCGCCGTCAGCCACTCGAAGACCGAGGAGCCCGAGCCACGCCGCATCGAGCGCGCGACGGTATTCGTGCCCGACGGCAAGGTGAAGCACTTCCTCAAGCGCTTCGAGAGCTACTCGAAGACGACGCCGAAGAAGGAGCGTGAGCGCCGCTACGAGGACATGATCGATCCCGTCGCGACCCTCCGGCTCGCCACGCTTCGCGGCCTGTGGACCGACACCTCCGAGGCCTACCCCGAGCAGGACGAGACGATCTGGTGGGAGGTCTGGCTCCGTCGCCAGGACGGCAACGAGCTCGAGCGCCTGATGGAGTTCGCCGCTGCGCAGGAGATCGAGGTCGCGCCGCGTCGACTCATGTTCGACGATCGCCTCGTCACCCTCGTGCGCAGCACGCCCGCGCAGCTCGCCGCGTCGATCGATGTGCTCAACGACCTAGCCGAGGTCCGCAAGGCCAAAGAGACCGCCACGGTCTTCGTCGACATGGGCCCCGAGGACCAGGGCGCGTGGGCGAAGGAGCTGCGGGAGCGCGTCACACCGCCATCGGCCGATGCGCCAGCGGTCTGCGTGCTCGACACCGGGGTCACGCGCGGGCACCCGCTGCTCGAGGCCTCGCTCGACGCCGCCGATTGCCAGAGCTGCGACCCCGGGTGGGGCACGCATGATCACGACGGGCACGGCACCGAGATGGCCGGCCTCGCGCTCTACGGTGACCTCACGCCCGTCCTCGCCGGCACACAGCACGTCGCGCTCCGGCACCGGCTCGAGTCGGTGAAGATCTTGCCGCCCGATGGGCACCCCGTAAACCCGCCCGACCTCTACGGTGCTGTTACCGCCGAAGCGGCGAGCCGCGCAGAGATCCAGGCCCCGGAGCGACGTCGCACCTTCTCGATGTCCATCGCTGCGACCGATGAGCGCGATCGCGGTCAACCCACCTCGTGGTCGGCGGCGGTCGACGCGCTCGCCGCTGGCCGCTCGTTCGATCCGAGCACGCAGGGGCTCGACTACCTCGACGAGGGCGACGACTCCGCGCGACGCCTCTTCGTCCTCTGCGCCGGCAACATCAACGAGACCACGCTCTCCGTCGATCACCTCGATCGCAGCGACACCGACCCCATCCATGACCCCGGCCAGGCGTGGAACGCGCTCACGGTCGGCGCCGTGACCGAGAAGGCCGTGATCAACGACCCGAAGTGGGCGAGCTGGCAGCCCGTCGCGCGACCGGGGGAGCTGTCGCCGTGGAGCACCACGGGCGTGACCTTCGCGGACGCGTGGCCCATCAAGCCCGACGTCGTCTTCGAAGGCGGCAACGTCGTGAGGAACGCCAAGGGCGAGATCGACTTCCCGTGCCCGGACCTCTCGCTGCTCACGACGTACTTCAAGCCCGCCGACAAGTCCTTCGTGCTGAGCTGGGCGACCAGCGCAGCGACAGCACAGGCCGCGCGCCTCGCCGCCCTCATCTCGGCCGAATACCCGACCTATTGGCCCGAGACGCTGCGCGCCCTCGTGGTCCACTCGGCGGAATGGTCCGCGCAGATGCAGACCCACCTGCGCGGCGCGAGCGGCAAGCGCGCCCGGGCGAAGCTCGTCCAGCGCTACGGCTTCGGCGTCCCCAGCGCCGAGCGTGCCCTTCGGAGCGCCAACGACGCGCTTACCCTGGTCGCGCAGAGCAGCATCCGCCCGTTCGCCGAGGGCAAGATGCGCGAGCTGCACTTCTTCGACCTGCCCTGGCCGCGCGACGTTCTCGCGGAGCTCGGCGCGACGCCGGTGCGCCTGCGCATCACGCTCTCGTACTTCATCGAGCCGAACCCCGGCCGGCGCGGCTGGAAGAAGCGGCACCGCTATGCCTCCCACGGCCTGCGCTTCGACGTGAAGGGGCCGACGGAGTCGCTCGAGGAGTTCCGCAAGCGCCTCAACAAGAAGGCGCTCGACGAGGACGAGGCCAAGCCCGCCACCGGCGGCGACTCGTCGGAGTGGTACCTCGGCGAGCAGGCCATAACCGAGGCTCCCCACTCGGACATCCTCTCCTGCAACGCCGCCGACCTCGCCGAACGCGGGGTCATCGCCGTCTACCCGGTGAGCGGCTGGTGGAAGGACCAGCCCAAGCGCGATCGCAGCGACCTGGGCGCCCGGTACGCCCTCGTCGTGTCCATCGAGACGCCGGGCGTCGAGACGGACATCTGGACGCCGGTCGCCGAGCAGGTTGGGGTGCCGGTCGTGGTGGTGGCGTAGGCAGCCCGCCTCCGGGTCCGCGGCACGCGAGTCCGCGGGCCCCAGCGGGGGCTGCCGGGCCCGGTCCGCCGCATTCCGACTCTCTTCGGCTCTTGTAGGCCTTATCAGCCTGGGGCATCCTGAGCGCGTGCGCAGGAACCACGCATGCCGAGCGGAGCCATGCTGATGACAACCACCGAGCCCTGGGTGTCGGTCGAAGACGTCGCGAAGCACCTCGGGGTCGCGCGGGACTCCGTGTACCGCTGGATCGAGTCGCGCGGGTTGCCCGCGCACAAGGTCGGTCGGATCTGGAAGTTCAAGCTCTCCCAGGTCGACGCGTGGGTCGAAGCGGGCGGCGCGAAGGCCGACGACGACGGCGAGGTCCGGAAGTGAATGCCCAGCCTCGCGAGGGGATGATGGCGGTCATCCGCAACCGCCGCGCGCTCATCACGGGCGTCCAGGTGTTCGATGCCGACGAACGCGGGCGCTTCCACCTCGTCGAGGTGGAGTACACGGACGGCATCGGCGCCGAGACCGACCAGGTCCTCTGGGAGGTCGAGCCCGAGCCCGAGGTGCTCGAGCCCGCAGCGCTTCCGCGCGTCGATGCCACAGCGCCGATGGACCCGCGTGAGCTCGATGCGATGGTGCGCGCCGCGCGCTGGTCGGCGCTCACGCCCTCGCTCCCGTTCTCGGGTCTGGACGAAGATCGCCCCCCGCTGGCTGCGCCGCTCTTCGGCGCGATCCACCCCGAGGCGTACCAGCTCGTGCCCGTGCTGCGCGCCCTCGAGATGCCGCGCGTGGCGCTCATGCTCGCCGACGCCGTCGGCCTCGGAAAGACCGTGCAAGCAGGCATGGTGCTACGCGAGCTGATGCTGCGGCGGCGCATTCGCCGGGTACTCGTCTTGTGTCCGGCATCGCTCCGTACCCAGTGGCGCGAGGAGATGGACGAGAAATTCTCTCTCGGTTTCGACGTGGTCGACCGCCCCCACACGCTCAAGCTGCAGCGCGAGCTGGGGCTCGACGCGAACCCGTGGCGCGTCCACGAGCGCATCATCGCGAGCTACCACTACCTGAAGCAGCCCGACGTGCTGGAGCAGTTCCGAGGTACCGCCGAGCCCGGCGAAGACGGCCGCTTGCAGTGGGATCTGCTCATCGTCGACGAGGCCCACAACCTCGCGCCGTCGAGCTTCGGTGACGACTCCGACCTCGCGCAGATGCTCCAGCTCATCTCGCCGTGGTTTGAGCATCGTGTCTTCCTCACAGCCACGCCGCACAACGGCCACACGCGCTCGTTCTCGGGCCTGCTCGAGTCGCTCGACCCGGTGCGCTTCACGCGCAAGTCGGAGCTCGAAGCACAAGACCGCACGCGCGTCGGCGAGAGCGTCATCCGCCGTCTCAAGAGCGAGATCAACGCGGCCTACACCTCACTCGGCGAACCCGCGCGCTTCTCGGACCGCATCGTCGACGCGTTGCCGGTACTTCGCTTCGGTGCCCAGGAGCGCGCGCTGTCCGACGCGTTCCACGACTTCAAGAAGGCTCTGCACAAGGCCACCGCGCAGGCCTCGCCGAGCGAGCGGGCCGCAGCGGCCTTCGCGCTCGAGGTCTTGCAGAAGCGCCTGCTCTCGGGGCCGTGGGCCTTCGGCCAGAGCTGGCTCACGCTTCTCGAAGGATTGAAGGCGCAAGACGCGGCGCTCGGCGCGCTCGGTACCGTCGCGAAGGTGCGCGGCATCGTGCAGGACGACACCGACGACGACGCCGAGCGCGATAGCCGCGAGCGTCAGGCCAGCCGCACCAGCGGCGCGTGGCTCAAGAACTTCAAGAACGCCGTCGAGGGCGAGCTGGCCCAGGTCACAAGCGCCGTGCAGGCGCTCGGCCTCGAAGCCATCGCTCCAGGGCTTTCCGAAGCAGAGCGCAGGATCGCGGTCGCCATTGCCGCCACGAAGGTCAAGGCCGACGCGCGATTCAAGGCGCTCGAAACGCTCATCGACGAGAAGAAGGGCGAGCGCCTCGTCATCTTCACCGAGTACCTCGCCACGCTCGACTACCTGCGCGCGCGCCTCATCGCCCGCTTCGGCGACGGCGACTGGCTGCGCGTCTTGTACGGCGGCATGAACGATGTCGAGCGCGACGGCGTGAAGCGCGCGTTCAACGACCCGAACAGCTCCGCGCGCGTGCTGCTCGCCACCGACGCCGCGGGTGAAGGCTTGAACCTCCAGCGCGCGTGTCGCCTCCTACTCCACTGGGACATCCCGTGGAACCCCGGAAAGATGGAGCAGCGCAACGGTCGCCTCGATCGCCACGGACAGGAGCGCGACGTTCACGTCTTTCACTTCGACTCGACCGACGACGCCTCGATGCGCTTCCTCGGCAAGGTCCTCAAGAAGCGCAGCCAGACGCGTGAAGATCAGGTCGTCACCGACGAGCTGTTCTCGCAGGCGCTGCTCAAGCACTTCGAGGAAGACGAAGACGTCAACGTCGCCGAAGAGCGCCTCGAAGCGACCATCAGGAACCTCAAGGCGAAGCAGAAGCAGCAAGACGTGCCCGACGGACCTTCGCTGCCTGGCCAGAGCGACCGTGAACGCCTCGACGCTCTCCGGGCCGAGCTGGACCTCTCGCCGTCGTCTCTGCTCGAGACGTTCGAAACCGCGCTCGCCGTCGAAGCGGGACGCCCGCGCCTCAAGGAAGACCGTGACCGCACAGGTCGCTATCGCTTCGTGCCTGTCGCTTCAGGAGGCCCCGTGCCCGCCGCGTGGCTCGACGTGGTGGACCAGACGATGCGCGACGGGGGTCCAAAGGGACCGCTTGCGGCGCTGGTCTTCGACCCCGAGCACTACGTCGCCATGCGCTCGGGGCGACCGGTGTTCTTGCCCGAGCCCGACTCGAAGCTCTTGCACCTGGGGCACGCGCTCTACCACCGCGTGATGAGCGTCTTCGCGCGCTACCGCTTCCCCGGTGGACCTGCGGCGGCGACGAGATGGACGGCGCGCACCTCGAAGGACGTGCCGAGCGGGGCGGATGCGCTGGTGCTGCTCACCGTCGAAGAGTTGGCGGTGAACGAGCTGCGTGAGCCCTGCCATCACTGGGTGCGCACCCTCGCCGTCCCGGTCACAAAGGGCGCGCTCGGCGCGGTGCTGCCGCATCGCCCTGCCGCCGCATGGGACGCGAGCGACAAGGCCGCCGACGCTGCGTCGGCACGCGAGGTCTGGGACCACATCGAAAGGGACCTGAAGAAGCGCGTGGCGGCGCTCGCGACGGAGCGCACCAAAGACCTCGGCGCGCGCCTCGACAGCGCGCGGAAGCTCGTCGAGAAGAGCGAGAAGGCCCGCTTCGACCAGCGCCGGAAAGAGCTGGAGAAGGCGATGGCCGACAACCAGCTCGCGAAGCTCCAGAAGGAGGTGCAGGAGTACCTCGAACGTCGCCAACTCTTCCTGTTCACCGACCTGGACGAAGACGAGCGCAAGAAGCTCTCGAACCTTCAGGCCGAGATCGAGCTGCGCAAGAAGCACTACGACCTGGTCCTCGCGAAGCTGAAAGACGAAGAGACCCGCACCCTGAAGCTCGTCTTGCCGCACCGCTACCGCCTGCGCGGTGAAGCGCGCGTGTACCCCATCGCCGTCGAGATTCTTCTGCCCCTCAATGAAGCGACGGGGGGGCGCGCATGACGACGAGCGCATCTCTCTTCGACGAGGCGTGGCTCTCGCTGAACCAGGCCGGGCGGCTGCTCGATCGCGACGCGTTCGACAAACTGCCCGAGCCCAGCGCGCCTCGCTATGGCCTCGCCGAGCGGCTGCGTGACGCGCTCGCCCAGGCTCCGAGTGATCCACGCGGCGAGCCCTTCGGTGCCCTGCTCGACGCCGTGCTCGAAGACACCTGCGGCCTCGTCGTCGGCTGGCGCAAGGGCAGCGATGTGCCCGCAAGCTATGGCGAGACGCTGCTCGATGGCGCCACGCTCAAGCCCCGACGCGTCTACGAACACGAAGGTCGCGCGGTGCTCGCTGTCTTCGTCAGCCTCGCCACGCGCATCGGCCTGCACAAGGGCCGCCGCGACACAGCGCACGTGGTCGAGTGGCTGCGCAAGAAACGCTCTTCTTTGGGAGGGGCCTCGCTCGGCTTCATCACCAACGGACGCGAGTGGCGGCTCATCTTCGCCGACACGGACAACACCGCGTACGTCGAGTGGACGAGCGACCGCTTCCTCGAAGGCGACGCGCTGTCACCCACGCTGCTCGTGCTGCGCCGGCTCCTCTCGCAGGAGGCGCTGGAGAGCGGCGCGCTCATCGAGGCCATCCGTCAGGCTCGGCTCGGGCAGGCCCGGCTCAGCAAGGAGCTCGGCGAGCGCGTTCGAGGGGCGGTGGAGCTGCTGCTCGCAGCTCGTCGGCCCGTCATCGAGCCGCACTGGAGCGCGGACGAGAGCAAGGCCGTCTACGACGCCGCCTGCCACTTCGTGATGCGGCTCGTGGTGGTCTTCTTCGCCGAGGCGCGCGAGCTGCTCCCCGTCGACAGCCCCGTCTACCACGACGCCTACGGCCTCAAGGGGCTGCTCGCCTCGCTCGAACGCGCGGGCAAGAGCCGGCGCGAGACGCGGCATCAGGCCTGGCCTCGGCTGCTTGCGCTGTTCAGGCTGCTCCATAAGGGCTCGCCACACCCGGCGCTCATCGTGCCCACCTACGGCGGCGATCTGTTCCGTCCGGGTGATGGATCCGGAAGCCCGCAGGAGCGCGCGCTCCACCGCATCGAGAGCATCGCCGAGCCGCCAAGCGACGAGGTCGTCTACAAGATGCTCACGCTGCTCACGCGCACCACCGAGCGCGTGAAGGAAGGCGGCGCGTTCCGCACCGTCGCAGCGCCCGTCGACTTCACCGAGCTGACGAGCGAGTACATCGGCATCCTCTACGAGGGCTTACTCGACTACGAGCTGCACCGCGCGGGGCAGCAGCCGGTGGTGTTCCTCGGCATCGGCGATCAGCCTGCGCTGCCGCTCGATCGGCTCGAGGCGATGACCGACAAGCAGCTCCAGGCGCTCGTCGAGAAGGCCAAGGTCAAGGGCGTCGCGGCGGACGAAGAAGCGGACGAAAGTACCGACGACGCGAGCGAGGCTCCCGAAGCGGAAGAGGAGGAAGTAGAGGCGCCGCTTGCTGCGCCTGCCGAGGACGAGCCTGTCGAGCTGGACGACACGCGCGGCGAGGCCATGCGCCGGGCGCTCGCATGGGCGGAGCGCGCCGCCATCGCGGCCAAGCTGGTGCGTGCCTCGAAGAAGCAGGACGATCCGAAGCACCGCGCGGAGGTTGAGAAGGCCAGCAAGCAGCTGATCGCGCGCGTGATGTTGCCCGGCGAGCTGTACGTCGTGCGTTGGGGTGGCACGCGCAAGGGCGCGGGCACCTTCTATACCCGCCCGCAGCTCACATTGCCCACGGTGCGGCGCACGCTGGAGCCGCTGCTTCAGAACGAAGGCGGCAGCTTCAAGACGCCCGAGGAGATCCTCTCGCTCAAGGTCTGCGACCCGGCCATGGGCTCGGGGTCCTTCCTGGTCGCCAGCCTGCGCGTCTTGACCGAGGCGGTCATCGCCTCGCTCCATCAGCACAAGCGCCTCGTCGCCAAAGACGGCTCGGACCTGGTTCACATCGATTGCACGCTTCTCCCCGACGCCGATCAGGACCAGAGCGCCGAGGGCGTCGCGGCCATCGTGCGTCGCGCGGTCGTCGAGCATTGCCTCTATGGCGTCGACCTCGACCCGCTGGCCGTGGAGCTGGCGCGCGTGTCGCTGTGGGTGGAGACGCTCGACAAGCGGCTGCCCTTCACGTTCCTCGATCACAAGCTGCGCTGCGGCGACGCGCTCACGGGCACCTGGCTCGATCGCTTCCGCGACTACCCGCTGCTCGCCTGGTGGCGGCAGAGCCCCGACGAGAAGTGGCGCGGCGTCACCCACGACGCCGACGTGTGGGCCGACCAGCTCAAGGCCATGCGCGCGAGCGTGGTCGAGGAGCAGCGCAAGCTCCTCGCGGGCGAGGCGAAGCTGCCGTTTGCGGGCACCAGCGACGACGAGCTGAGGGCCGCCATCGAGCGCGTGCGCGAGCTGTACCGCCAGCTTCGCAAGGTGCCTGCCAGCCAGCCCGACAAGCGCGCCGAGATCTGGCGGACGCGCGTGGCCACCTCGCCCGAGTTGGCCAAGGTGAGGGAAGCGTTCGACACCTGGTGCGCGCTCTGGTTCTGGCCGCTCGACAAGCTCGACCGGGCGCCGCGGCCCCTCGACTTCCTCGCCCCGACGGAGGAGGCACGCGAGATCGTGCGCGAAGTGGCGCGCAAGAAGCGCTTCTTCCACTGGGAGCTCGAGTTTCCCGACGTGTTCACCGAGAAGGGCGCCGGCTTCGACGCCATCGTGGCCAACCCGCCGTGGGAGACGTTGCAGCCTCAGTCGAAGGAGTTCTTCAGCGATCTTGACCCGCTCTACCGCAGCTACGGCAAGCAGGAGGCGTTGCAGAAGCAGCGCGAGTTCTTCGCCGCAGATGGGAACATCGAGGAGAAGTGGCTGCGCTACGTCGGCGGCTTCAAAGACACCGCTGCGTTCGTCGGCAACGTCGGCGAGCCCTTCGGCGACAACGAGAACAACGCGATCGCGCTCATTCCACGCAAGGCGAAGGCGAGCGCGAGCTTGCACAAGAAATGGAGCGCCGAGCGCTGCAGGAAGACGGGGCTGTCGGACCCTCAGCATCCATTCCGACATCAAGGCGAAGGAAAGCCCTACAGCTACAAGCTCTTCGTCGAACAGGCGCACGCACTCTTGAAGAGTGACGGTCAGCTCGGGCTCATCACGCCGAGCGGCCTCTACACCGACAAGGGCGCGGTGGACTTGCGGCGACTCCTGCTCGACCGCTGCGCCTGGCGCTGGCTCTACGGCTTCGAGAACCGGAACAAGGTCTTCGACATCCACCGCAGCTTCAAGTTCGCGGTGACCATCGCGCAGAAGGGCGGCAGCACCACGGCGCTGCACGCAGCCTTTATGCGCCACGACCTCGACGACTGGGCCGAGGCGAAGGGCGCGCTCCGCTATCCCGCCGAGCGCGTCCACAGCTTCTCGCCCAAGAGCCTCTCGGTGCTCGAGATCCGCAGCGAGCGCGATCTCGAGGTGCTGACGAAGATCTACGCGAACAGTGTGCTCCTCGGCGACGACGGCCCCGAGGGCTGGGGGATCAAGTACGCACAAGGCGATTTCAACATGACCAGCGACTCCAAGCTCTTCATCCCGCGGGAGAAGGCCGAGGAGGCGGGGTACAAGGCAGACGCCTACGGGCGGTGGATCGGCGAAGACGGCGACGTTCTGTTGCCGCTCTACGAAGGCCGGATGATCGGCCAGTTCGACTTCAGCAAGAAGGGCTGGGTGAGCGGCAAGGGCCGCAGCGCGGTGTGGCGCGACATCCCTTGGGAGAAGAAGGTCATCGAGCCGCAGTTCTTGATGCGGCGCGGAGACTTCACGGAACAGCGGAAGGAGTCTTGGACGCGCTCGCGAGTCGCGTTCATGGACGTGACCGCCGCGACGAACGTGCGGACGATGATCGCCGCACCGCTCTCTGCGATGCCGTGCGGAAACTCGGCACCGGTGTTGTTCTCGAACGAATCGCCGATCGCGACCACCGCCGTTCTCGACAGCTACACCTATGACTTCGTGGCTCGAGCCCGATGCGGTGGCCTTCATCTCAACTATTTTGTCATCGAAGAGACGCCGCTCGTTTCTCGCGCGAGTGCCGCAACTTTGATTGCAGGAGGCCTTGCGCTGTCGTGGGCACCCTCACTCGCGCCGCTCCTGATTGAAGAGCGAGAGCACGGTCCACTGCGTGGTGCGCTGACAAGGCACGAACGCCTCCGCCTCCGCTGCATCCTCGACGCGATCGTCGCCGCGCTCTACGGCCTCTCGCGCGACGACCTTCGCTGGATTCTGCGCGACTGCGACCACCCAAAGGAGCACGTCACCAACCGCGACTTCGCGCGCAGCCTCGACCCCAAGGGCTTCTGGCGCGTCGACAAGGACGAAGACCCCGAGCTGCGCCACACCGTGCTCACGATCGTCGCCTTCGAGGCGCTCGACGCGCTCATCGCCGAGCATGGCGGCGACCGCGACGCGGGCATCGCCGCGTTCTCGGCGCTGAACGACGGCGAAGGGTGGCTGCTCCCCGAGACGCTGCGCCTGGCCGACCACGACCTCGGCCACGACGCGCGTGCGGAAGTCGCGCAGCCCGTCGCCAGCCGCCTCGGGCCGCGCTTCCTCGACTGGCAGCTCGCGCAGACGCCCGAAGAGAGCTGGGCCGAGTGCGAGCGGCACGCCCGCGCCATCCTCGGCGATGCCGCTTTCGAGGCCGGCTTCGGCAAGGGGTTCAAGCCCAAGACCACCACCCTCGAAGGCCGTATCGACGTTCGCCCGACCATCACGGGCGCGGTCGAGGTGAAGCCCGCCACGCCGCAGCTCGGCTTCACCTTCGCGGACGCGCCGAGAACCGGCACGACGAGCGGCGCCGCAGCTTCGGAGCCCATGCCCATGACCATCTCCAACATCCGCCTCAAGAACTTCCGCAACTGGACCACGGAGCACTGGGACCAAGGCGTCGCGCTCAAGCCCGTTACCCTGATTCTCGGCCGCAACTCGGCGGGCAAGACCAGCATCCTCCAGCCACTGCGCCTGTTGAAGCAGACGATCGAGGCGACCGACTTCGGCACCCAGCTCCTGCTCGACGGCACGAAGGCCGATGGCGTCAACCTGGGCGCGTTCGCCGACGTCGTGCATGACCATGACGAGAAGGAATCCGTGGGCATCGGCTTCGAGGTCCGCGAGAAGGGTGTCTCCGTCGACGTCACGTTCCGGCAGATCAACGAGCGTCCGGTCATCGAGTCGCTCACGTACCGCGTGCGCGACGAGAAGCTCGAGGTCACGCGCGGTGCGAACGCGGCCTACCAGCTCCAGAGCCCGCGGTTTCGCCTTCCCAACTGGGACGGCGCGAAGACCGTGCACGAGGCGAAGCAGACCTACGAGCCGGGCCGCGCCATCGAGCTGCCCGACGCGGCGCTCACCGATCTCGGCCCCAGGCTCGGTCCCGTCGTGCGCCAAGCCATCGTCGCCGCCAAGGAGGCCTTCGCCACCTTCCACTACCTTGGGCCCCTGCGCCCGCCGCCTGCGCGCGAGGTGACGTGGTCGCAGCAAGACCCTACGGTGCTCGGCAGCACCGGCAGTGAGACGATTCAGGCGCTCATCAGCGCCGAGACAGGCAAGCACAAAGGCGCGCTGCGGGCGTCCGTGTCGGAGTGGCTCAAGCGTCTCGACCTCGCCGAGAGCATCGAGATCGCGCGCGTCGGCAAGACACTGCTCTACCAGATCGAGGTGCTGCGGAACGGCAAGCGCAGCAACCTCGCCGACGTCGGCTACGGGGTCTCGCAGGTGCTCCCCGTCATCACGCTCTTGCACTTCGTCCCCGAGGGCTCGGTCATCCTCTGCGAAGATCCCGAGGCGCACTTGCACCCGATGGCGCAGGCCGGACTGGCCGATTTGTTCGTCGAGGTCGCGAAGAAGCGAAAGCTGCAGGTGCTGATCGAAACGCACTCCGAGCATCTCTTTCGACGGCTGCAGGTGCTCATGGCGAGCGCCAAGCTGAGCGAGAACGACTGCGCGCTCTACTACGTCGAGCGCGACGAGCCCTCGGCCAAGCTCACCGAGCTTCGGGCCGACGAATTCGGTCGCATCCAGAACTGGCCCGAGAACCTCTTCGGCGACGCCGTCGGCGAGGCAGGCCGCCAAATGCGCGAGATGGTCAAGCGGCTGCAAGCCACCGAGGGGAAGGCGTGAACGCAGTCGATCTGAGCCTGGTGGAAGTGTGCAGTCCTGGAGCGCAACTTCAGGCAGCGGAGGTCGCGCGCGTCATCGATTGGTTGGAGGCATTCAACGCTGACAATCAGCGTCGCTTGTTCGTGGACATGAGCAACCGACTCTGGACCGACTACGACCGCCTTGGCGGCGAGAACAACCTCGTCGCGAGAGTGCTGCTCGAGAAATTCGACAAGGGTCTCGTAGAACTGGTGAGGGTTACCGCGCCCGCCGCGACGGGCACACCACCCAACGGCGCGCACTGGGCGCATCTCGACGAACACCGAGCCGTGCTGCTCGCCGTCACGCTGAACGCGAACGCCAACGTCTCTCTGGCCAACGCGACGCATCTCGACTGGCACGCGAGTCGACTGCCTGCGGGGCATCCGCACCCGACCATCGACAACGTGCTCGTCAGCTGGCTCAACGCGCTCGTCGCGAGCCTGACGACGCCGACCCACGTCGGCCCCATCCAGGTTCCACCTGCGAGGCTTTCTGGAGCGCTCGCCGAGGCCGTGCCGGTCGGTATCGGGAAGAACAACCGCAAGGCGTGGGAGACGAAGACCCATCGCTACGAGTGGGACTACCAGCACGGCACGGTCGAGGTCTACGCGCTGGGCACCGGCGCTTGGGTCCACGAGGCGCGGGCCGACGGGACAGTGACCAAGACGACGGGCGGCGCGGGCCGCACCTGGGGGCGCTGATGGCTCTGAATCCGATCACGTTCACCGAGCAGGTCGTCTCCGACTTCCTCCGCTACCAGCTCACCACCTATCCCCTGGCTGACGTCGACCTGCACGCGCAGCTCCGTGCGCTCCTGCGCGTGGGCGAAACGCGAGACACGCCGCTCCGTCAGGGGCCGTTCGTGAGCCTGTCACGGCCCTTTCGTGCGGGCGCCACCATCGACCAGCTCGTGTCCGACGGCGTGCTGCACGCCGGAATGAAGAGCATCGTCCCTTACGAGCGCGTGCGCGCTCACCAGGAGCAGGCCATGCGCGCCATCGCGCGCGGCCGCACCACGCTCGTCGCCACCGGCACCGGCTCCGGCAAGACCGAGAGCTTCTTGTACCCCATCATCAGCCGCTGCCTCGCGCTGAAGGAGGCAGGCGCCCCGCCGGGCATCGTGGCGGTGCTCGTGTACCCGATGAACGCGCTCGCCGAAGATCAGCTCGATCGCCTGCGCGGGCTGCTGGCCGGCCACGGCATCCCGTTCGGCATGTACGTCGGCAAGACTCCTGAAGAGGAAGCGGGCGTGCGCGGCGAACGCATGCCGGCCGGGTCGTCGAACGCCGACTACCAGGCGCGCCTCGCACAGATGCGTGAGGCGGGTGACGCAGCGACGCTCATCCCCGCCGAGGAGCGTGCAAGCCGCGCGTCCATGCGAAGAGAGGACGGCGCGCCACGCATCCTGCTCACCAACGTCAAGCAGCTCGAGCTTCTGCTCACGCGCGGCAAGGACATCGGGCTCTTCGCCGCCGCTCCACTCGAGTTCCTGGTGTTCGACGAAGCGCACACCTTCCGCGGCGCGCAAGGTGCAGAGACGGCGGCGCTGATCCGCCGGCTGCGCTCGTTCTGCGGCAAGTCATCGAGCGAGGTCACCTGTATCGCGACCTCTGCGACCATGGCCGACCCGGAGCGCGGGCCGCAGGCCGCGCACGACTTCGCGCGACGCTTCTTCGGTGTCGACGCAAACAACGTCGAGCTCGTGGGCGAGGTCTACGACGAGCTACGCTGGAACGAGCGCCGTGCAGTGCCCGCGCTGCCGACGATGGGCTTCCCTGAGCTGCTGAACCGCGTGCTGGTGGCGGTCGACGCGCCCGATGAACGCGTCGCCGAAGAGCTCTCGGCGTGCCTCGTCGAGCTGGGAGGCGCCCGCCTTCCACGCCGTGACTGGCAGGGAGGCCTGGCGTC
Source organism: Myxococcales bacterium (assembly GCA_011526095.1). Classification (GTDB taxonomy): domain Bacteria; phylum Myxococcota_A; class Polyangia; order Haliangiales; family Haliangiaceae; genus WYBA01. The sequence continues at coordinate 5,485 of WYBA01000251.1, read as the reverse complement.
TCAGCTTGCGAGCAACGAGGTGGTCTACCGGCTCGCCGAGCTCTTGCGTTCGCCGCGCTCGCTGTCCGAGCTGCCCGCGCTGCTCGACCCGATCGCGGGTCGCGAGGTCAGCGAGCACGAGATCCTGTGCTGGCTCGCGCTCGGCGTGGCGACCGGGCGCGGTGGTCACGAACCGCTCCTGCGCCCCGTCGTCCACAGCTTCATTCGCGGTGTCGGTGGCGCGGTCGTGACTCTCTCCAACCCGGGTGGCGCGGCGCACCTCTGGCTCGCGGGCGAGGAGGCAGAAGACGCATTGGGCGAGACACACCGCCGCTTCCCGGTCTTCACCTGCACCACGTGCGGTCAGCACTACTACGAGACGTGGGTGAAGGACTTCCGGCTGGCGTCAGGCCGTGGTGGACCCGAGGGTGGCGATCAGGTGGACGCCTCGCGCGTCTGGGAGCACCTCGCCGACGAGCTCGGGGGCGTGCGTGCGCTCTTCGTCGACCGCCTCGTCGTGCAGCCCGATGAAGATGACGACGATGAAGACCTGAGCGAAGCCGACGCACCGCCGACCGGCCACGACTACGAGCACCGGCGCCTCCACCCGATGTGGATCTGCGCGCACTGCGGCGCGCTGACCGACCAGCAAGGGACGAGCTGCGCCGCGTGCCACACGGGCGGTGGCCTCGTGGCGGTCCAGGTGGTGCGCAGCAAGGACGAGCTACCCGGCGTGCTGCACTCGTGCGTCGCGTGCGCGGCGCCAGGGCGGCGGCCTGGCGGCGGCCGCTATCGCGAGCCCGCGCGGCCCATCCGCGCGACCTCGGTGTCGGACGTCCATGTGCTCGCGCAGTCTATGCTGCACCTCTCCGAGCGCCCGCGGCTGCTCGTCTTCGCAGACAACCGGCAAGACGCAGCGTTTCAGGCCGGGTGGATGCGCGACCACGCCAGGCGCTTCCGCCTGCGCGCGCTGATGGCGCAGGCGATTCCCGCTGCAGGCGCCTCCATCGGCGACATCGCTCAGTCCCTAGACGCCCTGCTCGAAGGCGACCGAGAGCTGTCCCGTGCGCTGATCCCCGAGGTCTGGCAGGTCGCCCCGCAAGAAGACGCGGGCATCAAGCACCGTGAGGAGCGGCTCTACTTCCTGCGCCTGCAGGTGCTGCGCGAGCTGGCGATGGGCGTGAAGCAGCGTCTTGGCCTGGAGCCATGGGGCCGCCTCAAGGTCGAGTACGTGGGACTCGACCCGGCTCACGCGGTGATTGCGCGTTGGGCCGAGCGCCTGCGCACCACGCCCGACGCGCTGGCCGAGGGCATCGCGGCGTTGCTCGATCACCATCGGCGCATTCGCGTGTTGCACGACGCGCCCACGCGCCTCTTTGGCAAGGTCTGGCGCGACGGCGACAAGGAGATCCAGTACGGCTACCTGCCGTCATTCGCCGCCGGCCCGCGCGGCGCGAAGCTCTCGCGCCTGCCCACCGACTCGCCCGCGCGCGTTGCGCAATGGGTGGGGACGCGGCCGACGCAAGTGTGGAACGCGGTGGGCGCGTGGGGGCTCGATGACGAAGCTCTCGAGGAGTTCCTCGGCGACCTCTGGGGAATGCTCACGCGAGAGGTGCAGCTCCTCGTGCCGGTGACGCTCGAGGGCTGGGGGCGCCCACTCCCCGGCAGCGCGGGGACGCACCAGGTCGACAGCTCCAAGCTGCGCATCACGCCCCATCAAGGGCGCTACCGCTGCCAGAAGTGCCGTCGCACCACCGTGCGCCGTGGCCCCACGAGCGTCTGCCTCGCGTGGCGCTGCGGGGGAACGCTTGCGTGGGAAGAGAGCGACCCGGACGACTTCGACCTCCACGTGCTCGATGGGAACTACGCGATGCTGCGCGCTGCCGAGCACTCGGCGCAGGTGCCCGCCGACGTGCGCGAGCGCATCGAGAACCAGTTCAAGGGCCAGGCTGAGCACGTCAATACGCTGGTCTGCACGCCGACGTTGGAGCTGGGTGTCGACATCGGCGCGCTCGACGCGGTGCTGATGCGCAACGTGCCGCCGAGCGCCGCGAACTACTGGCAGCGTGCGGGCCGCGCCGGGCGGCGTCATCGCATGGCGGTTGATGTGACCTACGCGCAAGCGACCAACTTCGATCTCGCGTACTTTCGCGAGCCGCTGAAGCTCCTCGGTGGAGCCGTGGAGCCGCCGCGCTTCAATCTCAAGAATGCGCTGCTCGTCGACAAGCATGTTCGCGCGAGCGTGTTGACCTCCCTCTACGGGCTCGCGCGCCGTACGAGCGAGACGGACCGGCTTCAGATCGAAGAGGTGCTCACGCGCTGCTTTCCCTCGACATTGAAGCCGTACCTGTTCACGCCGGGTGGTGAGGTGCGCAGCGACGTGCTCGACGTCGGCGAGCTGCAGGCGCTCATTCAGCGTCATCGCGACGCGGTGCTTCGAGAGGTCCAGCGCGCCTTCCGCGAGAGCTGGCCGGCGGAAGACGCCGACGCCGTCTCGGATGAGCGCATCGCGACCATCGTCGATGGCATGGCGCAGGCTCTCGCGGAGGTGCTTCAGAGGTTCAAGCGACGCCTCGACTGGGCACGCGGGGAGCTCGCGCGGCTCGCGCGCGAAGAAGCACAGAAGGGTGTGCTCGATCCGGAGGATCAGGCGCACCGGCGCCGCTGCCAGCGCGTCATCGAACGCCTCAAGGGGCAGGCCCAACGCACGCGCGCCCAAGCCCAGGGCAGCGGAGACGACTCGGACACGATGGGGGCGCTCGCCCGCGAGGGCTTCCTGCCTGGCTACGGCCTCGAGTCGGGCAGCATCATCGGCACGGCCGAGCCGCCGCGCATGACGCAGGGCTTGTCGGAGTTCGACCTGCCGCGCGCTCCGACCATCGCCCTACGTGAATACGTGCCTGGCAACGCCATCTACGCCAACGGCTTCCGTTTCGTGCCGAGACGCTTTCAGCTCTCGCCCGACGACACGATGCGCTTCCGCGTCGATGCCGCGAAGCAGGTCGTCTCCGAGCTGGGCGTGAACGACCAGACCGCCGCCTTGGGTTCCGAGGAGCTGCGGGCTGTGCCGGTCTGCGACGTGCTCCTTCCGTCGCAATCGCAGATCTCCGACGAGGAGGACTTCCGGTTTCAGATGCCGGTTGCCGTCTACTCGCTCGAGCGCGGCGCGCATCGAGGCGGCACGGCGTGGAGCTGGGGCGAGGTGAGCCTGCAGGGACGACGCGCCGTGCAGCTCCGCATGGTGAACGTGGGGCCGAAGGGCGAGGTCGGCGACGGTCGCGTGGGCTATCTGCTGTGCCTCGCGTGTGGTCAGTCGCATTCCCCGTATGCCTCGTCGCGCTCGAAGGAGGAGTTCCAGAAGAAGCACCTCGAGCGATGCAGCCACCGTGTCGAGCCCACCGGATTCTTCGCTGACGTCGAGGTCGATGTCCTCGGCCTCCACGACGCCAGTGATCGCACGGATGCCTTCAGCCTCATGGAGGCGCTCCGCATGGGGGCCGCGCGGGTGCTCGACATGGAGATCGAGGATCTGCAGATCACCAGCATCGGCCACGCCGGCGACGACACCATCGACGTGCTGCTGTACGACCCCATGCCGGGTGGCTCCGGCCTGCTCGAACAGCTTGTGCTGCGGTGGTCGGAGGTTCGCGCCGCCGCCATCGAGCTGGTCGATGGCTGCGCCGGCGCCTGCGAGCGCTCGTGCATCGACTGTCTGCAGACGTATCGCAACCGCTTCTACCACCAGCACCTCGATCGCCATCGCGCGAAGGACCTTCTGGAGCGAGGGCCGCAGGCGCTTTCCGAGCTGCATCCGATTCCCGAGCGGTTGCCCCGTACGGCGACCACGACGGGCCAGCCTCAGACCGTCATCGAGCAGCGCTTCCGGCGCTACCTGATCGAGGCTGGCCTACCTGCGCCCGAAGCGCAGCGACGCATCGACCTGCGCGGCGGTCAACACACCATCCCCGACTTCTTCTATCCGGGAGCGGACGAGGATGAGCCGGGAATCGCCATTTACCTCGACGGCATGGCAGGGCACATCCACGGGAACCCGCAGCAAGCCGAGCGTGATCGCTTCTTGCGCGAGCAGCTCCGCGCTCTGGACTACGAGGTCGTCGAGGTGCGCTCGTTCGAGCTCGACGACCGTGCCGCGATGACCACCGCTGTGGCGCGTATCGCGCGGTACTTGCTGGGACGCGAGCGCCAGCGCACCGTGCGCGACGACACTTCTTGGTTCGAGCGCGCACAGCAAGCGCGCGGGGAGCGGCGCACCAGCACCGGCCGGACGCTTCGGCTCATCCGCACGGACGCGGCCGGGCCGGACGCTATCCCGATCGTCGATCTGCGGGTCGCCGCTGGTACCTTCTCGGAAGGGCAGCTCCCCGAGCCCATCGGTTTCGGTCGGGTCGAGGGACTCGTTCTTCGGCAGGGACTGTTCATCGCGCAGGTCGTTGGCGACTCGATGAACGAGATCGCTCCGCAGGGGGCGTGGTGCGTCTGGGAGCATCTCGGCGTGGCGAGCGCAGCGCCGCCCGCGCCCGGGCAGAACCTCCTCGTGCGGCGTGCGGACGTGCGCGACGCCGAGTTCGGCGAGTACACGTTCAAGCACCTCGCCGAAGGACCAGACGGTCGCTACCTCGCGCCGAGGAGCACCAACTCGGCTCACCGACGCATTCCGCTCGCGGCCGATGCTCAGGTTCAAGCCATCGCGCGGTTTGTCGCGGTCCTCGAGGAGGGAGGCGAGTGACCACACCGTGTCGAACGGCGCGGACGTCCTCGCCGCCGCCGTCGAAGGAGATGTCTTGGGTTTCTTGGGACCTGGCTGGAGGCCGCTCGACACCTGTTGACCACGCGGGGTGGCCCTCCGGCCCTCGGGTCCCTCTCCGAACGTCGATCGTCGAGCGCGACGCCGACCTACGCGGCGAACATCGCGTCGAGGCCCGCGTTCAACTCCGCGCGCCGCGATCTTCCGAGGGCACGCGTGCATTCGCGCGCTCTCGGCTCGACGGCGCGTTGGACCTCGCCGCAGCAGCCCGGTCCCGGAGCCACTGCATGACGACCGATTCGGTCTGGTAGCCAAGCGGCAAGGCACACGGCTGCAACCCGTGCATCGTAAGTCCTCGCCAGCCCCCGTCTGGGACGGCTTGGCCGCGGCGTGATACTCGTCCGCGCCCTGCGGGCCGGCGGCCTCAACGGGCCGCGGAGGCGAAGTCCCACGGCAGCAGCAGCTCGCCGCGGTCGGCGGCGACCACGGCCGCGTGCAGATACGTCGCCGGGTCGACGGCGTGCAGCTTCGCGGTCTCGAGGATCGTGTAGAGCGTGGCCGCGACCTGGGTGCCGAGGCGCGACTTCGAGCCGTAGTGGTTCTTGCGGCCGACGACCGGACCGCGGATCGCGCGCTCGGTGGCGTTGTTGTCGAGCGGGACGCGCGCGTCGTCCACGAACCGGGTGAGCTTGTCCCAGTTGGCGATCGCGTACGCCGCGGCCTTGCCGATCGACAGCGTCT
>WYBA01000028.1 GCA_011526095.1 Myxococcales bacterium | reverse complement strand
CGCTGACAGTCGTGGCTGGCGCACCTGACTGTCACCATCCTTCGACACGGGCCTCGCTGGCGCTCGGCCCTGCTCAGGATGAGCGGAGTGTCGGAGCTGGCGTTTCGCGCAGAAGGCGGAGACGGAGGCGGAAGCGGAGACGGAGGCGGAAGCGGAGACGGAGGCGGAAGCGGAGACGGAGACGGAGGCGGAGGCGGAGGCGGAGGCGGAGGCGGAGGCGGAATCGGAATCGGAGGCAGAAGCGGAGACGGAGTCGGGCACGGGCACGGGCACGGGCACGGGCACGGGCAAGGGCGCGGGCACGGGCACGGGCACGGGCACGGATGAGGAGAAGGGCGTCATGCGGCCTGGGCGCGCGAGACGAGCGCGATGACGATGTCCTCGAGCGAGGCGTCGGGCGCGGCGCCGGCGGCGGCGCGCAGCTCGGCCACCGTGCCGTCGCCCGCGATCCGGCCGGCGGCGATCACGGCGACGCGCGCGGCGAGCGCCTCGAGCTCGCCGAGGGTGTGGGTCGAGACGATGACCGCGCGGTCGACCGCGAGCTCGGCGAGCAGCGCGCGCAGCTCGCGCGCCTGGAGCGGATCGAGCCCGGACGCCGGCTCGTCGAGCAGCACGATCGGCGGATCGCCGAGCAGCGCGTCGGCGAGCCCGACCCGCTGGCGGTAGCCCTTGGACAGGGTCGAGATCACGCGCCGCGCCTGGCCCGCGAGCCCGCACCGCGCGAGCGCCGCGTCGACGGCGCCGGCGCGCGCGCGCCGCGGCACGCCCTTGAGCGCGGCGCGCAGCGCCAGGTGCTCGCCGATCCGCGCCTCGGGCGGCAGCGGCGCCGACTCAGGCAGGTAGCCGACCCGCCCGCCGACGACGACGCGGCCGCGGTCGGCGTCGAGGTAGCCGGCGAGCACGCGCAACAGGGTCGTCTTGCCCGCGCCGTTGGGCCCGACCAGGCCCACCAGCTCGCCGCGCGCGACCGCCAGGTCGACGCCGCGCAGCGCGGCGCTGCGCCCGAACGAGCGGTACAGGGCGGCGACCTCGAGCATCCGGCGTGAAGCTACGCCGACTTCGCGGCCGGAGGCCAGGTGTCACCGCTGCCGCTGCCGCTGCCGCTGCCGCGACCGCGCGGCAGGCGGATCCGGAAGGTCGTGCCGGTGTCCCCGGTCGTCACCTCGATCGAGCCGCCGTGGTCGTCGACGATCTTCTTGACGATCGCCAGCCCCAGGCCGGTGCCGCCGCGCTTGGCCGAGGCGAACAGCGCGAACAGCCGGCCCTGGACCTCGGGCGGGATGCCGGTGCCGGTGTCCGACGCCTCGATCACCAGCGAGTCCCCCTGCATCGCCGTCGCCAGCCTGAACGTCCCGCCCGACGGCATCGCGTCGGCGGCGTTGCGCGCGAGGTTGTGGATCACGCGCAGCACCTTCTGCTGGTCGAAGTACGCCGTGCCGTCGTAGCCGCGCGACACCTCGAGCTCGATGTTGCGCCCGGCGAGCGACGCCTTGAGCTGGGTCTGGACCTCGTCGAGGAACTGGTGGAGGTAGACCTTGCGGATCACCAGGTCGGCGTCGCCGCGGGCGAACGCCAGCACCTCGCGCGCCATGCCGCTCATGAGATCGAACTGGCGCAGGATCTGCTCGACGTAGGCCTCGCGCTGCGCCGCCTCCTCGGTCTGCGCCATCAGCTGGGCGTAGCCGGAGATGATCGTCATCGGCGTCTTGAGGTCGTGGAGCACGCCGGCCAGCATCCGGCCGATCGACGCCAGGCGATCCTTGCTCTCGCGCTCGGTGCGGCTGCGCCACAGCCCGATCGCCTTGCCGACCTGGCCGGCGATCAGCACCAGCAGCTTGAGATCGCTGTCGGCGAACCCGGGATCGTCGAGCGCCGGCGCGCCGCCGTCGCCGCGCGCCCCGGCCTGCGTGGCCTCGGCTCGATGCCCCGCGCCGCTCGCGGCGCGATGATCGATCACCTCGATCGCGCCGACCACCTCCTCGCCGTCGAGCAGCGGCGCGCACATCAGGTTGCGCGGCGTGACGTCGAGCCGGCGCGCCAGGTCCGAGGCGTGGCGCTCGTCGTGCGCCGGATCGGCCACCGCCACCGGCTCGCCGCGCGCGACCACCCAGCCGACGACGCCCGAGCCGATCGGGATCACCAGGCCCGCGAACTTCTCCTCGGCCGGGCCGGCGACGGTGTGGAACCGCAGCCCCTGGCCGTCTCGCTCCTTGAGCACGATCGAGCCCGACTCCGCGGACAAGAGGGCCATCGTCCGGCGCAGGATCCGCGCCAGCAGCTCGTCGAGCTCGGGGTGCGCGCTCAGCTCCTGCTCGACCTCGAACAGCGCGTTGAGCTCGTAGCTGCGCTGCTCGAGCTCGGCCTTGGCGCGGGCGAGCAGCCGGTTCTGCGCGACGAGCGAGTGGTAGAGCTTGGCGTTCTCGATCGCGATCGCCGCCTGGCCGGCGAGCGCGCCGAGCAGCTGCTCGTCCTCGGCGAGGAACGGCCCGCCGCGCTTGTTCAGCACCTGGAGCACGCCGACGATCGCGCCCTGGGTGTTGCGCATCGCGCCGCACAGGATCGACCGCGTGCGGTAGCCGCTGCGCAGATCGACCGCGGGCTGGAACCGCTTGTCGCTGTAGGCGTCGGGGATGTTGACCGTCTCGCCGCTCTTGGCGACCCAGCCCGAGATGCCCTCGCCGACCTTGAGCCGGATCTCGACGATGTCCGCGCCCTGCACGACCTTCGACCACAGCTGCGTCCCGTCCTCGGACAAGAGGTACAGGGTCGAGCGATCCGCGTCCATCAGCTCGGTGATCTTCTCCATGATCACCGCGAGCAAGGCGTCGATGCCGTAGGCCGAGGTCAGCGCGCGCCCGACGTCCTGGACGAGCGCCATCTTCTTCTGCTCGCGACGGACCTCCGCCTCGAGCTCCGCGATCCGCGCGGCGGCGGTCGGGTCCTGCCCCTCACCAGAGCTGTCGGCCATGAGCCCCGTGATCGTACACGCGACCGGGGCGGCCATCTACAAGTGTGGGTGCCGCGGGGAGCCGCTACTCCAGGCCGCGCCGGCGCAGATCGTCCTCGTCGAGGCCCTCGAGGTGGCCGATCTCGTGGAGCAGCGTGCGGCGGATCTGGTCGCTCAGCTCGTCGCGCGTGCGCACGGCGCGGCCGAGGTTGACCCGGTACAGGACGATCGCGCGGGCCGGCGGCGCCTGGCCCGGCGCGACCGCCGGCTCGACGCCGTGCGGCAGCCCGCGGAACAGCCCGAGGATCGTCGGCGGGAACGGGGGATCGACCGCCTCGAGGTCCTCCCTCGCCGGGAAGTCCGCGACCAGGATCGGCACCGTCGCGAGCTTGGCGTGGGTCTCGGGCGCGACCTCGGTCAGCACGTCGGCGATCTCGGCGCGGAACTCGGCCTCGGAGATCAGCACGGGCGCGGGGAAGTCGTCCGGCGCCAGCTCGCGGGCGCGGGCGAAGTGCGCCTCGGCGTCGGCGCGCTCGCCGAGCTGCTCGAGCGTCAGCCCGAGGAAGTAGTGGGCGTAGGCGTCGTCGGGCAGCTCGCCGAGGACCTGGCTGAACGCGGCCTGGGCCTGGGCGAACCGGCCGAGGTTGAACAGCGCCACGCCCTTCTCGTGGACGGCGTCGACCAGCCCCGGCTGCAGCCGCAGCGCCTCGATCGCGCCGTCGAGCGCCTCGTCGGCGCGGCCGAGGTCGTTGAGCGCCTGGGCCTCGAGCAGCGCGAGATCCGCGCGCAGCCCGGCGTGGCCGCGGCGCCGCGCCATCGCGCGCGCCAGGCCGCGCCGCGCCAGCTCGACCGCGACCGCGGCGGTGTCGCGGCCGCGCCCGCCGCGGACGTTGAGGTAGAAGTCCGCGACCGCGCGCAGCGTCTCCGGATCGTCGGGATCGAGCGCGAGCGCGAGCGTGTACGCCAGCTCCGCCTCGGCGTCGTGGCCGAGCGCCGCGAGCGCGGCGGCGCGCAGGTGGTGGGCCTCGACCGACTGCGGGGCCAGATCGGCCGCCTGGTCGGCGCAGGTCCACGCCTCGGCCAGCCGGCCGTCGTCGAAGCTCGCCGCCGCCTGCTCCAGCAGCCGGTCGACCAGCCGCTCCGGCGTGCGCTCGGGCGCCCCGCGGTCGTCGGGCGAGGCCGGGCACTCCGCGACCGGCAACGGGCCGGGCCCGTCGGTCGAGGCGGCGCCGGCGCCGGCCAGCGGCGTCTCCGCCGCCGCGGTCGGCGTGGCCGTCGAGGCCGCCCCGGCGTCGCCGGCGCCGGCGGCCGTGGACGCCTCACCCGCGCGGCGCTCGTCGCCGCCGCACCCGGCGCCGGCCAGCGCCCCGCACGTGGCGGCCGCGGCCAGCGCGGCGGCGAGCACCCGGGACGTCGTGCGAGCCAGCACCAGCGCCCAGTCTACGCGTCTGCCCAGGCGCGCGCGACGCCGACGTCGACCTCCAGCGGCACGGACAGGGCGTACACCCCCTCCATTTCCTCCTTGACGGCGGCGCCGAGCCGGTCCGCCTCCGCCTCGTCGACCTCGAACACCAGCTCGTCGTGGACGGTGAGCAGCATCGTCCCGCCCAGCCCGTCGCGCCGGATCCGCTCGGTCGTCTTGATCATCGCGAGCTTGATCAGATCGGCGCCGGTGCCCTGCATCGGCGTGTTCTGGGCGATCCGCTCGGCGGCGCGCCGCGCCATCGGGCTCTTCGACGCCAGGTCCGGGATCGGCCGCCACCGCCCGAGCACGGTGCGGGCGCCGCCGCGCGCGCGCGCCTCGGCGACGACGTCCTCCATGAACCGGCGGATCGTCGGGAACCGCTCGAAGTACTTCGCCGAGTACTCGGCCGCCTCCTTGCGCGGGATGTCGAGCGCGCGCGACAGGCCGAAGTCCGACTGGCCGTAGATCAGGCCGTAGTTGACCGCCTTGGCGATCCGCCGCTCGGTCGGGCCGACCTGCTCGCGCGGGATCTGGAACACCTCGGCCGCGGTCTGGGTGTGGACGTCGACGTGGGTCCGGAACGCCTCGGTCAGCACCGGATCGCCGCTGAGGTGGGCGAGGATCCGCAGCTCGATCTGCGAGTAGTCGGCGGCGACCAGGACCTTGCCCGGCGCGGCGACGAACCCGCGGCGGATCTTGCGGCCCAGCTCGCTGCGGATCGGGATGTTCTGCAGGTTCGGGTCCTGCGACGAGATCCGCCCGGTCGCGGCGGCGACCTGGTTGAACGAGGTGTGGACCCGGCCGGTGCGCGGGTTGACCAGCGGCGGCAGCGCGTCGAGGTACGTGCCCTTGAGCTTGATCAGCTCGCGGTGCTCCAGGATCGGCGCGATCACCGGGTGGGCGTCGAGCAGCCCCTCGAGCACCTCGTGATCGACCGAGAACCCGGTCTTGGTCTTCTTCATCTTGTCGGAGTGCAGCCCGAGCTTGTCGAACAACAGCGCCGCGAGCTGCTTGGGCGAGCCGAGGTTGAGCTCGGCCCCGGCGAGCTCGAACACCTGACGCTCGATCGCGGCGATCTGGCCGCGGACCTCGTCGTCGAGCTGGCGCAGGTAGGGCACGTCGATGCAGATCCCGGCGCGCTCGACCTCGACCAGGATCTGCGCGACCGGCAGCTCGACGTCGGCGTACAGCGCGTCGAGCCCGCCGCGCTGCAGCCGCCGGCGCAGCTCGTCGGCGCCGCGCAGCGACGCCTCGGTGACGCGGCCGAGCCACGCCGCGGCGCGCTCGACCTCGACCCGCTCGAGCGAGTGCTTGCCGCGCCCGGCGAGCTCGGTGCGCGCCGGCAGCGGCACGCCGGCGGCGGCCGCGGCGACGACCTCGGGCGCGGTCGGGTCCTTGGTCGAGTCGAGCAGGAACGCCGCGAGCATCGGATCGTCGATCGCGCCGGCGAGCGCGCGGCCGTGGTCCTCGAGCACGCGACGCGCGGTCTTGTGGTCGTGGCAGACCTTCGCGACCGCCGGGTCGGCGAGCAGCGCCCACAGCGGCTCCTGCGCGGCGCGCTCCGGCGCCGGCGGCGCGCCGAGGTAGCTGTGGCCGAGCGGCACGTAGACCGAGCCGTGCCCCGGGACGGCGAGCGCGATCGCGACGACGTGGGCGCGGTCGGTGCGCTCGCCGTCGAGCTCGACGTGGACGCCGACCCGGCCGGCGGCGCGCGCCGCGGCGACCCACTCGCCGACCTTGGCCTCGCTGATCGCGACGACGGGCTCGGCCAGCGGCTGATCGCTGAGCGCGGCGGGCGCGCCGTCGGGCGCGGGCGTGGACGGCGCGCCTTCGGGCCCCGACGCGGAGGACGCCGCGGTCGCCGCGGTCGCCGCGGCCGGCCCGCTCCGCACCTTGTCCACCAGCGCGTTGAACTCCAGCTCGGTGAACAGCTGCGCCAGCCGCTCCTGGTCCCACGGCCGCACGACGAGCTGATCGAGGTCGACGCCGAGCTCGACGTGGCGGTTCAGCTCGACCAGCTGGCGTGACAGCCGCAGCTTCTCGATGTTGGCGGGATCGGTCAGGCGCTCCTTGAGCTTGCCCTTCATCCCCGGCGCGGCGGCGAGGATGCCCTCGATCGACCCGTGCTCGGTCAGCAGCTTGGCCGCCGACACCTTGCCGATCCCCTCGACCCCCGGGATGTTGTCGCTGGTGTCGCCGCACAGCGCGAGGAAGTCGGCGAGCTGCTCGGGCGGGACGCCGAACTTCTCGGTCACCGCCTCGCGGGTGTAGACCTGCTGGCGCATCGCGTCGATCACCTCGGCGCCCTCGCCCACCAGCTGCATCATGTCCTTGTCGGCGCTGTAGACGACGACGTCCCAGCCGCGCGCCTTGGCCTCGGTGACCAGGGTCGCGATCACGTCGTCGGCCTCGACGCCGGGGACCGCCAGCACCGGCCAGCGGAACGCCTCGGCGAGCTGGCGGAAGTACGGCATCTGGATCTGCAGCTCGTCGGGCGCCGGCGGGCGGTTGGCCTTGTACTCGGGGTAGATCTGCTTGCGGAAGCTGTCGCGCCCGGTGTCGAACACCACGGCCATGCGCTCCGGCTTGACGTCGTTGCGCAGCGCCATGAGCATCCGCGCGAACACGTAGAGCGCGCCGGTCGGCATGCCCTCGCTGGTCGACAGCCGCACGGCCTGGCGCTCGCCCCGCGAGGTGTTCATCAGGCCGAAGTGGGCGCGGAACACGTAGCCGTGCGCGTCGAGGATGTAGAGCCGGGGCCGTTCCATGGCGGGGGCACGCTACCACCGCGCCTGCGTTCGGCGTTATGGTGCGCCCCATGCAGGGCACGATCTCCCGAGGGGCGCTCGCCGTCGTGTGCGCGGCCGCGCTCGCCGGCGTCACCGCGTGCAAGTCGTCGAACGAGCCCGACCCGCTCACCTCGCCGGTCAAGAAGCCCAACGAAGGCGACGGCAAGGGGCCGCAGGTCGGCGGCCTGGTCCGGATCCCGTCGAACGAGCCGCGGTTCGCCAACCCGATCCTCGAGCCGCGGTTCTCGGTCGCCAACGCGCTGATGTTCGAGGGGCTGGTCGGCCTCGACGGCAAGATGGAGCCGGTGCCGCGGCTGGCGGAGTCGTGGGAGGTCGCGCCCGACGGCAAGACGATCACGTTCAAGCTCCAGCCGAAGGCGAAGTGGCACGACGGCCAGCCGGTGACCGCGGCCGACGTCAAGTTCACGTTCGACGCGATCCGCGCCACCTCCGGCGCGACGGCGTGGAAGGCGTACATGGCGCCGGTGCAGAGCGTGACCGCGCCCGACGAGCGCACGGTCGTCGTCACCTACGCCGAGCCGTACGCGCCGGCGCTGATGACGTGGACGGTGGGCCTCTTGCCGAGGCACCGGTTCCTCGTCGACGGCAAGGAGGTCGACATCGCGACCTCCGACGCCAACCTCGAGCCGATCGGGGCCGGGCCGTTCAAGCTCAAGCGGTGGGAGGCGGGCAAGCGGATGTACCTCGAGGGCCACACCCAGTGGTGGCACGCGCTGCCGCACCTCGAGACGGTCGAGCTGGTGTTCGGCATCCCCGACGCCGACGCGCGCAAGGCGCTCGAGCAGGGCGCGGTCGACTGGGCGCGGGTCGGCGACGTCCAGCAGTGGATGGAGGTGGCGCACACCGCCGCGTTCCGCGAGCAGTTCGAGGTGACCGAGGCGGTCGAGTCGCGGATCCGCCTGCTCGCCTGGAACACCCAGCGCGCGCCGCTCGACGACGTCCGCGTCCGCCGCGCGCTGACCCTCGCGCTCGATCGCGACCGCGTGATCGACGACGTGCTGTTCGGCCAGGCGCAGCCGCTGGCGGCGCCGATGTTCCCGACGATGTTCGCCTACGACACGACGCTCGCGCCGCTGCCGCACGATCCCGCCGCGGCGCGCGCGCTGCTCGACGAGGTCGTGCCCGCCGCGAGCGGCAAGCGGTTCCAGCTCGAGGTGATCGCGGTCGAGTCGCTCAAGGGGCCGGCGACCGACGCGACGATGGCGATCTTCCGCCGCGACGCGAGCGCGCTGGGGATCGAGCTGACGCTGACGATCCTGCCGTCGAAGGAGTACTACGACCGGATCGCGCGCCGCGACTACGACGCGGTCTACTTCGGCTGGCTGCCCGACATCGCCGACCCCGATCCGTCGGCGCTGCTCCACTCGTCGCAGGCCCAGGCCGGCGCCAACTACGCCGCCTACGCCAACCCCAAGGTCGATCAGCTGCTCGAGCAGGCGCGGCGCACCCTCGACCGCGACGCGCGCAAGAAGACCTACCAGGAGCTGCAGCGGATCCTCGCCGACGAGCAGCCGTACACGCCGCTCTACGCCCCGTACGGCCACTACGCGTGGACGCGGCGCCTGCACGGCGTGACCCCGCGCGACGTCGGCCCGCAGGCCCCGCTGCCCGGCGTCGCCGGGTGGTGGCTCACGAAGAAGAAGTGACGCGAGCCGGCGCGGGCACCGCGCCGAGGGCGCGGGAGCGCCGGGAGCGAGCGTTCGAGTGACGCGAGCCGGCGCGGGCACCGCGCCGAGGGCGCGGGAGCGCCGGGAGCGAGCGTTCAAGTGACGCGAGCCGGCGCGGGCACCGCGCCGAGGGCGCGGGAGCGCCGGGAGCGAGCGTTCAAGT
>WYBA01000250.1 GCA_011526095.1 Myxococcales bacterium | reverse complement strand
GGGCCGGCGCGCGTGCTCGCGGAGCCGCGGCGCGGCGATCCGGCCGGCGGCGAGCGCGCGCTCGCCAGCTACTCCGACGGCAAGATGGTCGCGCTCGAGCGCGAGGGCAAGGCGTGGAAGCTGGAGTCGGCGCTGGTGTCGCAGTCGCGCGCGAGCCGGCCGCGCGACGCGATCCGGATGTTCGCCGAGGCGCTCGCCCACGACGATCTCGAGGGCGTGCTGCGGTCGCTGACGGCGCGGCGGCGCGACGGGCTGCGCGCGCAGATCGAGGGCTTCGTGAAGGGGCTCGAGCGCCGGATCGACGACAAGATCGACGAGATCGGCGCCGACCGGGCCGAGCTGCGGTGGGACGAGAACGACATCCAGTACGTCATCGTCCTGCGCAAGGAGGACGGCGAGTGGCGGATCGACGACATCCACGTCCGCCCGGCCGAGCCCAAGGAGGACGGCGACGGCGACGACGGCGCGACCGAGGAGTCGCTCGACTTCTGAGAAGTCGCAGCGCCCGCGGGCTACTCGCTGTGCGGACCAGGCAGCTCGTCGCGCACCTGGATCACGGCGCGCGTGCGGGCGGCGAGCCAGGCGTGCAGCGCCGGTGACGCGGGCGCGAGCGCGTCGGCGGCGAGCTCGACGACGAGCAGCCGCCCATCCGGGCTGCCGATGGCGAGCGCGCCGGCCGCGGTGAACTGCAGGGCGCGGATCGCGCCGTCGGCGGCGTCGAGGCGCGCGACCGCGCCGGTCGCGAGGTCCCACAGCCGGACCCGGCCGCGCAGATCGGCGGAGGCGAGGCGCGCGCCGGCGGGATCGAACGCCAGCGCGCCGATCTCGGCGTCGTGCCCGCGCAGCCGGCGCGTCGTGCCGGTCGCGAGCGTCGTCACCCACAGCCCCCCCGCGTCGTCGCCGGACACGACCGCGTCGCCCGCCGGGGTGAACGCGACGCGCGTCACCCGCCCGCGATGCGCGACCAGCGCGCGCGCCGCGCCGTCGGGCAGCGCGTGGAGCGTGACCGCGCCGTCCGCGGCGCCGGCGACGAGCTGACGCCCGTCGGGCGCGAACGCCACCGACCACACCATCTCGTCGCCGAGCGTGACGCCGCGCCGCGCCTGCCGGTCCCACACCTGCACGCCCTCGTCGAACCCGATGCTCGCGACGTACCGCCCGTCGGGCGAGGCGAACACGCCGAGCGGGACGCGCGGGTGCTCGGCGATCACCTCGGCGCGCCCGGTGTCGAGGTCCCACAGCCGCACCGCGCCGCCGTCCTCGGCGGTCGCGATCGTGCGCGCGTCCACGTCCTTGACCCGGACGATCGCCGCGCCGGCGCCGGCGGGCGCGACCACACGCTCGGCGCCGGTGCGCGGGTCCCACAGCGCGAGCGCGCCGGTCGCGCCGCCGCGCACGACGCGCGCGCCGTCGTCGTCGGGCGCGACCGCGACCGCGTCGTCGGGCGCGACCGCCCACGCCGCCACCTCGGCGCCGTCGCGCCACACCCGCACCGCGTCGGCGCCGCGGCTGACCAGCAGCTCGCCCGCGCGCCACACCGCGGCGACCTCGCCGGCGTGGCCGCGCAGCCGCGCCCCGCGCCGCGGCAGGTCCCACACCCGCAGCGCGCCGTCCTCGCCGGCGGACACCAGCACGCGCCCGTCGTGCGCCAGCGCGGCGCGGCGGAGCGCGCCGCCGTGGCCGCGCAGCCGCCGGCGCAGCCCGGTCGCGACGTCCAGCACGTGGAGCTCGCCGAGGCGATCCGCCCAAACGATCACCTCGCCGTCCGCCGAGCGCGCGAGCACGTCGTAGAGCGCCTGCTCGCCGAGCACGGTCACCGCGTCGGACGCGCCCGCCGCCGCGGCCGCGAGGTCCCACCGCCGCACCGTCAGGCTGGTGCTGTCGACGAACACGACCGCGCGCTCGCCCTCGACCCACGCCGACTTGACCACCGCGCCGTCGTCCCACGCCTGCGGCAGGTGCAGCCGCGCGCCGGTCGCGAGCTCGACGACGGTGAGGCCGTCGCGGTCGGCGAGCAGCACGCGGCGCGCGTCGGCCGAGACGTGGAGGTTGCCGGCGCGCGCCCGCAGCCCGTCGAGCCGGCGCCCCGGCGCGGCGGGATCGGTCCACACCACGACGCCGTCGGGGCCGTCGATCGCGATCGCGCCCGTGCCAGGCTCGACGTCGAGCACCGCCGACTTGCCGGGCGCGGGCAGGAGCGGCGTCGTCGCGCCGGGCGCGGGCCAGGTCGCGGGATCGATCAGCGCGGCGGTGCCGTCGGCCATCACGACCGCGAGCCGCCCGCCCGGCGCGTCGGGCTCGTACCACTGGGCGCGCACGCCGTCGAGCGTGCGCAGCGCGCCGTCGGCGACGCGCCCGACCGCGAGCTCGCCGCGCACGCCGCGCACCGACAGCCACGCGCCGTCGCGCGACAGCCGACACACGCCGGGGCGCGACACGCCGCCGGTGATCGGCGTCGCCCGCCCGGTCTCGAGATCCCACGCCGCGATCGCGCCCTCGCGATCGACGGTGACCGCGGTCCGCCCGTCGGGCGCCAGGCACAGCGCCTTCGCCGCCGCGCCCGGCATCGTCAAGACGTGGCGCGCGACGCCCTGCTCCACCGCGTCGGCCGCGATCTGCGCGGCGGTGGGCAGCGCCGCCGCCTCGGGCGCCCACGACCGCAGCCAAGCCGCGGCCGCGGTCGGATCGGCGGCGAGCGCGGCGCGCGCCTGCTCCAGCCGCAGCGCGTTGCCGGTCGCCTCGGCCGCGGCGCGCGCGGCCTCGGCGCGATCGCGCGCGCCCCGGACGCGCAGCGCCGCGACGACGCCGATCGCCGCGATCACCGCGAGCGCCGCGGCGCCGACGCGCACGAGCGCCCAGTGGCGCCCCATCCACCGCCACACCCGGCTCGCCGCCGAGTAGCGGTGCGCGGTGACGAGCTGCCCGGCGCCGAACCGCCGCAGATCGTCGGCGAGCGCGCCGGCGGTCGCGTAGCGCGCCCCGGGCTCGCGCGCCATCGCGCGCGCGACGATCGCCGCGAGCTCGGCCGGCACCTCGGGCGCGACGCTCGCGATCGCGGGCGGCGCGCCGGCGATCAGCTGGGCCAGCACCGCGCGGCGATCGCGGCCGTCGTACGGCGGCCGCCCGGCGATCACCTCGTACAAGAGCGCGCCGAGCGCGTAGACGTCGGCGCGCGGATCGGCGGGCGCCCCGCCCGCCTGCTCCGGCGGCATGTACGGGGCCGAGCCGATCACCGCGCCGTCCTCGGTCAGATCCGACGACGACGGCGTGACCGCGGCGGGCGCCGCCACGGCGCCGGAGGGCGCGTCGCCGACGACCTTCGCCAGCCCCCAGTCGATCACGACCGCCTCGCCGAACGCGCCGAGCACGACGTTGTGCGGCTTGAGATCGCGGTGCAGCACGCCGCGGCTGTGGGCGTAGGCGACCGCGTCGACGACGGTGATCACCTGCGGCAGCAGCGCGAGGCGCTCGGCCAGCGTCGGGCGCGCCGCGAGCTCGTCGGACAGCGGCCGGCCGTCGACCAGCCGCATCGTGTAGTACGGCTCGCCGCCGGACCACGCGCCCGCGTCGTAGACCGGGACGATCGCGGGGTGCTCGAGGCTGGCGGTGAGCTGGACCTCGCGGGCGAACCGCGCGCGCGCCTCGTCGGACCGCACGTGCAGCTCCTTGATCGCGACGCGACGCCCGAGCCGCTCGTCGACCGCCTCGGTGACGCGGCCGAGGCCGCCGCGCCCGCGCTCGCGCCCGAGCCGGTAGCGGTCGTGGCCGGCGCGCTCGAACACCGCGTCGCCGGCGTCGCGCGCGGGCGCCGTGGTCGCGGCCGCGACGTCGCTGTCGCCGGCGCCGGCGGTGGTCGCGACGGTGGGCGTCGTCGGCTCGGGCATGGCGGCGGAGTCATCGAACGGCGCGCCGCCGCCGCGCAAGCCCCAACCTCGCGGGCGCGCGGGTGAACGGCTGTCATCATGCGTCGGGCGCGGCCGGGCGCGCCGCGCGGCTCACAGCTTCTGGATCAGCCGGTCCTGGATCGCCTTGACGGTCCGGTCGTCGAGCGCGCCGCTGGACGCGCACGCCTTGAGCCGGTCGAGCGCGCGCTGGACGTCGTCGAACGACGGCGCGTCCTGGTCGTAGATCCGCGCGAACGAGGCGCGCGTGCACCGCCGATCCGCCGGCGGGCCCGCGTCGGGCCGCGGCGGGCGGACGCCGGCGTCGACCCGCGGCGGGCGTCGGCCGGGT
>WYBA01000249.1 GCA_011526095.1 Myxococcales bacterium | reverse complement strand
GCCACGCCACGGCGCCTGGCACCGCCACGCCGCCGCCGTCTCGCGCGTCCGCGGTGGGCTCGTCGGGCTGGCGCTCGCACCGCCGAACGCCCGCGCACCTGGGGCCTCGACGGTGTGCGGCGCCGCGCGCGGAACTGACACGCCTTGCCTTATCTGATCAGCATTCCCCTAGACCAGCCACTCGGCCACGGCCGCCGCGGCGCCCGCGACGAGGCCCGCCGCAAACACCGCCGCGATCCGGCCACCGAACCGCCAGCCGCCGCCGACGATCGCCAGCCCGGCCTTGACCACGGTGTTCGACGCGACGCCCACCGCGATCGCGGTCGCGGCCGCGGTGCTCGACATGCCGTCGGCGAACGCGCGCGACGCCGCCAGCGTGATCGCGTCGACGTCGGCCAGGCCGGTCGCCGCCGCCGCCAGGACCAGGCCCTGCGAGCCCAGGTACTCGGTCGCGAAGTGCGCGATCAGCAGCACGCCGCACAGGATCGAGCCCCAGATCACCGCGGGCACGACCGCGAACGGGTTGCGCAGCGCCAGCGCCCCCTCCTCGACGTGGCCGCCGTCGGCGCGGCGCAGCGCGAGCGCCCGCCACCCCGCCGACGCCAGCAGCGCCGCGAGCAGCAGCCCGAGCGGCGCGACCAGCGCCATCGCGACGTCGCGCGCCAGCACCCAGGTCACGACGACGACGCGCACGCACATCACCGCGTTGGCGAGCAGCACCGCGAGCTCGGCGGCGTCGCGCGTGGCCGGCGCGCGCCGCGCCTGCCGCGCCATCGCCACCGTCACCGCCGTCGACGAGGTCAGCCCGCCGACCAGCCCGGCGACCGCGACGCCGCGGGTCGCGCCGAGGATCCGGTGGAGGACGTAGCCCACGTACTCGACCGCCGCGATCAGGATCACGAACAGCCCGACCTTCTGCGGCGGGATCGCGCCCCACGGATCGGCCGGCTCCACCGGCAACAGCGGCAGCACGATCGCGACCAGCACGAGCAGCTGCACCGTCGCCGTGATCTCGATCCGCCGCAGCCGGACCACGACGTGACGCGTCCACGGCTTGGCGACGAGCAGCAGCAGCGTGCCCATCGTCAGCGGCACGGCGAGCGCGCGGTCGTCGTGCACGACCATCCCCAGCAGCAGGACGACGACCGCCGCGATCTCGGTGGTGAGCCCCAGATCGTGGCCGGCGCGCGCCGCCAGCACGTACTGCACGACGAGCATCGCCACGACCGCCACCACCGCGACCGGCAGCAGCAGCGGCTGGCGCTCGCCGAGCACGGCGATCAGCCACCCCGCGAGCCCCAGCAGCGCGAACGTCCGCGCGCCGAGCAAGACCTCCTTGCGCGGCGCGGGCTGCGCCTCCTCGGGGACGGCCTCGGGCGCCAGGCCCTCCGAGACGCCGGAGTGCTCGCGCTCGAACCCGACGACGAGCCCGATGCCGATCGCGTACGCGGCCTCGACGAGCGCCTGGGTGACGTTCACGTGCCCCATCGTCGCATGGCCCGTGGCCGCGCGCGCGGCCCCGTGCGAAGCTGCGCGCATGCGGGACACGCTGGTGCTCACGGTGATCGGCGCGGATCGGCCCGGCCTGGTCGAGGCGCTCGCCGAGCGGATCTCGGCGGCGGGCGGCAACTGGGAAGCGAGCCACATGGCGCGGCTCGGCGGCCAGTTCGCCGGCATCGTCCAGGTCACGGTCGACCGCGCCGCGGTCGACGCGGTGGTGGCGGCGCTGCGCGGGCTCGACGCCGTCGGGCTGCAGGTCACGGCGCGGCCCAGCGGCGCCGGCGCGCCCGCGGCCCCGGCCGGCGAGCGCGTCCGGCTCGAGCTCACCGGCGACGACCGCCCGGGCATCGTCCGCGACGTGTCGCGGGTGCTCGCCGAGCGCGGGGTCAACGTCGAGGAGCTGGCGTCCGAGGTCGGCTCGGCCCCGATGTCCGGCGAGCCGCTGTTCCGCGCCCACGCGACCCTGCGCGTGCCCGCCGGCGTCGCGCTCGGCGAGCTGCGCGGCGAGCTCGAGGCGCTGGCCGGCGAGCTGATGGTCGACCTCGCGATCGACGACGACACGCCGTGACGCGGACCTGACGTAAGCTCGGGGCGTGCGCCTGGCTCGCCCTGCCCTGGCCGTCTTCACCTGGTGCGCGCTCGCCCTCGCCGCGTGCGGCCCCGCCACCGCCGCGTCGCCCGACGAGCCGCGCGGCGCGACCAACGGCCGGATGTTCGACCTGGTGTCGAGCAAGCCCGACGGATCGGAGTGGACGCTGCGGCTGCGCGGCGACTCGTTGTGGGTCGCGTACAGCGGGCAGGACGGCAAGGACGCCAAGGACCTCGGCCCGTACACGCTGTCGGCCAAGGAGGCCCGCAAGGTGTGGGACCTGATCGACGCCGCGGACCTCTACGAGCTCGACGAGGGCGAGCCCGACCCCGAGGTCGGCTCGGTGATGCTGCGGCTGCGCGATCCGACCGAGGACGGCGACCACGAGACGACGACGACCCACGTCCCGCGAGACACCGACGACGAGGCGGTGCTCGACCTGGCCGACTACCTGATCACGCTGGTCGAGCGCCACGCCAAGGTCGAGCCGGCGTTCTGACCACACGGGGCTCGCCGCCCCGCCCGTCGGGCGAAGCCCGACGGGACCCACCCCGCCCAGAGCCCTCGGTAGCAGGCTGATGCAGAACGCCGCTGCGCGGCGTGCATCAGCCTGCTACGGCGTCCACGCGCACACGTAGGGCCGCGGCTCGTCGCACCCCAGATCGTTCCACCGTCCGCGCTGCGGCGGATGATCGGCCAGCCCCAGCATCTCCGCGCAGTCCTCGCCGTCGAGCGCGTCGTTGGGCTCGCCGTCGTCCCAAGGCGTGAACGCCGGGACCTCGCCGTCGAGCGTGCGCCAGTCGCCCTCCTTCGCGGCGTCGGTGAGCGGCAACCAGATCCGCTCGCCGGCGAGCTGGGCGTTGGCGAACAGCCGCAGCGCGACGTTACCCGGCGGATCGACCGGCAGCGCCAGGGCCGCGCCCGGCGCGTCGTCGGCGCAGTCGGCGGCGGCAGCGGCGAGCGTGCCGGGCGCGAGCGCCGGGCGCCACCGCGCGTCCTGGCCGGGGACGACCTGGTAGCCGGCGGGCGCCTCCGCCCCGCGAGCGTCGACGTCGACGCCCGCGTCGGGCTGCCGCTGATCGACGGCCGGTGCATCGGGGCCGGGCTCGCCGGACAGCCCGGATGGATCGAACGCGCAGGCCGGGGCGAGCGCGACACACAGGGACAGCAGTGCTCGAGACGTGACCATCGACGACAACCTTCGGACCGGGGGCCGAGGTCCTACCACCAGCGTCCCGCCGCCCGCCATCGCCGAAGGTCACCGGTGATCACCGCACCGCGGCACGGGCGCCGCACGTGGGGAGCCCGCCCCCGCGGCCACCCCCGCACCCGTGGTTCGCCTGGTGACGTGACCGTCGGGGCGCCCACGTTCGGGCTCGAACTCGCGCAAAGGTCGCGTGCGAACCGGCGTCGGCGCAAACCTTGCCGCGGCCGAGGCTGGCTCACGCCGTGCAATTCCGGCCGTCATGGCGTACCTGGTCCTCACCTGCCCGGAGACCGCGCACCTCGAGATGATCGAGGTCGTCCAGGATCCGCTCGGCATGCTCGTACAGGCGTGCTCGCGGTTCCGCCCCCCGCACTGCGTCCAGTGCCCGCGGTCGTGCGCGGCGCGGATGGATCGCCGCGAGCTCGGCTCGATCCGTGCGGCGTCCGCGTCGGAGCTGGACGCCGAGCCGACCTGGGCGGCGACCGCGGTCGGCGCTACCAGGAGATGACGATCTGGCCGTCGCCGGACTGGACGCCGACCTGCATCAGCGTGCCGGTGTTGCCCGGCGCGGAGACGTAGCCCGAGCCGCCGCCGCCGCCGCCGAAGCCACCGGTGCCGCCGCCGAACCAGCCACCGCCGCCGCCGCCGGTGCCCGCGCAGTCGTGGTAGCCGATCGCGCCGACGCCGAACGTGCCGGCGCCGTTGGCGTAGTCGCCCTCGGCCCAGCCGACCGCGCCACCGGCGGTCTGCGTGCCGCCGCCGCCCGCCGCGAACCCGACCCCGCTGGACGCGCCGTCGCCGCCGACGTCGCCGCCACCGAAGCCACCGGCGCCGCCGGCGCCGCCGGAGTAGCCGCCTCCACCGCCGCCGCCGGCGACGACGAGCCGGCCGGATAGATCGGCGCCGCGTCGGACGTCACTGGCGCCGCCGCCCGTGCCGCTGTAGCCGCAGTTCGGCTGGGCGATCGTCTCGAGCGAGCCGCCCCCGCCGTTGTATCCGCCGGTCGTGGCGTTGACGACGGTCGTCCCGGCGCCGCCGACCTCGACGAGCAGGATCTCGCCCTCGGTCACCGGGACGACCGCCTGGGCGTAGCCGCCGAGGCCGCCGACCACGCCGGGCTCGCCGGTGCCGCCCTGCGCGCCCCACGCCTGGACGGTGATCGAGGTGACGCACGTTGGCACCGTGAACGCCTGTGTCGTCCCGGTGAAGCCGAACGTCGTCGAGCCGGGGGCCGCGCACGGCACCGCGTCGGGCGGCGCGGCGTCGGGCGGCACCGCGTCGGGCGGCGCGGCATCGGGCATGCGCGCGTCGGGCACGCGCGCGTCGGGGGCGCCCGCGGCGTCCGGCGCGCTCGACGTGTCGGCGTCGGGGGCGGTCGTGACGACATCGCCGCAGCCAGCCGCGCCGAGCGCCGCGGCGGTGAGGAGGAGCGAGGAGAGGCGGACGCGCACGAGGCTCATGGAGCGCGAGCCTATCAGTCCGTGGCGATCGATCCGAGTTCCTCGCACGCGACCGCCGCGCGAGCGCGCCTCACCGGCCGCGCGGCGCGCCGTCGTAGTCGCGCCACACCGGGTCCGGATCGTCGGGCCCGTGGATCCGCACGACCGTGCCGGTGTCGTCGCGGACGATCCACTGCAACCAGCCGATCGGGGCCACCGGAGTGGTCCACGCGAACAGCCAGCGCGCGTCCTCGGGGGCGAGGTTGACGCAGCCGACGGACTGCGCGTTGCCGAACCGGTCGTGCCAGTACGCGCCGTGCAGCGCGTAGCGCTCGCGGAACCGCATCACGAACGGCACGTCGGGGTGGTTCCACCGCGTGTCGGGCCCCTGGGCGTCGCGCATCGTCGCGACCGCCTGCTTGATCGTGATCCGGTAGATGCCGGTCGGCGTGCCGTTGCGGCGCCCGGTCGACACCAGCGTCGCGTAGACCGGCGTGTCGCCCTCGTAGGCGACGAGCACCTGCGCCGCGAGATCGACGTCGATCCACTTCTCGTCCTCGCCGACGCCGGCGGGTCGCGCCGCCGGCGTGATCACCCGCAGCTCGCGCGCCGCCACCCACTCGCCGTCCGCGATCCGGACGAAGTCGCCGTCGGCCTCGCGCACCGCGACGGCGGTGCGCGGCGCCAGCTCGCGCACGACCTCGGCGTCGGCTTCGGGCGCGGCGAGCACCGGGGTCGGGCGCGGCGGCCGCAGCTTCTTGCCCTGATCGCGCCGCCGCCACCGCTGAGGCTCGAGCGCCCACGCGAACGGCCACGCCGGCGGCGCCTCGGTCCGCAGATCCATCCCGACCCAGCTCGTCCCGGTCCGCACCTTGCGCGGCACCGCGGTCGCCGCGGGCGGCGCGTCGCTCGGCTCGACGTCGCGCGCGCACACCCAGCCGCGCGGCGCGACCTCGATCCACGCGCGGCACCGATCGGACGTCTTGACGATCCGCCCGAACGCGACGTGCTGCGCGGCGGCGATCTTGCCGATCCGCCCGCCCCGCTTCCGCGGCCCGGCGTAGGCCTTGGTCGCGCCGCGCGTGCGCACGGACCGCGTCGTGGCCGGCCAGTCGAGGTCGGCGATCGTGAGGTCGTCCCCCGCCCGCGCGCGCCCGGCGTCGCGGGCATCCCGATCCGTCCGACGGGCCTCGCTCGCCGGCGCCGCCGGAGCCAGCAGCGTCAGCGCCAGGGCGAGCGTGCCGACGGAGCGCCAGGACATCGTCCGCGATCGTGGCACGAGCCGCGGGGGCGCAGCCAGTTCCCGGTGGTGGAGGGTCAGGCCACGATCAGCGTCGCCGGCGGCTCGCCACCGCCCGCGCCGGGCAGGACCCGGCGGCCGCTGACGATGACCTCCTCGCGGCCGTCGTCGTGGACGTGGCGGATCAGCCGGTAGGTCGTGTTGCCCTCGGCGCGCGCGACCTCGGGCGCCGCGATCAACAGCTGCAGGTCGAGGTTCTTGCACAGCTCGAACAGCACGCCGAGGTTGTCGCCCGACAGCCGGTTGGCCTCGTCGAGGAACAGGAAGCGCAGGCTGCCGCCGGTGCGCCGCCCGCGCAGCAGGGTGGCGTCGCGCTCCCACGCCGTCAGCACGACCATCATCAGCGCCGCGCCGACGCCGATCGCCTCGCCCGTCGACAGCTTGGTCGGGCTGGTCGGCTCCCACGCCTCGCTCGACCGCCGCTGGATCTCGACGCCGAGCTCGAGGTACTCGCGGTAGTCGAGCAGGCGCGCGCCGCCGCCGCGCCCGCCGCCGTGGCGCCGGAAGATCTCGTCGAGCGCCTCCTCGATCGGCAGGTCCGGCAGGAACAGCAGCTCCTGCGACTCGCCCTCGCGCAGCGCGCGCAGGATCTGCTCCATCCGGTCGATCCGTCGCATCTGCACGCGGATCCCGGCGATGCTGCCGAACGCGACGCCCTCGAGGTGCTGGTTGAGCGCGCGGACCTGGCCGCGCGCGCGCCGCAGCTGGACGTCGATGCCGCGCGCCACGTCCTCGGACGCGCCGCGCAGGTCCGCGTCCTGGCGCGCCAGGCGCTGCTCGAGCACGCCGAGGTGATCGCGCAGGCGCTCGAGCGCGTCGAGCGGCTCCGCGACCTCGGCGATCTGGGCCGGGACGCGCCGGCGCAGCCACTCGCGCACCGCCAGCCACGTCGCGAGCTGGAGCTCGGCCGGCGCGCCGCCCTGCTCGCGCAGCTCGCGCGCGAGCGCCTCGCCGCCGCGGGCGCGCGCGAGCCGGTCGAGCACGACCTCGCGCTTGCTCGCGGCCTCGGCGGCGAGCTGGACGCTGCCGCGGCCGGCCTGGGCGCGCCCGACCGAGGACGCCAGCGCGGCGTCGAGCAGCCCGGCGGCGCGCGCCGCGTCGCGCAGCGCGTGCCACGCCCGCGTCGTCGGCCCGACCCGCGCCGCCTCCTCGGCGGCGGTGGCGCGCGCGAGGGCGATCCGGCGCTCGGCCTGGGCGGCGCGCTCGCGCGCCAGCGCGCCGTCCTCGATCAGCGCGCGCGCCTCGACCTCGAGCGCGGCGAGCGCGCGCAGCGCGTCGCCCAGCGCGCGCCCGACGTCGCCCGCCTCCCCCGCCGCGTCGCCCGCCTCACCGCCGGCGCCGTCGGGGTCACCGGCGCCGGCGCGCAGCGCGGTCAGCTCGGCGAGGGCGCGCTCGTGGTGCGCGACGACGGCGACGCGGCGCGCCTCGGCCTGCTGCCACGTCGCGGTGGCCGCCTCCCACGCCGCGTCGGCCGTGACGATCGCGGCGTCCGCCGCGGCGAGCGCGTCGCGCGCCGCCGCGTGCTGGGCGGTCAGCCCGGGGACGATCGCCGCCTGGGCCGACAGCGCCGCCTCGGCGTCGTCCCACGCCGCGGCGTGGCGGTGGGTCACGACGTCGTCGAGCGCGGCCTCCGCCGCGAACCGCCGGTCGAGCTCGGCGTCGAGCGCGGCGCGCCGCGCCGCGAGCGCCGCGGCCGCCGCGTCGTCGAGCGGCGTCGCGCGCAGCGCGTCGAGCAGCTCGCCGAGCCGGCGCCGCGCG
>WYBA01000248.1 GCA_011526095.1 Myxococcales bacterium | reverse complement strand
TGCCGCGAGCCCCGTCTCACGACCGGTAGTCGGCGTTGATCGAGACGTACTCGTGCGACAGGTCGCACGCCAGGTAGCTCGCGCTCGCGCGCCCCACGCCCAGATCGACCGTCATCGTGTACGCGGGCTGGCGCATGACGGCCGCGGCGCGCGCCTCGTCGTGGTCGGGCGCGCGCGCCCCCGCGGCGCACAGCCGCGCGTCATCGAGCCACACCGAGATCCGCTCCGGCTTGATCGCCGCGCCGGCGTTGCCGACGGCGCACAGGATCCGGCCCCAGTTGGGATCGCCGCCGGCGATCGCGGTCTTGACCAGCGGCGAGGTCGCGATCCGCCGCGCCACCGCGGTCGCGGCGCGCGCCGACGTCGCGCCCTTGACCTGCACGGTGACGACGTGGTGCACGCCCTCGCCGTCGCCGATGAGCTGGCGGGCGAGGTCGGCGCACAGCTCGGTCAGCGCGGCGGTGAACGCCGCGAGCGCCTTGCCGGCCAGCGGCGCCTTGCCGGCGCGCCCCGACGCCATCACCGCGAGCATGTCGTTGGTCGACGTGTCGCCGTCGACGGCGATCGCGTTGAACGTCGGCGCGACCGCGGCGCGCGTCGCCGCCGCCAGCGCCCCCGGCGCGATCGCCGCGTCGGTGACGACGAACGTCAGGGTCGTCGCCATGTTGGGCGCGATCATCCCGGCGCCCTTGGTGCAGCCGAGCAGCGTGATCGTCCGCCCGCCGAGCCTGACCTCGCGCCGCGCGAGCTTGGCGCGGCGGTCCGTGGTCAGGATCGCGTCGGCGAACGCGGCGAAGCCGGTCTCGGTCAGCGCCGCGCCGGCGAGCGAGATCCCGGTCTCGACCCGGTCCATCGGCAGCGGCTCGCCGATCACGCCGGTGGACGCGACCAGCACCTCGCCCGGCGCGCACCCGATCGCCGCGGCGGCGAGCGCCTGCATCCGGCGCGCGTCGGCGGCGCCGCGCGGCCCGGTGCACGCGTTGGCGTTGCCGCTGTTGACGACGAGGCCGCGCACCTTGCCGCGGGCCGCGCGCAGCGCCCGCTGCGACAGCACCACCGGCGCCGCCTTGACCCGGTTGCTGGTGAACACCGCCGCCGTCGCCACCGGGCGATCCGCGGCGATCACGCCGAGGTCGAGGCCCGCCTTCTTCTTGATCCCGCCGCGGACCCCGGCGAACCGGAACCCGGGGCAGCCGACGTGCGCGGTCACGGCTACTCGCCCGCGCCCGCGTCGGCCTCGGCCTCGTCGCGGCCGTGGCACTTCTTGTACTTCT
The DNA here is from genome assembly GCA_011526095.1 of Myxococcales bacterium. Taxonomy (GTDB): domain Bacteria; phylum Myxococcota_A; class Polyangia; order Haliangiales; family Haliangiaceae; genus WYBA01. The sequence continues at coordinate 23,163 of WYBA01000248.1, read as the reverse complement.
TGCCGCTGCCGCACGGGCACGGATCGTTGCGCCCGACCTTCGGCTTGTCGCGGCGCACGGTCTCGGCCTTGGCGCCGTCGGCGGCCGCCGCGGGCGCTGCGCCGGTGCGGAGCTGGGCCGCCTTGCCGCGGACCTCGCGCTGCTTGCGCGCCTCCGCCGCCTGCTCGGCCTCGGCCTGGTCGACCTTGCCGGCCGCGCCGGCCATCACCATCTGGCGCTGCTTGGTCGCCAGCGACGGGACGGCGGCGGCCTGATCCTGCGGCCGGATCTCGACGCGGAACAGCTTGCCGACGACGTTGCTCTGGATGCGCGCCATCATCTCCGAGAACATCTCGAGGCCGATCCGCTTGTACTCCTTCTTCGGATCCTTCTGCCCGTAGCCGAGCAGGCCGATGCCCTCGCGCAGCGAGTCCATGTTCTTGAGGTGATCGATCCACTGGTTGTCGATCTCCTCGAGCATGAAGTGGCGCGAGAAGTACATCAGCCACGCGCGCGTCAGCTCGGTCTCGCGCTCGTCGATCCGCTTCTCGACGGTCTTCCACGCGGTCGCGGCGATCTCGTCGTGGTCGAGCTTGCTGCCGACGTCGAACTCGGTGCCGAACGACTCGGCGAGCGCGTCCTCCAGCGCGTCGACGTCCCACTCCTCCTCGGAGCCGGCCGAGGGACAGTGCTGGGTGACGAGCACCGAGATCTGCTCCTCCGACAGATCGAACAGGCGCTCGCGCTGCTGGATCAGCGAGGCGGCGGCGCTCTCGGCGATGAAGTCGACGAGCTGCGCCTTGTCCAGCGTGGCGCCAGGGCCGACCTTCTTCTCGAGATCGAGCAGGCAGCCGTACTGCCGCCACACCTCGGTGCGCAGGATCCGCCAGTGCGCGCGGCCGTCGCCGACCGGCTTGCCCTCGGCGAGCTCGGCGTCGCGCTGGGCGACGCGCTCGGCGATGCGATCGACCAGCTCGACGACCTTGGGCCGCAGCTCGGCCGACAGCCCGGGGATGTTCCAGTCGCGGCTCTCTGTCGCCGGCGTCGCGACCAGGCCCTTCTTCTGGTCCTCCTCGGACAGCTCGCGGGTGTAGCGGCCCTCGAGCACCTGGCGGCGCAAGGCGTAGATCGTCTTGCGCTGCTGGTTCATGACGTCGTCGTACTCGAGGACGTTCTTGCGGATGTCGAAGTTGCGGCCCTCGACCTTCTTCTGCGCGCCCTCGATCGACCGCGTCACCATCGGCGACTCGATCGGCGTGTCCTCCTCGAGGCCGAGCCGCTCCATCAGCCCCGCCATGCGGTCGAGGCCGAAGATGCGCAGCAGGTCGTCCTCGAGCGACAGGTAGAACCGCGACGCGCCCGGATCGCCCTGGCGGCCGGCGCGGCCGCGCAGCTGGTTGTCGATGCGGCGCGACTCGTGGCGCTCGGTGCCGATGATCTTCAGGCCGCCGGCCTTGATCACCTCCTGGCGCTCGGCGTCGCACTGCGCCTTGTACTCCTTCGTCAGCTCCTCGAGCCGCTTCTGCTCGTCGAACAGCGGGACCGACGAGCCGCGGTACGGGCCGGCGACGCTCTCGTCGCCGTCGGCCTCGCCGGGCGCGGGCTCGTCGTGCGGCTGCGCCGCGAGCCCGTCCTCGGCGATCTTGGCCTTCTCCTCCTCGAGCACGGCCTTCGCCATCGCCTCGGGGTTGCCGCCGAGCAAGATGTCGGTGCCGCGGCCGGCCATGTTGGTCGAGATCGTGATCGCGCCCTTGCGGCCCGCCTGGGCGACGATCATCGCCTCCTTCTGGTGCTGCTTGGCGTTGAGGACGCTGAACGGCAGCCCCTTGTCGCGGAGCATCTTCGCCAGCACCTCGGACTTCTCGACCGAGACGGTGCCGACGAGCACCGGCTGCCCGCGCTTGTGGCAGTCCTCGATGTCGTTGATCACCGCGCGGAACTTGCCCTTCTCGTTCTTGTAGACGAGGTCCGGGCTGTCCTTGCGCGTGATCGGCTTGTTGGTCGGGATGACGACGACGTCGAGCTTGTAGATCTGGTGGAACTCGGTCGCCTCGGTGTCCGCGGTGCCGGTCATGCCGGACAGCTTCGCGTACATGCGGAAGTAGTTCTGGAAGGTGACGGTCGCGAGGGTCTGGTTCTCCTCCTCGATCGTCACGCCCTCCTTGGCCTCGATCGCCTGGTGCAGGCCGTCGGACCAGCGGCGCCCCGGCATCTTGCGGCCGGTGAACTCGTCGACGATGACGACCTTGCCGTCCTCGACCAGGTAGTTGACGTCGCGCTTGTACAGCGTGTGCGCGCGCAGCGCCTGGACGACGTGGTGGTTGAGCTGCAGGTTCTGCGACGCGTAGAGGTTGTCGATCCCGAGCAGCTTCTCGACGCGGCTGACGCCGTCGTCGGTCAGCATCGTGTTGTGCGCCTTCTCGTCGACGACGTAGTCGACGTCGCGCTTGAGCCGCGGGATGATCTTGTCGACGGTGACGTAGAGGTCCGCGGCCTGCTCGGCCGCGCCGCTGATGATCAGCGGGGTCCGCGCCTCGTCGATCAGGATCGAGTCGACCTCGTCCACGATCGCGTAGTTGAGCGCGCGCTGGACCATCCGGTCCGGCGACGTCTTCATGTTGTCGCGCAGGTAGTCGAAGCCGAACTCGTTGTTCTGGCCGTACGTGATGTCGCACTGGTACGCGCGCTGGCGCTCCGCGTCCTCGATGCCGTGGACGATGACGCCGGTGGTGAGGCCGAGGAAGCCGTGGATCCGCCCCATCCACTCGGCGTCGCGGCGGGCGAGGTAGTCGTTGACGGTGACGACGTGGACGCCCTTGCCGGACAGCGCGTTGAGGTACGCCGGCAGGGTGGCGACGAGCGTCTTGCCCTCGCCGGTGCGCATCTCGGCGATCCGCCCCGAGTGCAGCACCATGCCGCCGATCATCTGGACGTCGTAGTGGCGCATCCCGGTGACGCGGACCGAGGCCTCGCGCACCGCGGCGAACGCCTCGGGCAGCAGCTCGTCGAGCGTCGCGCCCTTCTCCACCCGCGCCTTCAGCTCGCCGGTGAACGCCTTCAGCTCCGCGTCGCTCTTGGCCTTCATCGTCGGCTCGAGGCCGTTGATGCGGTCCACGATGGGCTGGAGCTTCTTGATCTCTCGCTGGTTCTTGCTGCCGAAGATCTTCTGGAAGATGCCCATGGTGTGCCTGGCTCCGGGGGAGCTTGAGAAGGGCATTCCATACCACCCGCGGGCCGCCCCCGGGAGGGGGAGGCCCCGGCAATCGGGGGCCCGGCGCCGCCTGGCGCTCCCGGCCCCAGGCCGATCAGGCAGGTCGGAAGGAGGATGCGAACTGCATCCAGTCGCTGCGCATGTCGAACCGGGTGTCGCAGCGGGCCACCACCGCGCCCGAGGCGTCGCGGATCTCTCCGGGCAGGGTCGTCCAGGTCCGCGCGGCGTCGAGCCACCGGATGTCCTTCTGACCCTCGAACCGGTACCGCGCGCCGTCGTCGCCGGTGAACTCGAACGCGTAGCGGACGACCTTCTTGCCGATCGGGCGCAGCGTCATCTCCCCGTCGAGCGGCGCGGCCGCGGCCAGCCCGGGCGCCTCGACGGTGCCGCGCATCGTCGCCTTGCCGTCGCGCAGGTGGCGGAGCGTCGACGGCGCGTGGACGTGGACGGTGAACGCGAACGGCACGCGCTCCCCCGTCCGCGTCAGCTCCATCGTGCCGGCCATGGTCTCGTCGAAGCAGAAGCCCATGCCGCGAACCTATCACCAAGGCGGCGCGACACGGTGGCGCCCCGAAAACGCCGACCCCGGCGCGCCAGGGGATGGCGGCCGGGGTCGGGGACCGGAGGTGGTCCTGGGGGACTTCAGGAGGGAGCGTCGTGAGTCATTCGGCCAGGGGCGCGGCGTCGATGCAGGCGGCGAAGACGAAGTCCTCGCACACGCAGCCGCTGTCACCGGACTGGCAAGCCTCGCCCGTCGGGTTGGTGCAGTTGATGCCGGTGTAGACCGCCTCGCAGGCCGCGGCGCCGAGGCAGGCCATCTCGTCGGTGATGTCGGTGCAGGCCGGCGGCGGGGGCGGCGGGGGCGGATCCTCGCCCGGGATGCAGGTGCCGCGCGCCTCGTCGCAGGTCTGGCCCGACGGGCAGTCGCCGTCGGCCGAGCAGTAGCCCGACTCGACGCAGCCGCCCGAGGCCTCGTCGCAGTAGCAGCCCGCGGCGCACTGCGTGTCGTCGGTGCAGCCGACCGGGGTGCACGTGCCGTCGAAGCACGCGTAGCCGGTGCCGCAGTCCGTGTCGGTGTTGCAGGTCGTGGACGGGATGCACTCACCCGACCAGCCGTCGCAGTAGTAGCCCCACGGGCAGCCGGTCTCCCAGCACGCCTGCGGCTGCTCGGGCACGCACGACTGGCGGTCGTCGCACACGTAGCCGTCGGGGCAGTCCTCGTTGAACGAGCAGAAGCCGGTCTCGACGCAGCTGCCCGTGTTGGTGTCGCACCAGCAGCCGGCGGCGCAGTCGTAGTTCGACGCGCAGCCCCAGCCGCCGCCGTCCTGCCAGCACTCGCCGGTGTAGGAGTCACACGTCCAGCAGCCGCTCGCGTCGCAGTACGAGTAGTAGCGGTCGTCGTCGTCGTCGGGGCCGAAGTACAGGGTACAGCCCGAGGCGCCGAGGGCGAGCAGGACGCCCAAACACAAGAGCAGCTTCTTCATCGTGGTTTCCTCCGGTCGAAAGGGGGGTTGCTGAGGTGGGGCAGCGTCGCGTTCGGCGATTCCTTGAGCATGCGCCGTGCCAGAACGGCAAGGGGATCGAACTTCCTGTGGTTTCCGGTACTCCGCTGGCCCCGAGGCGGTGGTTTTTCGTCGATCGCGCCCGTGCTCTGACAGAAATGTCCGGGATTTCGTTGTCCGGGCGATGTCATGGTGGCCGACAGCCGCCGGTTCCATCGCCAGATGGTCAACACCGGACGCCGACGCTCCAACGCGCGATCCCCTCCGATCGGTGTGCTGTCAACGGACGTCCACGCGGACGTGTGAATCCGGCGCCACAGGGGGGTGTGGCGCCACGTCCCGCCCGCCGTGAGCGCCGTCACCACTCGGCGCGATCGTCGACGGCGCGGATCGTCTCGCGCAGCGTGTGCTTCGCGCGGAAGCCGAGCTCGCGCTCGGCGCGCGACCCGTCGACCATGCAGACGTAGCGGATGAAGTCGAGCTCCGCGACGGGGTAGCTCGACAGCCCGAGGCGGAACGCCAGCGACCACATCGGGCGCGCGATCGGGTGCGGGATCGGGAGCGTGCGCCGGCCGAGCTCGGACAGGATCACCGACAGCGGCACCTCGCCGGGGCCGACGATGTTGTAGATCCCGCGCGCGCCGGGGGCGAGCGCGCGGGCGATCGCCTCGGCGACGTCGCGCTGGTGGATGACCTGGACCATCGGATCGAACCCGAGCAGCACCGGCGTCGGATCGAGGCGCAGGTAGTTGGACGGGGCGTTGTGGACCGAGCCCAGGATGTGGACCGGGCGCAGGATCACCGTCTCGATCTCGCGGGCCTTCCAGAAGAAGGTGGAGACGAGGTGGTCGATCTCGACGAGATCTCGCATCTGCGGGAACCGCTGGGCGGCGAGCAGCGGCGCCTCCTCGGTGAGGAACTGCGGGTTGTCCGGGCGCGGGCCGTAGACGTCCGCCGACGACAGCACGACCACCTTCTTCACGCCGTACTGCTGGCAGTACTCGAGCAGGTGCGCCGTGCCCGAGACGTTCCACGAGTACAGCTCGGCGGTGCTCGCCCGCGGGTCGTGCATCAGCCCCATGTGGACGAGCGCGCGGACGTCGCCGGCGCGGAACACGTCGCGCGCCTTCTTGCTGCGCAGATCGACCTGGTGGTGCTCGATGTCCTTGGGCCGGCCGGGGAACGGGCGGCGGTCGAGCCCGATCAGCGCGTGACGCTCGTCGCGGTGCAGCCGGCGCGCGACGACGCGGCCGAGCCGCCCCGACATGCCGGTGATCACGATCTTGGTGCGCTCACCAGAAGACATGTTTGCGCTCGCGCAGGCCCATGTGGATCATCGACTGGATGCGGTGCTTGACCGCGCGCACCTGCGCCTCGAGCACCTCGTCGTCGTCGTCGGGATCGCCGGCGGGCTGGAGCGCCTCGCCGAAGTACAGCCGGTACTTGACCGGCAGCGGCACGATCGGGACGAACGGCGGGTACGGCACGATCGGGAACGACGGCGTGCCGAACAGCCGGGCCAGCGGCTTGAGGTTGAGCGCCGGCGCCTGCTCCTCGGCGCCGATCACCGCGACCGGGACGATCGGCGTGCGGGTCTCGAGCGCGAGCCGCATGAACCCCAGCCCGAACGGCGCGAGCTGGTAGCGCTTGCTGAACGGCTTGGAGATGCCGCGCGCGCCCTCCGGGAACACCAGGATCGCCTCGTCGCGCTCGAGCAGGCGGCGGCAGTTCTCCGGCGTGCCGGTGATCTGGCCCCACCGCGCGAACAGGTAGCTGGCGAACGGCACGGTCGGGACGAAGTGCTCGACCATCGACCGGACCAGGCGCGGCTGGCTCGGCTCGAGGAACGTCGCCGCGCCGATGACCAGGCCGTCGAACGGCAGCTGTCCCGAGTGGTTCGACACGAACATCACGCGGCCGCTGACCGGGATGTTCTCGACCCCGCGCGCCTCGGCGCGGAAGTAGCTGCGGTACAGCCAGCGGGCCAGCCGCACCGCCGTGCGCAGGTGGTCGGGGTTGAGGCCGAACGGGTCGTAGCCGTACTCGTTGCGGCGCACCGCGAGCGCCCGGGTGCGGGCGCCGATGTCGTCGCGCGGTGGGTCGGCCATGGGGCGACAGGATAATGCTAACGTCGCCGCGATGGGGGACACCTACGTCGACGTCTCGTACCGAGGCCTCGAGCTGGGCAAGCGCGTCAAGCTGCGCGACGTCCGGCCCGACGCCGGCTACCTCGAGCACCCGCTGCCGATGCCCGTCGGCACGCGGGTCGACATCGTCGCCGACGACGGCGTGACGATCGCCGCGACGGTGGTCGCGATCCACGAGCAGGTCGCCGGCGAGGCGATGCCGCCGGGGATGCGCGTGCAGCCGGCGCTGGACGCCGCGGCCGCTCCGTGGTGGCAGGCGCGGATCGACGGCGAGGCGATGGCGGCCGAGGCGGCCGCGAAGGCGCAGGCCGAGGCCGAGGCGGCGGCGCGGGCCCAGGCCGAGGCCGACGCGATCGCCGCGGCGCAGGCGCGCGCGGCGGCCGTCGCGCAGGTGCAGGCGGAGATCGCGCCGACCGTGCCGATGGCGCCGGTGGTCGACGCCGCGGCGCCGGTCGACGCCGCGCCGGCGGCGCCGGTCGACGCCGCGCCGGCCGCGCCGACCACGCCCGACCCGGGCGCCGCGGTGTTCGCGCAGAAGGCGAAGGGCAAGAAGGGCGACAAGTCCGGCAGCCGCGCGACGACCGTGATGTCGGCCGCCGCGGTCGAGGAGGCGGTGCGGGCGTCGCTGGCGACGCCCGACGACGCGCCAGACGACGGGCTGGCCGACGACGGCCGGCGCACCGAGGCGATGGCCGCGATCGATCCCGAGACGCTCGGCGTCGACGCGTCCGCGCCGGGCGCGCCGGGCGCGCCGCCGGTCGCAGACGACGGCAAGCGCACGACCGTGATGTCCGCGATCGACGTCTCGATGATCACCGGCGTCGCGCCCGCGGACCTCGCGCCGGCGGTCGACGGCGACGAGGACTCGGCCGAGATCACGATCGAGGCCGGCGACGGCGAGGGCGACGAGGAGGGCGCGTCGAAGTCGGGCAAGATCGCGACTGACGGCGCCGGCGGCGCGAAGAAGAAGCGCAAGCGCAAGAAGCGCTGACGCCGGCGGTGCACGCCCGGATCAGGCGACCGCGGCGTCGTGGAGCTCGAGCGTGCCGTCGCCGTGCAGCGTGACGCGCGCGCCCCACGGCAGCGCCGCGTTGCGCTTGCCGTGGCCGACCGGCGCGCCGCGCGCGCCGGGCACGCCGAACGCGCGCAGCCGCTCGTCGAGCACCGCGTGCGCCTGGCGATCGTCGTCGGGCGCGCCGGCGGCGCGCGGCGGGTCGGTGCACCGCGTGAGGTCGCCGACGATCGCACCGGCGGCGCCGGCGAGCGCGCCCGCGAGGTGCAGGTGGGTGAGGTAGCGATCGAGCGCGTACGGCTTCTCGCCGACCTCCTCGAGCAGCAGCACCGCGCCGGCCGCCTCGACCTGCCACGGCGTGCCGACCAGGTGCGACAGCAGCGTCAGGTTGCCGCCGCGCAGCGTGCCGGTGATCGCGCCGTCGTCCGGGCCCGCGGGGCGCGGCGCGCCCGTCGGCTGCAGGCGCCACGGCACCCGGCCCGCCGGCTCCGGCGAGGTCAGCCGCTGGATCAGCGTCGCCACGTCGGCGGCGGGCAGATCGCCGAGCTGGCTGATCACCGGGCCGTGGATCCCGCGCACGCCGGCGCGCTCCGCCCACGCCAGCAGCGCGGTCGCGTCGGAGAACCCGACGATCGGCTTGGGGTCGGCGCGCAGCGCCGCCGCGTCGAGGCGGGGCAGCAGCCGCATGATGCCGTAGCCGCCGCGGGCGACGAGGATCGCGCGGACGTCGGGGTCGCGCAGCATCCGGTCGAGCTCCGCCGCGCGCTCGTCGTCGGTGCCGGCGAGGTAGCCGTCGGACCGGGCGATGTCCGTGGCGACGCGCAGCGTGAACGCATCGCCCAGCAGGGCGAGGCCGCGGCGGAACCGGCCCGGGTTGATCGGCCCGGCGGGAGCGACGACGCCCACGGTCGCGCCCTTGCGGACGGCGGGCGGCAGGACGGCGGGGGACGACGACATCGCCGCGATCCTAGCAGCCCGGCGCTCCCGCTCGGGTACGGGTCGGGCAGGGCGATGACACCGCGGGCGGTGAAAGTCTGGATCGGGCCCGGCGTTGGTGCGTTGGAGGCCGACACGATGCAGCGCACCCCGCTCCTGATCCTCGCCGCCGCCCTCGCCGCCGGCGCGATCACGCTCCCCGCCGCGCCGGCGCGCGCCGAGCGCATGGCCTACGGCGACGGCTACGCCGAGCCGCCGTCCCGGCCGAAGAACCCGTGGCAGCGGCTGCGGTTCGAGGGCGCGGTCGGCGCGCTCGTCGGCAGCCAGCGGGTCGGGTACCTCAGCGGGACCGGCGGCGGGCTGCACCTCGACGCCGGCGCGCGCCTCGACCGGCTCTACCTGTTCGGCGAGTACGACTTCCTGTCGGTCGGCGAGAGCTCCTACGACGCGCCGGATCCGGTGCGCGGCTTCATGCACCGGTTCTCGGCCAGCGCGCGCTACTCGCTCGGCGTGCTCGGCGGCGGCGAGCGCAGCGACGTCCCGGTCCGCGGCGATCTGTGGATCGAGGGCGGCCTCGGCGATCAGATCGTCACGTGGCACGAGGGTGGCCGGCTGCACCGCCGCGACGTGTCGTTCGGCCTGGGCGCGCAGGCGACGTTCCGCATCGGCCGCGAGCGCCCGCGCTACCTCGGCGTCTACTACGCGCTCAAGGTCACCGTCGCCGAGGCGCCCGAGCGCAAGGACGACGATCCGATGTGCGCCGGGCCGTGCGACGAGGCGACCGCGCCGTCGCCCTACGACGTCGGCATCTTCTTCAACTTCGGCGTGCCGTTCGGGCGGTAGCGCGGCGCTCGCGCGGCGATCAGAAGCACGCGGCGCGGCACTCGCGCTCGCCGAACAGCGTGTCGCAGCAGTCGTCGTTGCCGTCGCAGTCGAAGCTGTCCTCGCACACGCGCGCGCCGCCGATGCACGAGTCGCTGCAGGCGGTGATGATGCTGCCGTACTGGCAGCACAGCTGCTGCCCCGGGCACTCCCCCTGCGTGCTGCAGCTGCCGTCGGAGGCCGCGTCGATCGGAGGCGGCGCCGCGTCGATCGGCGGTGGTGGCGGTGCGTCGATCACCGGCTGCACGGGCGCGTCCGTGCCGGACGCCGCGTCGGGCGCGCCGGGCTCGTCATCGGAGGCCCCGCCGCCCACGCCCGAGGCGTCGAACGAGCACGCGCCGAGGGAGGTGGCGAGCGCGGCGAGCGCGGCGAGGCGGCGGCGCGACATGACACGGCCATCCTCGCGCGGTCCGGGCCGGACGCGCCAGGCCTGGTGGCTGACCTGATCTGTTCTGACCCGTGGTCAGTCTCGGCGTGGCGCCGGGGCGGCGGTCAGTTGCCGCGCATGTAGCGGTCGACCGCGCGCTCGTGCTCGGCGCGGGTCCGCGAGAAGATGTGGGACGAGTCGTCCTTGGCGACGAAGAAGAAGTAGTTCGAGCCGTCGGGGTTCATCACCGCGGCCATCGCGCCGCGCCCCGGGTTGGCGATCGGGCCGGGCGGCAGGCCCTCGTGCTGGTAGGTGTTGTACGGGTTGTCCTTGTCGTCGAGCTGCAGCCGGCGCAGGCGCTCGCACCCCGGGTTCTCGGGCGGGCACGGCTTGACCCACTCGACGCACGCCGCGCTCTTCACCTTCGGCACCAGGCAGCCGTAGCGGATCGTCGGATCGGTCTCGAGCCGCTTGGGCTTGAACGATGGATCGACCAGGCGGTTGATGAACACCTGCGCGATCCGCGGCTGCTCCGCGGCCAGCACCGCCTCCTTCTCGACGATCGACGCCATCGTCAACAGGTCGCGATCGCTCCACGACAGGCGGTCGCGGATCTTCTGGTAGCCGGAGCGGTGCTGCTCGACGACCGCGTTCCACACCTTGCGGTGCTCGTTGATCAGGCGCTCGAGCACCTTCGCCGGCTTGCTCGGCACGACGAAGTTGTAGGTCTCGGGGTAGAGGTAGCCGTCGACGCTGTCGCCCTCGATGCCGTGCGCCTTGAGGAACGCGGGATCGCGGGCGAGGCGCTCGAGCTCGGCGGCGTCGGCGATCTGCAGCTCCGGGTGGTGCACCGTGAGCAGATCGCGGATCCCGCCGTCCTTGTCGCGCCAGCCGCCGAGGACCTGGAAGAACTCCAGCATGTTCTTGCCCTCGCGCAGCGTCACCTGCACCTGCTTCTCGACGACGCCCTCGAGCAGCTTGTCGAGCACCTGGGCCGGCGTCCAGTCGTCGCGCAGCACGTAGCGGCCGCTGCGGACCTTGGTCGTGACGCCGCGGTGCATCGCGTAGAGGCGGAACCACCGCGGCTTGTCGATCACGCCCTGCTCGGCGAGCAGCGAGGCGATCTGCGGGAAGCTCATGCCCGCCTTGATCTCGACCTCGACCTCGACGCCGGCGCCGGCGTGGCGCTGGTCCGGATAGCTCAGCGCCTGGTGGACGACGTAGGCGACCAGCCCGCCCGCGATCACGAACGTCGCGATGACCACGGCGAGGGCGGTGCGGAACGAGCGCTTCGACACGACGGCTGGACCTTACTACAGAGCGTGGCGCCGGCCGTCCAGCCACCCTTGCAGGATGACCGCGGCGGCCTGCTGGTCGATCACCTGGCGGCGGCGCGCGCGCGACACGTCGCCCGCGAGCAGCACGCGCTCGGCCTCGGCCGTGCTGAAACGCTCGTCCTGCTCGTGCAATTCCACGCCGGCGGGCAGGGCAGGGCGCAGCGCGTCGACCAGCACGCGGACGCGCCGGGCGCGCGGCCCCTCGCGCCCCGACAGCTCGTACGGGATCCCGACCACCACGGCGCGCGCCTCGACCTCGGCCAGCAGCGCGACGATCGCGGCGACGTCATCCTTGGTGCCGGCGCGAGCGAGCGTCGTGCGCGGGTGCGCGGCGAGGCCGAGCTCGTCCGACACCGCGCAGCCGATCGTCTTGCTCCCGATGTCGAGTCCGAGCGCGCGCACGCGCGGTGCTTACCACGACGGCTGGCAACCTTCGACGGGGGCCCGGTGGTGCCGAACGCAGCTCGCTGGCCACTCGAGGCGCCACTGACCGAGACACAGGTGCCGCACTGCGTGGCCACTGCAGTTGCCAGGGTGTGAACCCCCGAGGGGTGGGAACTCGAGTCAGTGCCACGATGGCAACCCCGGAGCGCGTCGACCGATCGCAAGTGCGCAGATTCCCGTCGAGCAGGCCGACGCGGCGGGGATGATCTCGTCGCGTCGGGAAGTGGCCCGCTGCTTGCTCTAGTTCCGACCATCGCCGACGGACAGCCGGCGCAACCTTCCCGCTCCCACCGCTGTCTCATCAATCAGCTCCTCCGCTCCCCGCTCCCACCCAACCCAGTTCCCAACGCGCGACATAGCAGCCGAAAGTTTCGACTCGGTGGTCGGTCGATGTGTCCCCTCCCCCTCATCAACACGTCGACCTCCCCCTCCCCCACCGCGGGCAACAAGTAGTCTGTCGTGATCAGCGCATAGCGCCGCATGGTTCCCCCAGTGCGGCGCTTTTTCTTTTCGGCGTGATACCGTTCCGGACATGAGCCTGGTCGGTCAGATCGCGAAGCTTCAGAACTTCGAGAGTTACAAGGAGCTGGCGTGGGAGGGGTCGTTCGCCGACTACCTGGACCTCGTTCGCAAGAACCCCCGGGTGTGCCGCAACGCCTACCAGCGGCTCCACGACATGGTGCTGTCGCACGGTGTCGAGGAGTACATCGACAACAAGAAGAAGCTCGTCCGCTACAAGTTCTTCCGGGACGAGCAGCACGGCGGCAAGGACGCGGTGTTCGGCCTCGACGTGCCGCTGATGCGCCTGATGAACGTGCTCAAGAGCGCCGCTCAGGGCTACGGGACCGAGCGCCGGATCATCCTGCTCCACGGCCCGGTCGGATCGGCCAAGTCGACGATCGTCCGGTCGCTCAAGCGCGGGGTCGAGGAGTACTCGCGCACGCCCGAGGGCGCGCTCTACAGCTACTACTGGCACCTGCCGGGGCCGCTGTCGGAGCTCGCCGGCGGCAGCGAGGTGTTCCACTCGCCGATGCACGACGACCCGCTGCGGCTGATCCCGCGCGAGTGGCGCGAGGAGTCGCTGCGCACGCTCGGCCTCAACCAGATGATCGGGGACTACCGGATCAAGATCGAGGGCGACGTCAACCCGGCGTGCCGGCTGATCTTCCGCGAGCTGATGCGCCACTACGGCGGCGACTTCGAGAAGGTGATGACGCACGTCAAGGTGCGCCGGATCGTGCTGTCGGAGCAGGACCGCATCGGCATCGGCACGTTCCAGCCCAAGGACGAGAAGAACCAGGACTCGACCGAGCTCACCGGCGACATCAACTACCGCAAGATCGCCACGTTCGGCTCGGACTCGGACCCGCGCGCGTTCAACTTCGACGGCGAGTTCAACATCGCCAACCGCGGCGTGATCGAGTTCGTCGAGATCCTCAAGCTCGACGTCGCGTTCCTCTACGACCTGCTCGGCGCGACCCAGGAGCACCGGATCAAGCCGAAGAAGTTCGCGCAGACCGACATCGACGAGGTCATCATCGGCCACACCAACGAGGCCGAGTACAAGAAGCTCCTGTCCAACGAGTTCATGGAGGCGCTGCGCGATCGCACCGTCAAGGTCGACATCCCGTACATCACGCGCGTCTCCGAAGAGGTGAAGATCTACGTCAAGGACTACACCGCGGAGCGCGTCGGCAAGCACATCGCGCCGCACACGCTCTACGTCGCGGCGCTGTGGGCGGTGCTGACCCGGCTCGAGGAGCCCAAGAAGCACAACCTGTCGCTGCTCCAGAAGTCCAAGCTCTACGACGGCAAGACGCTGCCCGGGTTCACCCAGGACAACATCAAGGAGCTGCGCAAGGAGGCGTACCGCGAGGGCCTCGACGGCATCTCGCCGCGCTACATCCAGGACAAGGTGTCCAACGCGCTCGTGTCCGAGAAGGGCGAGGGCTCGGTCAACCCGTTCATGGTGCTCAACGAGCTCGAGAGCGGGCTCAAGAGCCACTCGCTGATCTCGAGCGAGGAGCAGCGCAAGCGCTACTCCGAGCTGCTGACCGTCGTGAAGCAGGAGTACGAGGACATCGTCAAGAACGAGGTCATGCGCGCGATCAGCGCCGACGAGGACGCGATCAGCAAGCTGTGCGCGAACTACATCGACAACGTCAAGGCGTACACCCAGAAGGAGCGGGTCAAGAACCCGTACACCGGGCAGGACGAGGAGCCGGACGAGCGGCTGATGCGCGCGATCGAGGAGAAGATCGACATCCCCGAGAGCCGCAAGGACGACTTCCGCCGCGAGATCATGAACTACATCGGCGCGCTCGCGATCGAGGGCCGGACGTTCGACTACAAGACCAACGAGCGGCTGCACAAGGCGCTCGAGGGCAAGCTGTTCGAGGACCAGAAGGACTCGATCAAGCTGACGTCGCTGGTGTCCAACGTCGTCGACCGCGAGACCCAGGCCAAGATCGACGTCGTCAAGCAGCGGCTGATCAAGAACTTCGGCTACGACGAGGTGTCGGCGACCGACGTGCTCAACTTCGTCGCGTCGATCTTCGCGCGCGGAGACGTCAAGAATTGAGCGACCCGCGCGGCATCGGGACGGTCTCGGTCGAGCTCAACGCGACGCTGGCGGAGCTGCTGGCGCGGCTGTGCGTCGAGCTCGACACCGAGGACGTCACCGGCGTGCTGTCGCGGGCGGTCGGCCTGCTCGACCTGGCGCAGCGGACGCGGCGCCAGGGCGGGCGGCTGTGCTTCGTCAACGAGCGCGGCGAGCTCGCCGACGTGGTGTTCTAGGACGAACGGAGGAGATCGACGTGTCGCAGAAGATCGATCTCGACCACGGCCGGTTCCGCCAGATCATCCGCGGGAAGATCAAGCAGAACCTCCGCAAGTACATCAGCCAGGGCGAGATGATCGCGCGCAAGGGCAAGGACAAGGTGTCCCTGCCGATCCCGCAGGTCGACATCCCGCACTTCAAGCACGGCGGCAAGCAGCAGGGCGGCGTCGGGCAAGGGCAGGGGCAGGTCGGCGACTCGCTCGGCCAGGGCGAGGACGGCGACCAGCCGGGGCAGGGGCAGGCCGGCGATCGCCCGGGCGAGCACCTGCTCGAGATCGAGGTCAGCCTGCAGGAGCTGGCGGAGATCCTCGGCGAGGAGCTCGAGCTGCCGCGGATCCAGCCCAAGGGCACCGAGAAGATCATCGCGTGGAAGGACAAGTACACGGGGATCCGGTCGACCGGGCCCGAGTCGCTGCGTCACTTCCGCCGCACGTTCCGCCAGGCGCTGCGCCGCCAGATCTCGATGGGCACGTACGACCCGGCCCACCCCGTGATCGTCCCGATCCGCGACGACAAGCGCTATCGGTCGTGGCGCAGCGAGCCGCTGCCGCAGTCCAACGCGGTCATCATCTACATGATGGACGTGTCGGGCTCGATGGGCGACGAGCAGAAGGAGATCGTCCGGATCGAGAGCTTCTGGCTCGATACGTGGCTGCGCTCGCAGTACCACGGCATCGAGAGCCGCTACATCATCCACGACGCGATGGCGAAGGAGGTCGACCGCGACACCTTCTTCAAGACGCGCGAGTCGGGCGGCACGATGATCTCGAGCGCCTACAAGCTGTGCGCCAAGATGATCGAGGACGAGTACGCGCCCGATCAGTGGAACATCTACCCGTTCCACTTCTCCGACGGTGACAACTGGTCGGTCGACGACACGGTGACGTGCGTCGAGCTGATGAAGACCAAGATCCTGCCGGCGGTGAACCTGTTCGCCTACGGCCAGGTCGAGTCGCCGTACGGCTCCGGTCAGTTCATCAAGGACCTGCGCGAGCACTTCGACGAGGACGAGCGCGTCGTCACCTCGGAGATCAAGGGCAAGGACGCGATCATGGACTCGATCAAGGACTTCCTGGGGAAGGGCAAGTAATGGTCGCCTCCGGCCTGCGGCGGTTCCCCGCCTACCTGCGCGACATCCAGGAGGAGGTCGAGGGCTACGCGCGTGGCTACGGCCTCGACTTCTTCCCGATCCTCTACGAGGTCCTCGACTACAAGACGATGAACGAGGTCGCCGCCTACGGCGGGTTCCCGACGCGGTACCCGCACTGGCGGTTCGGCATGGACTACGAGCAGCTCGCCAAGAGCCACGAGTGGGGCCTGTCGAAGATCTACGAGATGGTGATCAACACCAACCCGGCCTACGCGTACCTGCTCGAGGGCAACTCGACCGTCGACCAGAAGATCGTCATGGCCCACGTCTGCGGCCACGTCGACTTCTTCAAGCACAACTACTTCTTCTCCAAGACCAACCGCAAGATGATCGACGGCATGGCCAACCACGCCGCCGCGATCCGGCGGCACATGGCGCGGATGGGCCAGGACGTCGTCGAGGACTTCATCGACACCTGCCTGTCGATCGAGAACCTGATCGATCCGATGTCGCCGTTCATCGTGCGCAAGCGCGAGGCCCGCGCGGCGGAGGGCGGGGACGGTGGGGAGGACGGGGACGACGTCCCGCGGCTGCGCGCCAAGCAGTACATGGACAAGTTCATCAACCCGCCGGAGTTCCTCGAGGCGCAGAAGAAGAAGCGCGACGAGGAGAAGCGGCGGGCGCGGAAGCGGTTCCCCGAGGAGCCGCAGCGCGACGTCCTCCAGTTCCTGATCCACCACGCCCCGCTCGACGGCTGGCAGCGCGACGTGCTCGAGATCGTCCGCAACGAGGCCTACTACTTCGTGCCGCAGGCGATGACGAAGATCATGAACGAGGGCTGGGCCTCGTACTGGCACTCGAAGATCCTCACCGAGAAGGCGCTGACGTCGGCGGAGATCATCGACTACGCGGACGCCAACTCGGGCGTGCTGGCGACGTCGCCGGGGCGGCTGAACCCGTACAAGCTCGGCGTCGAGCTGTTCCGGTCGATCGAGGATCGGTGGAACCGCGGGCGGTTCGGCAAGGAGTGGGAGGAGTGCGACTCGATGGACGCCAAGCGCGACTGGGACCGCCGGCTCGGGCTCGGCCAGCGCAAGCTGTTCGAGGTGCGCAAGCTCTACAACGACGTCACGTTCATCGACGAGTTCTTCACCCTCGAGTTCTGCGTCGAGCAGAAGTTCTACACGTTCGGGTTCTCGGAGCGCAGCGGCAACTGGGAGATCATGTCGCGCGAGTTCAAGAAGGTGAAGGACACGATGCTGCGGCAGCTGACCAACCGCGGCCAGCCGTTCATCTTCGTCGAGGACGGCAACTTCGAGAACCGCTCGGAGCTGCTGCTCCGTCACCAGCACGAGGGCGTCGACCTCGACATGGCGCAGGCGCGCGACACGCTGCGCAACCTCCACAAGGTGTGGACACGCCCGGTCAGCCTGCTGACCAAGATCGAGGGCAAGGGCAAGCTGCTGCGCTGCGACGACGCGACGATCACGGAGAAGTCCGCGGAGTACGTGTGAGGCTGCTCGCCTGGGCTCGCACCGACACCGGTCGCAAGCGCGACCACAACGAGGACAGCCACCTCGTCGACGAGGAGCTCGGGCTGTTCGCGGTCGCCGACGGCATGGGCGGGCACCAGGGCGGCGAGCACGCCAGCCGGCTCGCGCTCCAGGTCGTGCGCCAGCGGCTGGTCACCGCGCGCGCCGATCTGCTCGACGCCGCGCGCCGGATCGAGAGCGACCGCCACCGCGAGCTGTTCCGCACGACCGAGCCGGTCAACGCGCTCGAGGACACCGGCGACCAGTGGCAGCCGGCGCTCGACCCGCCGACCGCGCCGATGATCGAGGGCGCGGGGCCGCCGGCCCTCACCGTGATGAAGGCGGCGGCGCGCGACGCCGGCCGGGCGATCTTCGACGCGGCGCTGCAGGACACGGCGCTGCGCGGGATGGGCACGACGCTGACCGCGATGCTCTACGACAGCGGCCGGATGTACGTCGTCCACGCCGGCGACAGCCGGCTGTACCTGTTCCGCGACGGGACGCTGCGCCAGGTGACCGAGGACCACTCGTGGATCGCCGAGCAGATCCGCGCCGGCAACCTCACCGAGGAGGAGGCCAAGGAGTCCAAGTACCGCCACGTGATCACGCGCTCGGTCGGGTTCGAGCGCGAGGTCGACGTCGACGGGCTGGGCCTGGCGGTCGAGCCGGGCGACTGCTTCCTCTTGTGCTCGGACGGGATGTCGAACCACGTCGAGAACGCCGAGCTCGAGCGGATCCTGTCGACGACGTGGTACCGGCGCGCGCCGCAGTACCTGATCGATCTCGCCAACTCGCGCGGCGGCGACGACAACGTCACGGTGGTCGTCGTGTGCGTCGCCAACGACGCGTCGACCTGAGCTCGGTCACTCGGCCGGCAGCAGCTGCGACAGGCTGACGTCGAGCTGGCTGCGGACGAGCGCGGCGAGGCGGTCGAGCTCGGTCGCCGACAGGCGGAGCCGCTCGATCAGCAGGCGGTGGCTGGTCGCCGCCAGCTCGTCGCGCGCGCGCTGGACCCACCGCGCGGCGGTCGCGCGGTGGACGCCGTAGGCGGCGCCGATCTCGTCGATCGACAGCTCGTCGACGAGGTGCATGCGCAGGCACGCGCGCAGCCGTGGCTCGAGCCCGGCGCACGCCTCGACCAGCGCGGCGCGGAACGCGGCGGCGTGCTGGCGCTTGAGCAGGTCGAGCTCCGGATCGCCGGTCGAGGCCAGCGCGAGCGCGCCGCCGAGCTCGTCGGGGTCGTCGGCGGGCACCTCCTTCGCGCGCTTGCGCGCGCGCTCCATCATCAGGGCCGTCCGGACCGCGGACACGCCGAGCCACGCGCGGAGCGGGCCGCGCCCGGCGTAGGCGGCGATCCGCGGCGGGGCGGCGCCGTCGCCGACCAGCAGCGCGGCGCGCAGCCGCTGGCGCGCCTCGTCGACGAACGCCGGGTCGGCGTCGATCTGGCGCACCGCGTGGCTCGCGGCGACGAGCAGCGCGTCGACGTGGCGCAGCGCGGCCGGGTCGCCGTGGGCGGAGGCGCACGCCAGGAACAGGTCCGCGCCGTGGCGCGCGGCGGCGTCGGCGCCGTGCCGGGCGACGTGTGACGCGAGTCGCTCCCGGGCGAGCGCGACGTCGGGGAACGCCGCGGTCCCGGCGCGCCACGCCGCCTCGACCGCCGGATCCTCGGGCTCGCCCATGAGGCGATGGTACATACTGCCGCCGCATGCACGCCAGCGACGACTGCCCGCTCGACGACGAGCTCGCCGCGCATGTCGCGGGCGAGCTCGACGACGCGGCGCGTGCGCGGCTCGGCGAGCACCTCGACGGCTGCGCCGCGTGCCGCGCGGTGGTCGGCGCGGTCGTGCGCGCGGCCGGGGCCGCGGGCGTCGACGCGGGCGTCGACGCGACCGAGGGCGCCGTCACCGCCGTCGCCGCGACCGTCCCGGGCGCGGCGCGGCGCCGGCGCGGCCCGGGCATCTCGCTCGGCGGGCTGGTCGGCCGCTACCGCGTCGACCGGCTGCTCGGGGCCGGCGGCATGGGGATGGTCTACGCCGCGCACGACACCGAGCTCGATCGCACGGTCGCGCTCAAGGTGCTGCGGCCCGAGCTCGGGCGCGCCGCCGGGCTCACCGATCGCCTCGTGCGCGAGTCGCGGCTGATGGCGCGCGTGTCGCATCCGGCGGTGATCACGGTGTACGACGTCGGGCGCCACGGCGAGCAGGTGTTCGTCGCGATGGAGTTCATCGCCGGCGCGACGCTGGGCGCGTGGCTGCGCGCCGAGCGCCGCCCGTGGCGCCAGGTGGTCGAGCTGTTCCGCCGCGCCGGCGCGGGGCTCGCGGCGGCCCACGCCGCGGGGCTGGTCCATCGCGACTTCAAGCCGGACAACGTGCTGCTCGCGCTCGACGGCGAGGCGATCACCCGCGTCGTCGTGACCGATCTCGGCGTCGCGCGCGCGGCCGCGTCGGACGCGACGTCCGAGCCGTCCGGGACGCCGGCGCCCGGCGGCGGCGCCGGCGAGGCCGGGACGCCGCCGCGGGCCGAGGTCGAGCTGACCGCGACGGGCGTCGCGATCGGCACGCCGGCCTACATGGCGCCCGAGCAGCTCGACGCGCGCCGCGTCGACGCGCGCGCCGACGTGTTCGCGTTCGCGGTCGCGCTGTGGGAGGCGCTGTACGGGGCGCGGCCGTTCCCCGGGCGCAGCGTCGCCGAGATCCGCGCGGCGATGGCGCGCGGCGTGCCGGCCGCGCCGTCGCGCGTCGGCGAGCTCGGCGCGACCTCGCTGCCACCGGGGTGGATCGCGGCCGCGTTGCGCGACGCGCTCGCGGTCGACCCGACCTACCGCACGCCGACGATGGCGGCGCTGCTCGCGCGCCTCGATCCCGCGCGCCACGATCGCCGCGGCCGCGTGGTCGCGGTGGCCGCAGGGGCGGGCGCCGTCGCCGTCGCCGCGGTCGCGACGCTGGCGCTCGGCCGCGACGCCCCGGGCGGCGGACCGACCGGCGGGCCGGCCGGCGGACCGACCGGCGGGCCGGTCGCGGGGGCGGAGGGCGCCGCCCGGGACGGCTGCGCCGCCGGCGCGCTCGACCTCGTGTGGTCCGACGCCGCGCGCGCGGCCGTGCGCGCCGCCGTCGTCTCCACCGGCAACCCGGTCGCGGCGCGGATCGCCGACCGCGCCGAGGCCGCCGGGCAGGCGTGGGTGCGCCGGTGGTACGACGTCCAGGCGCGGGTGTGCGTCGCCGGCGTCGAGCCACCGCCCCCCGCCGCGGGGCCCGCGTGCCTGGTCGCGCGTCGGGGCGAGCTGGCCGCGATGATCTCGATCCTGCCCGAGCTGTCGGTCCGCGAGCGGACCCAGCTCGACGTCTCGATGTCGGCGCTGCCCGGGCCCGAGCTGTGCGCGACCGCGGCGGCCGACGGCGTGGCGCGCGACCTCGGCGACACGCCGGCGCAGCGCGAGGCCGTCGCCGCGCTGCGCGCCCGGCTGTGGCAGATCGACGCGCTCCGCATCGCCGGCGACTACCGGCGCGCGGTGGTCGAGCTCGAGGCGCTCGGGCCGCAGGTCGAGGCGCTCGGGCTCGGCGCGCTGACCGCGGAGTACCTGCTGCAGCTCGGCATCGCGGTCGAGGACCTCGACGCCCCGCGTGGGGTCGAGATCGTCCGGCGCGCCGCGGCCGCGGCCGAGAAGTCGCGCCACGACGACTTCGCCGCGATGGCCTGGATCGACCTCGCGTTCACCTACGCCGAGCGCCTCCAGCAGCCCGACCGCGCCGAGGACGCGCTGCTCCACGCCGACGCCGCGATCGTCCGCGCCGGCGAGAGCCCGGTGCTGCGCGTGCAGTACCACTACGCGGTCGCGCGCCTGCGCTATCAGCAGAACCGCTACGACGAGTCGATCGCGCTGTACGAGCAGGTGCTGGTCGAGGCCCGGCGGTGGGCGCCCGACTACGTCGTCCAGATCCAGCAGGGACTCGCCGCTTCGCTCGGCGAGGCGGGGCGGTTCGACGAGGCGCTCGCGCTCGATCGCGCCGCGGTGGCCGAACGCGTCGGCCAGTTCGGCGAGGACCACGTCCTGGTCGCCGAGGCGCGCAACCTCGTCGCGACCGACCTGATGTACCTCGGCGACATCGAGGGCGCGCTGGCGGAGCTGGACGTCGTGCTCGCGATCGCCGAGCGCGCCTACGGGCCGGACAACGAGTGGACCGGGACCTACCTCCACAACAAGGCGGAGCTGCTGCGCAACGCCGGGCGCTACGCCGAGTCGCTCGCGCTGCACGCGCGCGCCCGGCCGATCCTGATCGCGGCGCGCGGCGCGGGCAGCGTCGTCGTGGCGCAGTCGCTCGAGCACGAGGCGGGCGCCTTGCTCGGGGAGCGGCGGTGGCCGGAGGCGGTCGCGCGGCTGCGCGAGGCGCTCGGCGTCTACCGGGCCTCCCTCGGGGACGACCACTTCGAGACCGCCAAGTGTCGGGTCAACCTCGGCGAGGCGCTGCGCGAGCTGGGCGAGCCGGCCGCCGCGCTGGTCGAGGCGCAGGCGGCCCTCGCCGTGTTCCGGCGCGTCCACGGCGACGACCACCCGTACACCGCGTACGTCCGGGTCGAGCTGGGCAAGACGCTGCTCGCGCTCGGCCGTCCGGGCGATGCGATCCCCGAGGTCGAGGCCGCGCTCCACGCCTACGAGCGCGGCCCGGCCGATCCCGCGTCGATCGCCGACGCCCAGTTCGCGCTCGCGCGCGCGCTGCAGGACGATCCCACGTCGCGCGCGCGCGCGGCCCAGCTCGCGCGGTGGGCGCGCACGGCGTGGCGCGAGGCGGGCGGCGAGTGGACCGACGACCTCGCCGCGGTCGAGGCGTGGCTGGCGCGGCGGTAGCGCCCGGCCTGGTGGGGAGCTACCACGCCGACGCGATCAGCGCGCCGGTGCCGCCGAAGAACACGATCAGCGTGATCGCCAGGCCCGCCCGGTCGATCTTCCGCACCAGCGCGTGCGCCTCGCGATCGTGGAGGTGGGCCGTCCAGATCGTCCCGATCAGGGTGATCAAGATCGTCGCGTACGACAGGTTGTAGACGTGGTCGAGCAGGACCATCTGGCCGGTCTTGGGCAGGTCGGCCTGGGCGGTGAGCTGCAGCGCCACCGCCGAGATCATGCACGTCGTGGCCAGGCCGAGCCGCTCGGCGAAGTTGGCCGCGCCGATGAAGAACACCGAGATGTTGATCAGCATGACGATCGCGATCGGCACCAGCGTCGTCGCGAGGTAGCCGGCGACCGGGCGCCGCAGGTGGATCGTGTAGCTGAACTGCGAGTAGCGGTCGGTGTTGATCGGGCGGCGCGGATCGCCCCAGTTCGTCGGGTAGCCGTGGGTCGTGACCTCGGCGGTGATCCGGTCGATGATCCAGCCCTCGACCCGCAGCCCGGGGTCGACCAGCTCCGTCCCGTCGTCGGCGATGTAGACCATCTGGTCGACGGTCATGTTGTTGTCCTCGAACGCGATCGTCAGCGCCTGGTCGTCGAACGGGTAGTCGCTGACGTCGAACGAGCGGCCGAACCGGCTCTGGATCCGGTAGACCTGGTACTTCGAGCCGTCGGGCAGATCGTCGGGCCGGGCGTTGCCCTCGGCGTCGATGTAGATCGGCGTGCGGACGATGTCGCCCTCGAACTGGTTGAGCAGCTCGAAGCTGGTCGTCGGATCGAAGTCGCCCTTCCACCGGAACCACACCCAGAAGTCGACGAGGTAGTTGCTCTCGGACAGCGCGATCTGCGGGACCTGGAACGCGTAGACGCCGACGTAGACCCTGAGCGGCTTGCCGTCGCCGCCGTAGTCGGAGTAGGCGGGCTGCGACGGCGCGGGCGCGGCGTCGCCGGGCGCGGGCGCGGCGTCGCCGGGCGCGGGCGCGGCGTCGCCGGCCGGCGTCGG
>WYBA01000247.1 GCA_011526095.1 Myxococcales bacterium | reverse complement strand
GCGGCGGCGAGCGCCGCCGGCGGCACGGCCTCGCCGCGGCGCGCGCGATCGAGCGCGTCGCGCACCGACCACGCGGTCGACGCGCTCATCCACTGCGCGTGCGCCGGCTCGATCTCGCCGGCGCGGGGGTGGTCCATCGCGCGCGCGATCGCGTCGGCGACGTCGGCGAGCGCCGGCGCGCCGGCGGCGCGGCAGCCCTCCGCGATCTCCCGGGCGAGCGCGGCGATCGCGGGCAGGTCGGTCCACGCCGCGATCGCGGCCTCGAGGGCGATGGCGGACGAGCAGGCGGCGGCGAGGCTCACGCCTCGACGTCTAGCACGGCCGGGCACGACCGCCGCGCGGACGATCACGACAGGCGCGCGTAGGCCGCGTTGACCTCGCGCAGGCGCGCCTCGAGCTCGCGCCGGCGCTCCGACGACGCGCCCGGGTGCAGGTCCGGGTGGAGCGCGCGGGCGAGGCGACGGTAGGCGCGCTTGACGTTCTGCGGGCTCGGCTCGTCGGCCACGCCGAGCAGGCGGAGCGCGCCGGTGCGCTCGCCGACCACGGGCGTGGGCGGCGCGGGCGGCGCGGCGTTCGGCGCGGAGTCCTCGGCGGCGACGCCGACGCGGGTCAGCGCGCCGACGCCGGCGAGGAAGTGGACGAACGCGAGCAGGCGGTAGCGCGGGGTGCGCGCCATCGGCCAGATCTGGTCGAGGCGCCGCGGCTGCGCCATCGCGTCGATCAGCCGGCGATCGGTGTCGTCGAGCGCCTCGGGCGCGTGATCGGCGCGCAGCACCAGCCGCACGCCGGCGAGCTCGGCGAGCAGGCGGTCGGCGCGCGCGGCGTCGAGCTGGCTCTCGAGGTGGGCGCGCACCCACCGGGTCAGCGGCAGCTGTCGGCCGGTCGCGCCTGGCGGGTAGGCGGCGGTGCCGCCGTCGAACGTCCAGCTCGCCTCGGGCTCGGCGGCGAGGCGCGCGAGGCGCGCGCCCGCGACGCGCCCGCCGATGTCGGTCTCGGCGGTGATGAGCTGCCCGCGGCGCAGCACCAGCACCTCGGCCCGGGCGCGGGCCGGCTGGATCGTCAGCACGCCGGTGGCGTGGGCGCGGCCGAGCCGGTACAGCAGCCGCACCAGCTCACCGCGACGCAGCGGCTCGGGGGCGCTTGCCTGGGTCCTCACGCTACCCGTGTAGGGTCAGCGGGACCGGCGGGGCAAGTTTCTGCCAGGTCTGGGAGGAGCGGGGGCCGACCCGAGTCGGCCCCGCGGCTCACATGAAGCCCTGCTTGCGACGCTCCTCGATGTACTCGGTCACCGTCTCCTTCACGCCCTCGCGGAACGTGACCATGCCCGCGGCGATCTCGCGCAGCGCCGTGACGGCCGGCTTGTTGTCGCAGTCGACCAGCGGCTGGGCGCCGCGGGCGATCTGGCGGGCGCGCTCGGCGGCGAGCACGACCAGCGCGAAGCGGTTGGGGACGAGCTCGAGGCAGTCTTCGACGGTGACGCGGGCCATGGGTGCTCCGGGAGAAAGGCAGGCGATACTAGCGGACGGGCCATGGGTGTCAAGGTCGGTTGCGCCCGTGCTGCGTCGGCTCTATCCTCTCAAGACCGCGAGCGTTTCGGACATGTCAGCCCGCCCGATCACATCCCCGTCCACCCCGACGGCCGCGCTCGACCTCGACTGGGACGCCCTCGAGATCGCGGTGGAGCGCAACGCCTCGGACACCGAGAGCTTCCTCGACCTGCGGACCGGTCGGGTGGTGACGATCGTCGCCGGTGACCCGGAGGCGCCGCTGCGGCGTCAGGAGGTCACCGAGGACATCCGCAACTTCCTGCGGGTCGAGCCGGCGTCGTCGCGCGAGCAGTACCGCTGGATGGAGCGGTTCGTCGGCTCCGTCGCCGACGAGCAGCTGCGCGAGCGGCTGATCATCTCGATCGACGGCAAGGGCGCGTTCCGTCGGTTCAAGGACGTGCTGCTCGGCTACCCGGCCGAGCGCGAGCGGTGGTTCAGCTACCGCGCGGAGCTGCTCCACTGGCACATCCAGACCTGGCTCGAGAGCCACGAGATCAAGGCCGCGAACCCGCCGCCGTGGGGCCAGGTCGAGGCGCCGGTGGAGCTGCCGCTCGTCGCGGGCAAGCCGGTGGTTCACGGCACCGAGGCGCCGGGCGAGGCGCTGCGCCGCCAGGCGCGCGAGCTGATCGAGACGATCCCCGCGATCGACCTGCCGAGCGCGATCGCGTTCCTCGAGTTCCTGCGCGCGCGCAGCGCCGAGGCGCTCGCGCGCCCCGAGGCGACGACGGCGGATCCGCCGGCGCCCGAGGCCGTCGCGCGGTCGTAGCCGCGCGCCGCCCGCCGTCGCGTCGGGCTGCGTCGGGCAGCGTCGGGCAGCGTCAGGCGGGCGGGATCCAGATCCAGCCGTCGGCGGCGAGCGCGCCCTGCCACGCGGGCGGCCGCTCCCAGCCGTCGCGCGCCCACAGGAACGCGGTGTAGGCCGACAGGATCGCGTCGAAGCAGTGATCGTTGGCGAGCGTCTCCTCGCGCGCGAGCCGGCTGTGGCGCGCGAACGTCAGCTCGCCGAGCCCCTCGAGCACCTGGGCGCGCGTCACCCACGGATCGGCGTCGCGCTTGTAGCCGCGCGCCAGCCGCGGGCCGAGGCGCGCGGCGACCGTCGCGGACGGGGAGACCTCGAGCACGCGCTCGTGCAGGGCGAGGCCGGCGCCGGCGAGCCGGCGGACCAGGTGTCCGGCGCGCGCGGCGATCTGCCCGAGCGCCGCGCCGAGGTGCGTCGGCGGCAGCGCCTCGCGCTCGAAGCACGCGACGACGTCGCAGCAGCGGTGCGCGTAGGGCTGCAGCCGCGGGCGCGGGCGGTTCGCGGTGCCGCGCAGGACGACGCGGCGCCGCCCGGCGAGCGCGGCCTCGTGCTCGCGGGCGTCGACGCCCATCGCCTCGACGAGGGCGCGGCCGTCCTCGCGCAGCCACACCACCGCGGGATCGACGCACGCCTCGGCGCCGGGGCACGCGGGCAGCACGCACCGCGCGCACGCCGGCGCGGTCAGCGGCGCGTCGATCGCGATCACGGTGTCCGACGAGACCGCCGCGAGGTGCTCGGCGAGCGTGTCGTCGCGCCACGGCTCGCCGCGCGCGCGGGTCGCGACGTCGTCGACCTGCACCGTCCCGTCGTCGCGGCGCGACAGGTGCGCGACCGCCGTGGTCTTGCCGCGCGCGCCGCCGAGGTCGACCCCGACGTATCGGAGGAAGGGACGATGCACCTCGATCGTTTGTAGCACGAGGTCGCGTCATCGAAGCCATGTGCCAAGATGGGGTCCGTGGATCGCATCGCGACCTTTCGCACGTTCATCGCGCGCTCGCCGTCGGACCCGTTCCCGCGCTACGGGCTGGCGATGGAGCTCAAGGCGCAGGGCCGCCTCGACGAGGCGCGCGCCGCGTTCACCGAGCTGCTCGACGGCTTCCCCGACTACGTGCCGGCGTACCTGCAGGCCGGCGGCGTCGCCGCCGCCGCGGGCGCGCGCGACGACGCGGCCGCGATCTTCGAGCGGGGCATCGCGGCGGCGACGCGCAAGGGCGATCGCCACGCGCTGTCGGAGCTGCAGGGCGCGCTCGCCGACCTCGCCGGGTGACGGCGAGGTCGCCCGGTGCGCGCGGGCGGGCGTGTTGACAACGCGCGCCGCGCCGATCAGGATGCAGCGCTAGGGCCGGGATGGAGAAATGGTAGACTCGGGGGTCTCAAAAGCCCCTTCCCTTTAAAGGAGTGTCGGTTCGAGTCCGACTCCCGGCACGAAGGAAGCGAAGGAAGCGATCGATCGACGGGGTGGCGGGGGGCGTCAGGCGCAGTCGAGCAGCACCTTGCCGCTCGTCGCGCGCGCCTCGAGCGCGCGGTGCGCCGCCGCGGCCTCGGCGAGCGGCACGACGCGGTCGATCGTCACGCGCAGCGCGCCGGACGCGGCCGCGCCGAGCACGTCGGCGGCGCGCGCCGCGAGCTCGTCGCGCGTGGTGATGTGGTGGAACAGGCTCGGGCGCGTCACGAACAGCGAGCCCTTGGCGTTGAGCGTCTGCAGCTCGAGCGGCGGCACCGGCCCCGACGACTGGCCGAACAGCACCATCATCCCGCGCGGCCGCAGGCAGTCGAGCCCGCCCGCGAACGTCGTCGCGCCGACCGAATCGTAGACGACGTCGACGCCGCGCCCGCCGGTGAGCCGGCGCGTCGCCGCGACGAAGTCCTCCTCGGTGTAGCGGATGACGTGGTCGCAGCCGGCGGCGCGCGCCGCGGCGGCCTTGGCCTCGGTCGACACGGTGCCGATCACGGTCGCGCCGGCGCGGCGCGCGAGCTGGACGATCAGCAGGCCGGCGCCGCCGGCGGCGGCGTGGACGAGGCAGGTGTGGCCGGCGGCGAGCGGGAACGTCGAGGTCGTGAGGTAGTGCGCGGTCAGGCCCTGGAGCATCAGCGCGGCGCCGGCGCGGGCGTCGAGCCCGGCGGGGAGCTCGACCAGGCGCTCGGCCGGCGCGACGACGTGGGTCGCGTACGAGCCGGGCACGCCGGTCCACGCGACGCGCGCGCCCGGCGCGAGCGCGACGCCGTCGCCGACCGCCTCGACCACGCCCGCGCCCTCGAGCCCGAGCGGGATCGGGCGCGGGCCGGGATACGCGCCGGTGCGGTGGTAGACGTCGATGAAGTTCACGCCGGCGAACGCGACGCGGACGCGCGCCTGCCCCGGGCCAGGCGCGGGCGTCGGCAGCTCGACGAGCTGCATCGTGTCGGGGCCGCCGGGCTCGGGGCTGCGGATCGCGCGCATGCGCGGCAGTCTACGCGACGGCCGCCGCGGTGATCGCGTCGAGCAGCGGCGGCAGCGCGGCGGCGCCGGTGGCCAGCACCGCGGCGCCGCCGGTGTCGCGCGCGACCGCGGCGAACGGGTTGTCCTCGACGTTGACGTCGATGATCGTGGCGCCGGCGCGCGCGGCGAGGTGCACGACCTGCCACGGCAGGTTGGTCTGGGCCGACGTGCCCGCGACCACGAGCAGCGCGGCGCGGGCAGCGAGCGCGCGCACCGTGTCGAGGTGGAACCGCTCCTCGTCGTAGCTCTCGTCGAACCACAAGACGTGCGGCCGGGTGGGCGCGCCGCACCGCGGGCAGACGAGGCGCGCGCGCCACGCCTCGGGCACCGCCTCGCCCTTGCCGAGCGCGGGCGTGTCGTCGGGCAGCGGCCACCGCGCGGGCGTGCAGTCGCGGCCGCAGCGCTGCAGCTCGAGGTCGCCGTGGATCTCGTAGAGCCGGTCGAGGTCGCGCGGCGACGCGGCGGCGCGGCGGTGCAGACCGTCGACGTTCTGGGTGACGAGCGCGAACCGCTCGCCGAGCGCGGCCGCGGCGCGCGCGAGGGCGGCGTGGCCGGCGCTGGGCGCGGCGGCGCGGCAGACGCCGCGGCGGTAGAGGTACCAGGCCCACACCTCCCACGGCATGCGGCGGTAGGCGGCCTGGGTCGCGAGGTCCTGCGGGTGGTACTCGACGGCGCCGACGGTCCAGTAGCCCTCCCTGCCGCGGAAGGTCGGGATGCCGCTGTCGGCCGAGACCCCGGCGCCGGTGAGGGCGAGGACGAGGCCCGGGCGGCGGGCGGCGGAGGTGGCGAGGGCGAGGGGGTGATCGAGCACGGTGTCGCCGAAGATAGCTGCGATTGCGCCTGGTTGCGGTCCGGATGAAAGAAAGTAGAAAGTACGACTTGCAACTTGTTCGTGGCTCGACTAGGTTCCGTCTGCACGACGCGAACGGCCTTCGGAACCGGGAAGTAACAGGTACCGGGGCCCGGCCCGGAGGACCGGACGCGCGTGCCCCTTTTCACGCACCCACGAGCAGTCGTCGTCGCCGGGCTTCGCGCACCGG
>WYBA01000246.1 GCA_011526095.1 Myxococcales bacterium | reverse complement strand
GGGCGCCCCCCCCGCCGGCTCAGGGCGAACGGAACCAGGACCACTCGCGTCGAGACGCGCCGCGTCTCGTCCCGAGCCGGTCCGGGCGACCGCGAGGGCCGCGTCGAAGGACCAGCGTCCCGCGTCGGCCGCGTCGGCCGCGCGCTCGGCCGGCGCGACCTCCGTCAGCCCCGCCCGCACCACCAGCGTGCGCGACGCGACGACGCACGCCGCGCCCGCGTCCGCGATCATGAACGCGAGGCGGTCGTCGGGCAGCGCCGGATCGAGCGGCAGGTACGCGGCGCCCGTGCGCCACACGCCGAGCACGCACGGCAAGAGGTGCTCGTCGCGCTCGAGCAGCAGCCCGACCCGAGCGCCCGGCCCGACGCCGGCCGCGCGCAGCGCGGCCGCCACCGCGTCGGCGCGCGCGCCCAGCTCGCGGTACGTCAGCGCCACGGCGCCCGCGCGCACCGCGATCCGCTCCGGCCCGCGCGCGATCGCCTCGTCGATCAGCTCGTCGACCCGCGCGCCCTGCCGGTACGGCGCCGCGGTGTCGTTCCACGCCGCCAGCGCGCGGCGATCCTCGTCGGTCACCACCGGCAGCTTGCCGATCGCGCAGCCCGGATCCGCCACCGCGCCGCGCAGCAGCAGCTCGAACGACGCCATCCACCGCGCCACCGTCGCCGCGTCGAACAGGTCGGCGTTGTACTGGCACTCCAGCCGCATCCCCGCCGCGCCCGCGTCGACCGCGTTGACGAACAGCTCGAACGTCTCGAACCGCCGCGCGTTGGTCGCCAGCTCGAGCGCCAGCTCGGGCAGCGCGTGGGCCTCGCCGCTGAGCGCCTGGTCGATGTTGAACACGACGCTGATCAGCGGCAGGCGCGCCGGGTCGCGCGCGATCGGCAGCACCTGGAGCACCCGCCCGAACGTGACGTCCTGGTGATCGTAGGCGTCGAGCATCACGCCGCGCATCGCGCCGGCGACCGCGGCGAAGCTCGCGGCGCGGTCGAGCCGCGCGCGCAGCGGCAGCATGTTGACGCAGTGGCCGACGAGGTCGGCGAGCTCGTCGGACGTCGACTGCCCCGCCGCGGGCACGCCCACCACCACGTCCGTCTGCCCGGTCAGGCGGTGCAGCAGCACGTCGAACCCCGCGAGCAGCGTCGCGAACAGGCTCGCGCCCGCGGCCGCGCCCGTCTTCTTGACCGCGGCGACGAGCTCCGCCGGCAGCACGTGATCGTGCCGCTCCGCGCGCTGCGTCCGCACCGCTGGACGCGGCCGGTCGGTCGGCAGCTCGAGCGTCGGCACGCCGTCGGCGAACTGCGCGATCCACCACCGCTCGTTGTCGTGGACCTCGGGCGCGTCGGCGCGCGCCGCGGCGGCCTCGGCGTGATCGGCGAACGACGGTGCCGGCGGCAGCGCCGCCTTGCGCGACCCCGTCGCGCGGCCATAGAGCGCCGCCAGGTCCTTGACGATCACCCAGTACGACCAGCCGTCGAGCACGATGTGGTGCCCGGTGAACACCAGCACGTGGTGATCGGCGGCGAGCCGCACCAGCTCGGCGCGGACCAGCGGCCCGTGCTCGACGTCGAACGGCTCGGTGACGTGGCGCTCGCAGATCGCCGCGAGCGCGGCGTCGCGCGCGGCCGGCTCGAGCTCGCCGAGGTCGTGCAGCGGCACGTCGAGCGCCGGCGCCTGACGCGGGACGATCATCGTCAGCCCGTCGGGCGCGAAGTGCGCGCGCAGCGCGTCGTGGCGGACCGGCAGCTCGCGCACCGCGTGGCGCAGCGCCCCGACGTCGAGCTCGCCGCGCAGGTGCAGCGACACGGACTCGTTGTAGCCGAGGCTCGCCTCGGGCCCGAGCCGGTCGGCGAGCCACACCTCGCGCTGCGGCTCGGTCGACGGCACGACCCTCGCGGCGGGCGCGGTCACGACCACGCGCGGCGCGCGCTTCGGGAAGAACCCCGCCCCCTGCATCTCGGTCACGGCCTCGCGGTAGCCGCGCGCGATCCACGCCAGGTCCTCGTCCGTGTGCGCGGTCGTCAGGAAGCACGGGAAGTTGTCGAGGATGTGGATCCCGCGGTCGCGCATCATCGCGTAGACGAGATCGCCGTACGGCAGGTCCTCGGTGAACGCGTTGCGCCACAGCGAGGCGAACGTGCGCAGCTCCAGCGGCGCGCCGACGTCGCCGAGGAACGCGTTGACCTCGGCGATCAGCCCGGCGGTGCGCGCGGTCAGCCGCTCCTGCAGCGCCGGCCCGGCGTCGCGCATGTGCTCGAGCGCCGCCTTCGCCGCGGCGAGCGCGAGCGGGTGCCTGACGAACGTGCCGGCGAAGTAGGTCACGCCCACCGTCGGGATCGAGTCGTCGCCGAACTGCCACTGGCCGCCATCGAGGGCGTCCATGTACTTGCCCTTGCCGGCGATGACGCCGATCGGGAAGCCGCCGCCGACCGCCTTGCCGTACGACGCCAGGTCGGCCTCGATCCCGAACAGTCCCTGCGCGCCGCGCGGGTGCGAGCGGAAGCCGGTGACGACCTCGTCGAACACCAGCACGCACCCGGCGTCCTCGGTGAGCCGGCGCAGCTCGCGCAGGAACTCGACGGGCTGGAAGTCGGGGCGCCGGCTCTGGACCGGCTCGACGACGATCGCGGCGAGCTCGTGGGCCCGCGCGCGCAAGATCTCGAGCGACTCGGGCGTGCCGTAGTCGAGCACGAGCATGTTCTGCGACGACTGGGGCAGGATGCCGGGCGCCGCCGGGATCGTCTTGAGCTTGCGCGTGCCGCGGACCAGCGCCTCGTCGAAGATGCCGTGGTAGGCGCCGGTGAAGATCGCGATCGTGCTGCGCCCGGTGACCGTGCGCGCGATCCGCATCGTGCCCATCACCGCCTCGGAGCCGGTGTTGCACAGCGCGGCGCGCTCGGTCCCGGCGACGTCGCAGAACAGCCTCGCGACCTCGCCGGCGAGGACGTGCATCGGGCCGATCTCGTAGCCGAGGTCGACCTGGCGGTGGACCGCCTCCCGCACGAAGTCCGGCTGCCAGCCGAACAGGCTCATGCCGAAGCCGTTGAGCACGTCGACGTACTCGTGGCCGTCGAGGTCCCACAGCCGGCTGCCGCGCGACCGCTCGACGACGATCTGGTACGTGAGCTCCTTGGTCAGCGGGCGGAAGCCGTTGACCACGCGCGGGTCGGCCAGGTGCGGGCGGTGCTCGGTCGTGTACGCCTTCGACCGCGTGGTGCGCGCGGTGTAGCGCGCGATGAACGCGTCGAGGTGGCGGCGCTGCTCGGGCGACAGCTCGTCGGCGCGGGTGTGGATCCGGGCGATCGCGCCGAACGCCTTCTTGACGTCGTACGTGGTGTGGGCCTCGGGGTCGTCCTCGGACTTCTTGACGGCCGGGGCCGCCGCAGCGCCCGGCGCCGCCGCGGTCGCCGGCGCCGCGCTCGCCGCGGCCTCCGGGGGCAGCTCGTGATCGAGCAGCTCGACCAGGCTCGCGATCGACGGGTACCGCTCCATCACCTGGCGGAACGTGACCTTCACCTTGAACGTCCGCTGCACGCCGAGCGCGAGCTGCGTCAGCGTCAGCGAGTCGAGCCCCAGCTCGAGCCACGGCGTCGCCGGGTCGGCCTCGGACACGTCGCTCCCCGAGACCTCCTCGACGAGCTCGCGGAGCTGCGCCAGCAGGCGCTCCGCGCGCGAGGCCGCCGCGGCCGCCGGCGCCGCCGCGGGCGCCGCGGGCGCCGCCGCCACGACCTCCGTCGCCGCCGCCTCGATCACGCGCGGCGCGCTGTGGGCGCTCGCCGCCGGCGCCTCGACCCAGTGGCGCTGGCGCTGGAACGGGTACCCCGGCAGCGCGACGCGCCGCCGCCGCTCGTGCGCGACGTACGCCGCGGCGTCGATCGGCGCGCCCGCCGCCCACAGCTGGCCGATCGCCGCCGCGATCGCCTCGCCCTCCTTCTCCGGCGCGTCGCCCAGGCTCGGGATCGCGACCGGCAGCCCGCGCCGGTCCGGCGCCGCCTGGCGCGCCAGCGCCGACAGCGTCGCGCGCGGCCCGATCTCGACGAGCACGCGGCGACGATCCGCCAGCAGCCGCGCCACCGCCGGCGCGAACCGCACCGGCCGGCGCAGGTGCTCCGCCCAGTAGCCCGGCCGCGTCGCGTCGGCGTCGCTCAGCCAGTCCGCCGTGACCGTCGACAGGATCGGGATCCGCGGCGCGCGCAGCGCGATCCGCGCCAGGCGCTCGCCGAGCGGCGCCACCACCGGATCCATCATCGACGAGTGGAACGCGTGCGACGTCACCAGCCGCTTCGCGACGATCTCGTCGGCGGCGAGCGCCGCCTCGAGCGCGGCGATCTGCTCGGTCGGGCCCGCCGCGACGCACAGCCCCGGCGCGTTCTCCGCCGCGATCGCCACATCCGGCGGCAGCCGCGGCGCGAGCGCCTCGGCGCCCAGGCGCACGCTCAGCATGCTGCCGGCCGGCAGCGCCTGCATCCGGCGCCCGCGCTCGCACACCAGCCCGAGCGCGTCGGGCAGGCTCATCACCTCGGCCAGCGCGGCGCACACCAGCTCGCCGACGCTGTGGCCGATCAGCGCGGTCGGCCGCACGCCCCAGCTCGTCCACAGCCGCGCGAGCGCGTACTCGAGCGCGAAGATCGCCGGCTGGGTCACGCTGGTCGCGACCAGCGTCTGCGGGTCGTCGGAGAAGAACGTCGCGCGCGGGTCGCCGCCGCGCCCGGCCGCCGCCGACTCCGCCGCCCATTCCGCCTCGATGATCGCGCAGCACTCGTCGTACGCCGCGCGGAACGCCGGCTCGGTCGCGTACAGCCCCTGCCCCATCCGCGCGTACTGCGAGCCCTGCCCCGGGCACAGCAGCGCCACGTCGGCCAGCTCGGCGCCGAGCTCGCGCGCCGCGCTGCGCGCCGGCTCCGGCGACACCAGCAGCCGCGCCGCCTCGGCCGCGCTCGACGCCACGACCCACCGGCGGTGCGCGAACGCGCGGCGGCCGACGCGCAGCGTGTGCGCGACGTCGGCCAGGTCCGCGTCCGGGTGCTCGGTCAGCCACCGCGCCAGCGCGGCGCTCGCCTCGGCCAGCGCCGGCGCGGTGCGCGCCGACAGCCACAGCACCTGCGCAGAGCGCGCCGACGGATGGGACGGCGCCGGCGCGGGCGCCTGCTCGACGACGACGTGGGCGTTGGTCCCGCCGAATCCGAACGAGCTGACCCCGGCGCGCCGCGGCCCGCCGCCCTCCGCCGCCGGCCACGCCTCGAGCGCGGCCTGGACGCGGAACGGCGTCGCGGCGAAGTCGATCACCGGGTTCGGCGCCTCGAAGTTGATCGACGGCGGCAGCAGGCGGTGGTGCAGCGCCAGCGACGTCTTGATCAGGCTCGCGGCGCCCGCAGCGATCACCATGTGGCCGACGTTGCTCTTGAGCGAGCCGACCGCGCAGAACCCGCGGTCCTGGGTGTGGCGCCCGAACGCGCGGGTCAGGCCCTCGATCTCGATCGGATCGCCGAGCGGCGTGCCGGTGCCGTGCGCCTCGACGTACGAGATCGACCGCGCGTCGACGCCCGCGTCGTCGAGCGCCGCCGCGATCACCGCGGCCTGGCCGTCCGGGCTCGGCGCGGTGAAGCTGGCGCGCTCGCTGCCGTCGTTATTGACCGCGGCGCCGAGCAGCACGGCGTAGATCGTGTCGCCGTCGGCGAGCGCGTCCGACAGCCGGCGCAGCACGACGACCGCGACGCCGTCGGAGAACACCGTGCCGGCGGCGCGCGCGTCGAACGTCCGGGTGTGGCCGTCGACCGACGCCATCGACCCTTCCTGGTACAGGTAACCGCTGCGCGGCGGGCACGTGATCGCGACGCCGCCGGCGAGGGCGACGTCGCACGCGCGGTTGCGCAGGCTGTCCATCGCCATCGCGGTGGCGACCAGCGAGGTCGAGCACGCGGTGTGGATCGCCACCGCCGGCCCGGTCAGCCCGAGCTTGTGGGCGACGCGGGTGGTGACGTAGTCCTTCTCGTTGGCCAGCATCACCGCCAGCTCGCCGAGGCGCGCGGTGACGTCGGGGCGCGGCCACAGGTGGCGCTGGTAGTACGTGGCGTTGTACATGCCGCCGAACACGCCGATCGGGCCGGCGGCGTGCTCGGGGACGTGGCCGGCGTGCTCGAGCGCGTGCCACGCCACCTCCAGGAACTGGCGGTGCTGCGGGTCCATCACCTGCGCCTCGAGCGGCGAGATCCCGAAGAACGCCGCGTCGAACAGCTCGACGTCATCGAGCACGCCGCGCGCCGGCACGTACGCGGGGTCCGCGCGCACCTCCGCCGGGATGCTCGGGTCGAGCTCGTCAAGCGCGAACACGCGGATCGACTCGCGGCCGTCGCACAGGTTCCGCCAGAACGTCGCGACGTCGGGCGCGCCGGGGAACCGCCCCGCCATGCCGACGATCGCGATCGGCTCGTGGGCGTGGTCGCCCGCGGTGGCCCGCGGCGAGCGCGCTGGCGCCGGCGCGCCCGCGCCGGCCATCGCGCGCGCCAGGCCCGCCGGCGTCGGCGCCGCGAAGAACGCCGCGACCGACACCTCCGGCAGCCCGGCCTCGCGCAGCCGCCGCAGCACCCGCAGGCTCGACAGCGAGTCGCCGCCGAGCTCGAAGAACCCGTCGAGCGTGCCGACCTCGTCGATCCCGAGCACGTCGCCGAACACCCGGCAGATCGCGACCTCGCGCGCGTCGGCCGGCGCGCGGTACGGCTGCGCCAGCGCCGGGCGCGCCTGGGTCGGCGCGGGCAGCGCGGCGCGGTCGAGCTTGCCGTTGGCGGTGACCGGCAGCGCGTCGAGGGCGACGAACGCCGACGGCACCATGAAGTCGGGCAGCACGCGGCCGAGCGCGGCGCGCAGCGCCGGCGCCGCCGGGGCCACCGCGCCGGAGGGCGGCACGACGTACGCGACCAGGCGCGCGTCACCGCCGGCGCCGTCCCGCCGCGCGATCACCGCGCACGCCTGCACGCCCGGCAGCTCGCCCAGGCGCGCCTCGATCTCGCCCGGCTCGATCCGGTAGCCGCGGATCTTCACCTGCGCGTCGACGCGGCCGACGAAGTCGAGCGCACCGTCGGCGCGGACGCGGACGAGATCGCCGGTGCGGTACCGCCGGCCGCGCTCGCCGGGCGCCGCGTCCGGATCGGGGACGAACCGCTCGGCGTCGAGCTCGGGGCGGCGCAGGTAGCCGCGGGCGACGCCGCGCCCGCCGACGTAGAGCTCGCCGACCTCGCCCGCCGCGACCGGCCGGCGCTGCGCGTCGAGCACGTGGCACGTGGTGTGGGCGATCGGGAAGCCGATCGGGATCGAGGTCGCGTCGGCCGGCGTGTCGCGCGGGATCCGGTACGTCGTCGTGAACGTCGTGCACTCGGTCGGGCCGTAGCCGTTGTGCAGCTCGGTCGCGGGCAGCGCCGCGAGCGCGCGCCGCACGTGCGGCGGCGACAGCGCCTCGCCGCCGGTGAATAGCTGACGCAGGCCGCCGAGCAGCGCCGGGTCGTCGTCGACGATCGCGTTGAACAGCGCGGCCGTGAGCCACGCCGTCGTCACGCCGTGCGCCGCGATCAGCCGCGCCAGCCCGCGCCCGGTCGGCACCGGCTCGTCGGACACCACGCACCGGCCACCGTTCAGCAACGGCCCCCACACCTCGAGCGTGGACGCGTCGAACCCCAGCGGCGCGGCGTGGAGGAACACCGTGTCCGGCCCGAGCTGCACGAAGTCGACGTCGACGACCAGGCGCAGGATCGACCGGTGCTCGATCTGCACGCCTTTGGGCGTGCCGGTCGAGCCGGACGTGTACATGACGTACGCCAGGTCCGACGCCTCCGCGCCGTCCGGCGGCGCGCCCGCGTCGGCGGGGACGGGATCGTCGACGAGGATCACGGGCGGCGTCAGCGTCGCCAGCGCGGGGACGAGGGCGCGCGTGGTGACGATCACCGGCGCCGCGGCGTCGGCGACGACGAACGCGAGGCGCTCGACCGGGTACGCGGGATCGAGCGGCAGGTACGCGCCGCCGGCCTTGAGGATCGCCAGCACCGCGACGATCGCGTCGTTCGAGCGCGGCAGGCACACCGCGACGCACGCGTCGCGCCCGACGCCCGACGCGATCAGGCGGCGCGCCAGCGCGTCGGACCGACGATCGAGCTCGCCGTAGGTCAGCCGCGCGTCGTCGGCGACCACCGCGACCCGATCGGGGTGGGCGGCGGCGACGGCGCGGAAGCGGGCGTGGACGGTCTGGGGGCGCGGGCTCGACGGGGACGCGGCGGTCACGGGCTGACTTCCTCGATCCTGGTGATCACGGTCTGGACGAGCGGCATCGGGACGATCTGGGCGTTGAGCGCGGCGTCGCTGTTCCAGCCGTCGGCCTCGTCGGCGTCGGCCGCGTTCGGCGTGATCCACCGGACGCCCGCGCCGCCTTCGGTGCGCGCGCGCAGCCGCTCGAGCGCGGGCGACGGCCGCGTCGAGATCACGGTGAGGTGGTCGGCGCGCGGCGGCTCGGCGACGAGATCCAGCGCCCGCAGCTCGGCCACGAGCGGCGGCGGCAGCGCCGCGCCGAGCGCCTCGCGCCCCTCGGTGCGCGTGATCGCGGCGCGAGCGCGCGCGTCGCCCAGCTCGTCGTGGAGATAGCGCGCGTGCATGTCGGCCAGCTCGTCGAGATACGCGCCGCCGTCCACGATCGGATCCCACAGCACGAGGTGGCGCAGCCGGAGCTCGGCGCGCGTCGTCGCGAGCGCGGCGAGGGTCGCGCCGAACCGGAGCCCGACCGCGGCGAGCCGGCGCGCGCCCGACAGCTGCCCGAGGTGCGCCGCGGCCGTCGTGACGTCGCCGAGCCAGCCGGCGATCGTCGCGTCGTGGTCGTCGCCGCCGGAGTCGCCGGTGCCGCCGTAGTCGAACCGCAGCGTCGGGTAGCCCTGGCGCGCGAGCTGGGTGGCGAGGACGCGGTAGATGCGGTGCGCGCGCGCAGCCTCCTCGCCGAACGGGTTGCACAGCAGCACCGCCACGCCGCGCGGCTGCAGCCGTGGCGCGGGATGGAACGCGCCGAGCAGCCGCCTCGGGCCTTCGAGCTGTAGGACTTTCAAGACGCCGGCGGACAGCCTACAGTCCACGAGCCGATGATCGCAACGCACGACGCCGCCGGTTCCGGAGCGGCAGCGACGTCGGCTGCGTCCGAGGTCGCGGT
Organism: Myxococcales bacterium; assembly: GCA_011526095.1. Taxonomy (GTDB): domain Bacteria; phylum Myxococcota_A; class Polyangia; order Haliangiales; family Haliangiaceae; genus WYBA01. The sequence goes on along the minus strand of WYBA01000246.1, from coordinate 2,664 downwards.
GCAGCTCGGTCCGGAGGGGAACCTGGTCGGCGTGCTGGCAGGCCCGGCCGCCGCCGGCGCGGCCTCGACGCGGCCAGCGGTCGTGATCCTCAACGCCGGCGTGATCCACCGGGTCGGCCCCCACCGGCTCCACGTCCGGCTCGCGCGACGGCTCGCCGACAATGGCGTGACGTCGCTGCGGCTCGACCTGTCGGGCATCGGCGACAGCGCGGCGCTCACCGGCGAGCTGGCGTTCCGCGACCGCGCCGTCGCCGACACGCGCCTTGCGATGGACGAGCTCGCCGCGCGCGCCGGCGCGACCCGGTTCGTGCTGTTCGGGCTGTGCTCCGGGGCGGACAACGCGCTCGCAACGGCCCTCGCCGACGACCGGATCGTCGGGCTGGTCGTGCTCGATCCACCGGCGTACGTCACCCGCCGCGCCCGCGCCCGCCAGGTCCTGGCGCGTGCCCGCGAGCTCGGCGGCAAGCGCGCGACGCTGCGGTGGGGCGCGGCGGCCGCTGCGCGCCGGGTCCGCGCCCAGCTCGAGACGCTGGCGCGGCGCCGCGAGCGCGAGCCCGCCGCCGCCCCGCCGACCCAGAGCGGCCGCGAGCTGCCGCCGCCCGACACCTACCGCGCGATGCTCGCCACGCTCGCCGACCGCGGCGTGCGCGTCCTGGCCGTGCACACCGGCGCCCTGGGCGCCCGCTACAACCACGCCGACCAGCTGTTCGAGCGGTTCCCCGAGCTGCGAGGCCGCATCGACACCGCGTACTTCCCCGACGCGAACCACATGTTCACCGAGCGCGCCGCGCAGGCGCGGCTGATCACCGCGGCGGCCGCGTGGCTCGGCCGCACGTTCCCGTGAGCGTGGCCTGAGATGTCGATCGGGGAGCGAGCCGCGCGCGGCGCGATCTGGAGCGTCGGCGCCAGCGTCGGCGCGCGCGCCCTGGGGCTGATCGGCACGCTGTACATGACCCGGCTGCTCGCGCCCGACGTCGTCGGCGAGGTCGCGGCCGCGGCGGTGCTGGCGCAGACCGCGAGCTGGCTGACCCACTGGGGCTTCAACCAGTACATGATCGTGCACGGCCCCGCCGGCGCCGAGCAGACCTACCACTGCGCGGTCGTCAACTTCGTGCTCGCGCTGATCGGCATCGGCGCGGTCGCCGCGACAGGGAGCCTGTTCGCGCCGGTGTTCAACGCGCCCGACCTGGCAGCGTTCCTGCCGGGGATGGCGCTGTCGGTGCTGATCCGGCGCGCCGGCGCGGTCGCCGACAAGATCCTGGTGCGCGAGATGAAGTTCCGCGAGCTGGCGATCGCCAACGGCGCCGGCGAGATCCTGTTCACGCTCAGCGCCGTGACCCTTGCGGCGACGACCGACCTCGGCGGCCAGGCGATCGTGATCGGCAACGTCCTGCAGGCCGCGGTGACGACCGCGCTGATCCTGCGCGCGACCGGGATGGGGTGGCTCGAGCGCACGCCTTGGCGGTGGGAGCGCGTGCGCGAGATCGTCCGGTTCGGCGCGCCGCTCGGCGTCGCGCAGGTGTTCAACTTCGCGACGCGCTACTGGGACAACCTCGCGTTCAGCGCGTACTTCGGGACGCGCGTCGTCGGCCACTACAACATGGCCTACAACCTCGCCGACATCCCGGCGGTGCAGGTCGGCGAGCAGCTCACCTCGGTGCTGCTGCCCGCGATGTCGAACCTCGGGCCCGAGGAGCGCAAGGCCGCGGTCGTGCGCTCGACCGCGCTGATGGCGCTCGCGGTGTTCCCGCTGGCGACGGGGCTCGGGGCGATCGCGCCGACGCTGATCGACCTGCTGCTCAACGACGAGTGGCAGGGCGTGGCGCCGCTGCTGACCGTGCTGTCGGTGCTGTCGGTCGTGCGGCCGATGGCGTGGGGGATCACGACGTACCTGGCGAGCCACTCGCGCACGCGGACGATCATGGTGCTCGAGGCGTTCAAGCTGGTGCTGCTGTTCGGCTGCATCGTCGCGCTCGCGCCGCTCGGGCCGCACTGGACCGCCGGCGCGGTCGGCATCGCGTTCGGCGTCCAGGCGCTCGCGGCGATGGCGCTGGTGGTGCGCACCGACGGGATCCCGGCCGCGCCGCTGATCGGCGGGTTCCTCCGCCCGCTCGCCGCCTGCGGCGTGATGGTCGCGGCGGTGATCGGCGCGCGCGAGGGCCTGGTCGAGCTCGGGGTCACGGCGCCCGTCGCGCTGCTGCCCGTCGAGATCGGCGTCGGCGTCGTGAGCTACATCGCCGCCGCGCTCGTCCTCGCGCCCGCGACCAGCCACGACTTCCTCCGCCAGCTCCGCCGCGCGCTGAAGCGATGAGGCGCGCCGCGGCGCGGGTCGCCGTCTCCCCGCGCATCTCGAGCAGGCCCGAGCGTGTGCGAGCGCCGTGTCGAAGGCCGTCGCCGTCGCCGTCGCCGTCTCAGGCTCCGTCGCCGTCGCCGTCGCCGTCTCAGGCTCCGTCGCCGTCGCGAATCCCCTCCGCTCGCCCCTGCGCAGGCCCGAGCGCGGCGAGCGCCGTGTCGAAGGACGCTGGACGCTGGACGCTGGACGCTGGACGCTGGACGCTGGCTGCTGGACGCCGGACGCTGCTCGGGACTGATCTCTTCTCGGCTCCCACCGAACCGGTGTGATTCCCACCCGTTCGCCCTGAGCCGTGGGGGGGGGGGGGGGGG
>WYBA01000245.1 GCA_011526095.1 Myxococcales bacterium | reverse complement strand
GCGTCAGCCGCCGACGGTACCCGATCTCGCTGCTGCTGACCTTCGCCGCGACCGCGTCGTCACCGCATCGCGGTCGCTGATGCTCTTCGCCGCGATCGGTGATGACCATCTACGCCGCGATCAACAGCACAGGAAGCACAGACACGCCCGGATCGAGCACTCGAGGGGATCTTCACGAACACTTTGACGTAGGTTGCACAGGAGAGTCCATGCGCGTCCTTGCCATCTCCACGTTCCTCACCGGCGCACTGGCGACCGGCTGCACCGTCCCCGACAAGTTCTTCAGCGACGCGGGTGGCGGCGACGACGACCAGATCGACGCGCGGGTCGACGAGATCGACGGCGGCGTCGACACGACGGCGCCGGAGACGACGATCACCGTCGCACCAGCCGAGTTCTCGTCGGAAGGCTCGGCGTCGTTCGAGTTCAGCGCCGACGAGGACGCGACGTTCGTGTGCAGCATCGACGGCGAGGCGCCGGCGCCGTGCACGTCACCGTACGCGCAGGCACTGAGCAACGGTCCGCACACGTTCTCGGTCGCGGCGATCGATCTGGCCGGCAACCAGGACGAGACACCGGCCGAGCACGCCTGGGAGATCGATACGGATCCGCCCGATACCACGATCACGGCGGCTCCACCGGCGGTCGACAACAGCACCTCGGTCGCGGTCGAGTTCTCCTCGGACGAGTCGAACGTGTCGTTCGAGTGCTCGCTCGACCAGGCAACCTTCACGGCGTGCACCAGCCCGTCGGCTCACGAAGGGCTCGCCGACGGCGGCCACGACTTCCGCGTCCGTGCGATCGACCGCGCCGGCAACGTCGACGGCTCGCCCGCCAGCCACGCCTGGACGGTCGACTCGTCCACGCCGGACACGACGATCGATACCGGCCCGACCGGGGCCGTCGCCGCGAGCTCGGCGACGTTCACGTTCTCCTCGCCCAACGCGGGCGCCGGCGCGACGTTCGAGTGCCGGCTCGTGCCGGCGGCGTTCGCCGCCTGCACCTCGCCCCGCGCGCTCACCGGGCTCGCCGAGGGCAGCCACACGTTCGAGGTGCGCGTGAGGAATGCCGCGCTCACCTATGATCCCACCCCGGCGAGCCGGACCTGGACGGTGGACCTGACACCTCCGACCACGACGATCACGGCGAGCCCGTCGGGCGCGGTGGCGTCGACGTCCGCCAACATCAGCTTCACCTCGAACGAGGCCGGCACGTTCCAGTGCAGCGTCGATGGCGGCGCGTACGCGGCCTGCGCCTCGCCCGCGAGCCTCACGGGGCTCGCCCAGGGCGCTCACACTTTCTCGGTCCGGGCGATCGACGCCGCCGGCAACCAGGACGCCAGCCCCGCGACCGCGAGCTGGACGGTCGACACGGTGCCACCCAACACGACCATCGTCGCCGGCCCCGCGACGATGGCGACCAGCACCGTGGCGACGTTCGACCTCGCCTCCTCCGAGGCGGGCACGTTCCAGTGCCGGGTCGACGGCGCGGCGTACGCGACGTGCTCGGACCCGAACACGCGCACCGTCACCGAAGGGCCTCACACCTACGACGCCGTCGCCGTCGATGCGGCCGGCAACGTGGACCCGACGCCCGCGACGTGGGCGTGGACGGTCGATTCGACCGCACCGGTCGTCACGTTCGTCTCGCCGACGCCGGCCCAGTCGAGCACCACCGGCCCGTACAACACGTTCGCCTGGACCGTGAGCCGGAGCGCGACCACGACCTGCCGGATCAACGGCGGCACGGCGTTCGCGTGCACGAGCCCGTACACCACGCACATCAAGGCCGGCACCAGCACGACCTTCACGGTCACAGCGACGGACACGTTCGGCAACGTCGGGAACGCGACGCGAACCTGGACCATCGCGTGCGCCGCGCCGACGGCGGACGCGAACACCTTCGGACTGCTGCACATGGACGAGACCAGCGGGCAGACGATGACCAACGTTGGCACGGTGATGGGGAATGCGTTCCTCGGGAACTCGACGTCGACCGAGAGCATCGATCCGACCCGGACGCCCTCCGGTCGGTTTGCCGGGGGGATCACGTTCAACGCCTCCGAGGCCGACACGAGCCTGTGGAACATCGGTGCCGCGACCGCGTTCCGGACGCGGGATCACTCGATCGAGCTGTGGATCCGTCCGACCGGTCCCGGCACCGCCGACTCCAGCGTGTTCACCTCGGCCGACGGACGGGTGCGACTGACCCTCGAGGCCTCCGGCGGCAGCTACTTCCCGGCCTACGCGATCACGGACGACGCGGGGGCGACGGTGGTCCTGCAGACGACGGCGTCGATCTCGACGGGCTCCTGGCACCTGCTCGCCGCGACGTACACCGGAACGACGATGACGCTCTGGGTCGACGGCGTCGCCTCGACGGCCTCGAGCGGCGCCGTGAGCCCGACGTCTCAGTTCACGTTCGGCGGCCTGCGCCTCGGCTGGTCCGCGATCTCGTACGCAGGCGACATGGACGAGGTGTTCCTCTCGACGGCCGCCCTCGATGCCTCGACGATGCTGAGCAGGTACTGCCCCGCACCGTGAGGCGCTGTGACGCAGCGCACCGCTGCGCATTTGGTGGCCGATCAGTCAGTGGAACGGCGTAGGATGGCGCCGCAACGCGCTTCTGAGGGGGAGCCGCACATGCGCCAGTACCTGGTCTCGCTTCGTTCTTTCGCATCACTTTGGTTGCTCGTCTCGCTGGCCGTCGCGTGCGGCCCAAGCGGCGGTGCCGACGACGACGACGACGATGGCGGTGCGGGTGACTGCACCGACGGCCAGCGCCGCTGCGACGGCAACTCGCGCCAGCAGTGCCAGGGCGGCGCGTGGACCACGGTCGAGGAGTGCGCGAACGCGTGTGACACGGACCTCGGCTGCGTGCTGTGCGTCCCCGGCACAGGCACCTGCAACGGCGACACCTCGACCGCGTGCCGCCCCGACGGCCAAGGCTACTTCGAGGAGTACTGCGACCCGCTGATGGGCTCGACGTGCAACACGAACACCGGCGTCTGCGACGGGCCGTGCTCGGCCCTCGCACTCGGGCAGAGCTACATCGGCTGCAACTATTACCCGACCCAGATGAGCCAGCTCGTCAACCCGAGCTTCCAGTTCGGGATCGCCGTGTCCAACACGACGGGCGAGGCCGCGACGGTGACGATCGAGGACGGCGCGCTCACCTCGCCGATCACGCTCACCGTCCCCGCAGGCGCTGTCGCCGTCCAGACCCTTCCCTGGGTACCCGCGCTGAAGCGGTGCATGACCGAGGGCTTCTACGAGTGCGGCGCGCCGGAGAGCTACGGCGCGCTCGCGCTCAACGGCGCCTATCACCTGCGCTCGACGCGGCCGGTCACCGTCTACCAGTTCAGCCCGCTCGACTATCAGGGCGGCTCGCCCTCGTCGTCGGGCTTCTCGTACTCGAACGACGCCTCGCTGCTGTTGCCGACGAACGCGTGGACCGGCAACTACGTCGCCGCCGGGTGGCAGGCGTGGAACACCGGCATCGCCGGCATCATGCCGAGCACCATGGCGATCACCGCGCACCAGGACAACACCAGCGTCACCGTCACGACGCGCGCCGCGACCACCGGCGGCGACGGCGCGCCCACGTTCGCTGCGGGCGCGCCACAGTCCGTCACGCTCAATGCTGGTGACGTCTTGCAGTTGATGTCGCAGGCTGGCGACCTGACCGGCTCCTCCGTCGTGGCCGACAAGGCAGTCCAGGTCATGGCCGGGCACCACTGTACCCAGGTGCCGATCGGTTCCACGGCCTGCGACCACCTGGAGGAGTCCATGTTCCCGGTCGAGGCGCTGTCGGACGCCTACCTCGTGACCGCGAACGTCATCCCGTCCACCGGCCAGCCGCGCAACCAGATCATCCGCGTCACCGCGGCGGAGCCGAACACGACCGTCACGTTCGATCCTGCGTCGGTCAGCGGGCCCCAGACGCTGGCCAACATCGGCGACTTCGTGGAGCTCCCGAGCACCGCGTCGGACGTGCACATCACGGCCGACAACAAGATCGTCGTCTCGCACTACATGGTCGGGCAGGACGCGCCGCCGTCGGCGTCGACCGGAGACCCGGCGATGACGCTCGCCGTCCCGGTCGAGCAGTACCGGCTCGACTACCAGTTCCACGCGCCGACGAACTACGAGTCGAACTACGTCAACATCACCGCCCCGACCGGCGCGACGGTCACCGTCGATGGGACGCCGGTGGATGCCGGTCTGTACACGCCGATCGGCGCGAGCGGCTACGGCGTCGCGCGGATCGCGCTGTCGAACGCCGGCAACGGCAGCCACACCGCCAGCAGCTCCGATCCGTTCGGCATCACCGTGTACGGCTTCGGCCAGTACACAAGCTTCTGGTACCCCGGCGGCCTCGACCTCAACGTCATCCCCGTCGATTGACCGCCGCCGTCCACACGCCCACCTCCCGAGGAGCTCCTGATGCGCCTGTCCTGCTGGATCGCCCTGCCGCTGGCCCTGCCGCTCGCGCTCGTCGCGTGCGGTGACGACGCCCCCGTCGGCGACGACGCCCCTGACGCGGCCCCGGATCCCGAGCCGATCCTCGAGCCGCCGCCCGAGGGCCAGGGCTACCAGTTCACGATGACCGCGGAGATCCCGGCGGGCGTCGAGGGCGAGTGGTGCCAGTTCGTGCGCGGGCCCGAGGTCGAGTACTGGATCCAGCGCGACCAGGTCGTGTTCACCGCCGGCAGCCACCACTTCCTGCTGTACGAGACCGGCTACGACGAGATCCCGACGATGAACGACGACGGCGAGGTGATCGACACCTCGGGCGTGTTCGACTGCTCCGACGGGCCGACCGCGGGGTGGACGATCAACCGCCTGCTCGGCGGGTCGCAGAACGGCGACGGCGAGTCGATCGTCGGCTTCCCCGAGGGCGTCGCGATGCACGTCCGCGGCGGCGCGGTGCTGCTGATGAACGCGCACTACCTCAACGCCACCACCCAGACGCTCGAGCCCCAGGTCGCGATCAACCTGTGGACGACGCCCGGGGATCAGGTCGAGACCGAGGGGGACATCCTGTTCCTCTACAACCCGTTCATCAGCGTCCCCGCGAACGGCACCGGCCGCGCGCACTGGAAGTGCCCGGTCCACGACGACATCACGATCGTCAACGCCCAGTCGCACATGCACAAGCGCGGCGTCGGCTACGCCGCGATGGTCGCGGGGCAGGCGCCGTTCTACGAGAACGACCGGTGGGCCGAGGTCCCGGTCGCGCAGTTCGACGGCGGGATGCAGGTCGCGGCGGGCGAGGAGCTGGAGTACTGGTGCGACTACGACAACGGCGAGGACCGCGTCGTCCACCAGGGCCCGCGCACGACCGACGAGATGTGCATGCTCATCGGCGCGTACTACCCGGCCGACCCGCGCACCTCGAACTGCCTGACCGCCGACGGCGGCCTCGGCGGGGAGTGGGTCGGCCAGGGCACCGCGACGTGCGCCGCGTCGTGGCAGTGCATGCTGGCGGCGTTCCAGTCGAGTGCGCTGGTCGACGGCGTGTCCGACTGCATCGCCGCGGCCGACCCGGCGGTGTCCGCGCCGCTGTCGGCCGCCCTGCGCTGCGTCGCCAACTCGGACGACCCGCTCAGCACGTGCGCGCCCGAGATCGACGCCTGCAACGCGCTGTGACCCCGCGCGCGGGCTACCGCCGCGGCGGCGCGAACGTGACGCCGTAGAGGTTGTCGGGGAGCGCGCCCAGCTCGCGGCCGAGCAGCATCACGCGCCACGCGCCGCCGGCGCTGTAGGCCCAGACGCCGGCGGGCCCGAGCTCGACGGCGTCGGGCTCGGCGAGCGGCTCGGGGTCGCAGGCGCGGAACAGCCGCCAGCTCACGTCGGCGTCGACCGCGCCGCGGCTGACCGCGTCGTACTCGGGCGCGCCGCCGAGGCCCTCGTAGACGGGGCCCGCGAGGTAGAGCGGCGGGTCGTGCGAGACCCACGGGCCGATCGCCGCGCCGACGAAGCCCGCCTCGCGCGCGGTGTCGTCGTCGGGGTAGACCGAAGCGGTGTCGGGGCCGGCGCAGCGCACGCGGTCGCGCGGCTCCAGCGGGTACGGGTCCGGCTCGTCGGGATCGGTCGGCGGCTGGAACGTCTCGAGCGCGAGCGCGTGGCCCGCGGGCGCCTCGAGCCCCCACGGCGTCGCCGCGCGCGCCGCCGCGGGCGCCTCGACGATCTCGGCCGCGCCGGGCGCGAGCCGCGCCCACGCCCAGACGTCGCAGTAGCCGCCGTCGTAGCTGTTGCCCCACTGGCACCGCCCGAGCCAGACGCCGCCGTCGGCGTCGACGTGCAGCCGCTCCATCGCGACGCGCTCGAGCTCGCCGCCCGGCTCCGGGTTCGGCCGGTCCCACGCCGCCGGCGGCGGCAGCGCCACCGGGTGGAGCGCGCCGTCGCGCACCGCGACCACCGCGCCGCCGACGAGCGTGGCGTACAGCTCGTCGGGCGTGCGCCACACCAGCTGCTCGACCGCGTCGGGCAGCTCGACCCGCGCGCGCTCGGTCAGCCCGGCCTCGTCGGCGCGGAGCAGCACGAGCGTCGTCGTGTCGAGCGCCGCGAGGTCGACCGGCAGCGTCCCGACCGGCGCGGCCGGCGCGAGCGCGCCGACGTTCGAGGGGCCGGCGCCGCCGCCGACGCCCGCGCCGCCTCCGCCACCGCCGGGCTTGCCACCACACGCCGTCAGCGCGACGCACGCGCCGAGCAGCGCGCCTCCCCGGGCTCGCTGGAGCTTCATGCCCGCGATGGTACGCCCGGCGTCACTCCGGCGGGCACACCAGGTCGACGCCGATGCGGTTCGGCGGGCCCGGCTTGCACACGCCCCAGTCGGGCTCGCACACCGCGCCGGGCGGGCACTCGCCGTCGCCCGCGCATTCGCTCGTGCAGCCCTGCGCGACGCACGTCTCCCGCTCGACGTACAGGCAGACGCCGCCGCCGCACAGCTCTGACGCCGCCACCCCGAACGCGTCCCCGGGCTGGCCGTCGGGCTCGAGCCCGCACGGCGCCAGCCAGTCGGGCACGACCGGCGGGTCACGCGTCACGCACTCGCCGCGCGCCACGTCGCACGTCAGGTAGACGTTCGCGACGTTGCCCTCCGCGTCCCAGGTCGCGACCTCGGGCCGGCAGCCCGACTCGTCGACGCACGGGTCACCGACGCGCTTGGGCCGGTGCTCCTCGCACATCTCGCGCGGGTCGTCGAACGGGCCGATCTCGTCGACGTCGGTGCGGCAGCCGCGCACGCACTCGTAGGACACGCCGTGCGGGCACTCGCCGTCCCAGTACTCGCACGGGACCGGCTCGTGCTCCCAGGTGGTCACGATCCCGTCGGCGCACGCGCTGTAGCCGAAGCAGTCGTAGTGGCAGTACGGGTCGGCGTCGGGCTCGGCGTCGGGCAGGTCCCCGCCCCCGCCCCCGCCGCCACCACAACCCACCGCGGCACCCGCGAGCGCCAGCGCCAGCCACAGCCCATCGATCCGCATCCACCGAGTCTGCGCCGCCGCGACGCGGCGCGCGATGGCCGGCCGCACAGCAGGTGGCACAGATCGCGCGACGGCCGGCCCACGCGGCGCGCGCGCGGTGGCATCATGATCGCGATGACAGGCTCCGCGGTGAAGCGAAGAACGTCGAGCAAGCCGGCCGCACGTCGTGCGCCCGCCGCGGCGAGCAAGGGCAAGACCAGGGCGCCTGCGAAGGCCAAGGCGCCCGCGAAGGCCAAGGCGCCCGCGAAGGCCAAGGCGCCCGCGAAGGCCAAGGCGCCCGCGCCGCGCAAGCCGAAGGCGCGCGCCGACCTCGGCGCGCCGATCGACGGCTTCTTCAAGCGTCAGCCCGCGGCGACGCGGCCGATCCTGCTCGCGCTGCGGCGGATCGTCGAGGAGACCGTCCCCGAGGCGCGCGCCTCGATCAAGTGGGGCATGCCGTTCTACACGCTCGACGGCAACATGATGTGCGCGCTCGGCGGCCACAAGGCGCACGTCAACCTGATCCTGTCGGGCCCGTCCCGCGTGTTCGACGACCCCGAGGGCCGCCTGTCCGGCGACGGCAAGACCGGCCGTCACCTCAAGCTGACCTCGATCGACCAGATCCCGCACGACGCCGTCCGCGGCTGGCTGCGCGCCGCCGCGCTCCAGGCGCGCGCGTGACCCGGGCGCGGGCCGCCGCGCTCGCGCTGCTCGCGATCGCCGCGCCGGGCCCCGCGCGCGCCGACGACGCCGCGCCCGCCGCCCCGAGCACGCTGGCGCTGCGCGCCGGCTGGGCCTACGGCCTCGGGCTCGAGGTCGAGTACCGGCCGGGCCGCTGGGGCATCGGCGCCAGCGGCGGCTACGTCCCCGGCCTCGGCCCCGGCGGCTACCTCGGCGTCCAGTGGGGCATGCGCCCGATCGATCGCCGCGGCGTCGTCGCCGAGGCCGGCGTGTTCCGCGGCGTACACAACCCGCTCCGCGCCGCCGACGACGGCGTCGGCGTCCACGCCCTCGCCGGCTACACCGTCGTCCGCCGCCGCCTCTCGCTGCGCGCCGTCGCCGGCGGCGGCGTGCCGCTGACAGATCCAGATCACCGCCCGTCGTTCGAGCTCCTCGCCAAGCTGACGGTGGGCGTGACGTTCCCCCTAGGCCCATTGCTGGTCAGATAAGGCAAGGCGTGTCAGTTCCGCTCGCCCCGAGCCAGCGGACGGTGCGAAGTGACGGGCGGCGGCTCCCGACGAACAGCCGTCCAAGCCCGCAGGAGCGCCAAGTTCCTTCGACAGGCTCAGCTCCGATCAGAGGACTGCGCAGAATTCGTCGACGACGAGGAAGGCGCGCGCGACGATGGCGACAGTCGTGGCTCGCGTCGCCGCACACCGTTGAGGCCCCAGGTGCGCGGGCGTTTGGCGCTGCGAGCGTCAGCCCGACGAGGTCACCGCGGACGCGCGAGACGGCGGCGGCGTGGCGGTGCCAGGCGCCGTGGCGTGGCGTGGCGCGTGTCCCACGACCGTCCGGGAGACCGCGAACACCGGCGCCGGGCCAGGCCGGGGCCCGGCGCCTCGATGCTCGAGCGATCGCCGCGGAGGGTCCGATCACCGGACAGCAGGGATGG
>WYBA01000027.1 GCA_011526095.1 Myxococcales bacterium | reverse complement strand
TGTGGCAGGCAGCGAGGCAATGCTGCCACGGCAGGAGCACGGAACTCCACGCGAGGATCACCAGGATCGTCCGCACGGGCGGCCACTATACCACACCGGCCCCGGTCAAGGTCCCCCCCTCGACCGCGATCTCGACCTCGCGCCTCGCTTCTTCGCTCCACGCGTCGCATGACGCATCTGACGCGCGATCTCACGTCGATCTCCGACGAGGAGTTCGCGCGTCACCGCATGACCCGTCAAGCCCAAAGCGCACGCCCGCGCGAGAATCGACCGGCCCTCCATCCCTGCTGTCCGGTTCTCGGACTCCCCACAACGATCGCTCGAGCACCGAGGCGCCGGGCCCCTACCTGGCCCGGCGCCGGTGTTCGCGGTCTCCCGGACGGTCGTGGGACGCACGCCACGCCACGGCGCCCGGCACCGCCACGCCGCCGCCGTCTCGCGCGTCCGCGGTGGGCTCGTCGGGCTGGCGCTCGCAGCGCCGAACGCCCGCGCACCTGGGGCCTAGACGCTCACGACCGCGCGCCGTCCTCGATCGCCTCGAGCTCGCCGTTGACCTGCGCGCCGAACAGGATCACCAGCGTCGCGACGTAGAACCACACGACGACGGTGATCACCGAGGCGAGCGCGCCATACAGCACCTCGTAGTTGCCGATCCGCTCGACCCACACACCGAGCCCCCACGACGTCACGAGCAAGACGAGGGTCGCGGTGATCGCGCCCGGCCAGGTGCGCTTGCGCCGCCCGTCGGCCCGCGGCGCCGGCGCGGCGCGGTAGAGGCCGGCGAACGCGACGACGACGACGGCGAGGAACAGCGGCCAGGTCAGCAGGCGCGCGGCCGCCGGGTTGTCGAGCCCCAGCGGCAGCGCGAACGCCGACAGCGCGACGATCACGGTCGTGAGGATCAGCAGGCCGAGCTTGGTCGCGAGCGCGACGGCGACGCCGAGCAGCACGCGGTGGGTGCGGTTGCGGTGCTCCTCGACGTCGTAGGCGTGGTTGAGGCCCGTGATCAACGCGCCGACCGCGGCGCGCGTCGAGTAGATCGAGAGCACGAGCGAGAGGAACAGCGTCGTGCCGAGCTCGTCGCCGGAGCGCGTCGCGTGGCGTCGCAGCTGGATGATCACGAAGTCGACGACGGCGTCGGGCAGGACCGCGTCGAGGCCGTCGAGGTGCTCGGTGATCTCCCACGGATCGGCGATCAGCCCGTACAGCGACGCGATCGCGCCGAGCGCGGGGATCGTGGCGAGGAACGCGAACAGCGCGGCGCCGCCGGCGAGCACCGGCGTCTCGCCGAACAGCGCCTCCTTCAACGCGCGCCACCAGGCGCGGGGGTCGGGCAAGGTAGGCAAGGCCGTGCTCATTGTGCCGCAATCCGCGACACGCCCGTCGGATCTGGCCACGTCGCGCCGCGTTCACGTGACGCGGCCGGCACGCCGTGGCGCGCACGCGACGCCGCAAACATGGGAAACTGCTGCTCGTCCCGTCGGGAGCCCGGGCCACGCGCTGGCCCGCGGGGTGCTGTGGTGGGGACCATCCACCTGGAGGAACCATGTCGACTCGTTCGCTGCTCACCGCCTCGCTCGCCCTCGCCGCCGCCGCGCTGGCGGCGCCCGCCGTCGCCGCCGCCGACCCCGGCGATCACCCGCACCCCCACGTCCGCGAGGACGCGCGGCTCGGCTTCTTCGGCGGGTTCGCGCTGGTCGGCGGCGAGATCTCGTGCGAGGGCAACGGCTGCGACGGCGTGCGCGAGGCCGGCGGCGTCGAGGGCCACGTCGGCTACGCGTTCAACCGCAAGCTCGCGCTGATGGGCGAGCTGTGGGCGATGGACAGCCGCAAGGACAACATCTCGATCGCCTACGTCAACACCTCGGTGGCCCTGCGCTACTGGGTCGCGCCGATCCTGTGGGTGCAGGCGGGGCTCGGCTCGGGCTACTCGCGCGTCCGCTACACCGGAATCATCGACCTCGAGGGGCGCAGCGACAACATCGCCACCGGCATGCTCGCCGCCGGCCTCGAAGTCATCCAGAGCAAGCGGTGGTCGATGGACGTCGAGCTGCGGTTCGCGCAGGGCGCGTCCGAGGACGCCGACGGCAACGAGGTGACCACCGGCCGGATGTCCGGCCTCGGCGTAGGGTTCACCTGGTACTGAGCGCGCCGGCGCCCGGCGCCTACTGGCACGCCGCCGGCGCGGGCGTCGCGCCGGCGATCCCCTTCACCGACGCGAGCCCCTCGTCGAGCATGACCTCCATCCGCGCCGCGTCGTCGTGGCCGACGATGAGCTGCCAGATGCAGTTGCCGTGGATCCCGGTGACGACGGCGCGGTTGAACGCGCCCTTGTTCTCGGTGTCGAGCAGCGAGTAGCGCTGGACCGCGAAGCCCATCCACGTCGCCGCGCCGTGCTCGACGACGCGCTGGCCGAGCTGCCAGTCGGTGTCGGTGACGATGCCCGTCTGCGGCAGCAGGTGCTCGTTCGCGCCGTCGCTCGGCCGGCGGACGCGGACGTACAGCGCGTAGACGCCGTGCGCCATCGTGTCGCCGTCGGTGCGGAAGTTCGTGACCTTGAGCGAGAACTTGTTGTCGGAGACGACCGCGATCTCCGGCGCGACGCCGAGCGCGACGTCCCACCCGGGGACCTGGGTCGTGCCGCTGCCGAACACGCGGCCTCCGACGTGCATCGGCTTCTTGGGGCCGCTGTCCTTCTTGCCGCCGGTGCCCGGCATGGGGAACAGCGAGAAGCAGCCGGTCGCGCCGGCCGCCAGCGCGGCGCCGAGCGCCGCGACGAACAGGGTGTGCTTCGTGCGTTGCATAGCGCCTACCTCTCGAACGAGATGCCCAGATCGATCATCGCCCAGTACACCGCGGTCTCGTCCGTGGGCATGTCCCCGCCGGACTCGTACGGCACCAGGCCCGCTTCCATCCCGAACACCAGCCACGGGATCGGCGGGATCGCGTTGTGCCACGCCGCCGCGGCGCCGAACCGCCCGCCGCGCATCACCGCGTAGCCCTCGATCCGGCGGTGCGTGCCGAACCCCGACGCGGAGTGGCGCTGGAGCCCGACCTGGAACGTCTGGCCGACATCGACGCCGTCGTCGATCACCGCCTTGACGCCGCCGGCGAGCACCCAGTCGGTGCGCACGACGCTGGCCTTGCCGACGTCGAGCACGGTGGTGGCGTCGAGCTGGCGATCGGTCCACCACACCAGCGCGCGCTTGTAGCTGCCGGCGAACCGCAGCCCGACCATCGCGTCGACGACGCCGAGGCCGCTGCCGACCCAGCGCAGCCGCCCGCTCGCCCACAGCCGCGCCGGCAGCGGCGCGTCGACCGTCGCGAACGCGCCCCATCCGCCGGGCAAGGTCACGCCGCCGCCGATCGAGCCGAACACCGTCGGCCTCGACTTCAGGCACGGCTCCATCAGCGCGCGGTCGGGCGCCGGCGCCTGCATCGCGTCCAGGCACGCGTCCGCGCGCGCCTCGCCCGCGCCCGCTGCCGCGGCGGTGACCGCCGCGGCCATCGCAACCATCCAGTGTGTCCGCATCGAACCTCCTCGCACCGGACACACGGGGCCGCGCGCGAGGCCGTCAGAGAGATTCTCGCGGCGCGCCGCGCCTGACCGCGCGGCCGGTCGGCTCGTGTGGCGGCTGTGATGCCCGGCTCACGCGCCGAACAGCAGCGGGACCTGGTCGCGGAACTGCTCGCGCAGCCGCGCCTGCCCGGCGCGGACCAGCGCCCGGGCCGCCGCGCCGTCGTCGAGGCCGAGCCGCGCGGCGATCTCGTCGAACGACTCGTCGTGCATCCACAGCTCGACCGCCGCGCGCATCGTCTCGGGGAACGCGGCCATCGCGGCGCGCAGCTCGGCGGCGATCCGCGCCAGCGTCAGCGCGTCGGTCACCGGCGGCCGCGCGCCGAGCCCGCCGCCGTCGGTCGGCAGCCGCTCGGCGCCGGTGCCGACGGCGCGCTTGTCGCCCTCGCCCCAGCCGAGGCGCGCGCGGACGTGGTCGCGCTCGACGAACTTGACGAGGGTGAGCAGCCACGCGCGCAGCGGCGTCGCGCGCGTGTTGTCGGCCCCGTCGTCTGCGTCGGCGCCGTCGCCGGGATCGCGCGCGCCGTCCGCCTCGGCGAGCCGGGCGAGCCGATCGAGATCGTCGCCGGGCTCGGCTTCGGTCGCGGCTGGCCGGTGGTCGAGGAACCGCCGCAGGTTGGCGAAGTCGGCGGCGGCGAGCCGCTCGATCGCCGCGACCATCACCGCGCGGACGTCGTCCTCGCCGTCGAGCCCGGTCTGCCGCAGCAGCGGGCTGCCCGCCGCCCACGCCTCGAGCCGCGGCCCGACGCGCGTCAGCAGCGCGCGCCACGCGCGGTCGCGCTCGCCGCCCGGCGCGCCGCGCTCGCACACGGTCGCGACGAGCGCGCGGCACTCGGCGTCGAACGCGGCCGTCCATGGCGTCCCCATCGCGGCGAGCGTACCATCGGAGCCGACGGGGCCGTGCGAGCGCGCCGATGACCCACCCGAGCGTCGCCGAGATCATGGCCCTCGCCGCTGGCGAGCCGGTCACCGCCGCGGCGCGCGACCACGTCGAGGCGTGCGCCGCGTGCCGGCGGCTCGCCGGGCTGGGGGATCCCGCGTCGGCGCGCGCGCTGGTGGAGCTGGTCGCGGTCGACCCGGCGCTCTACCACGGCCGCGAGGCGCTCCCCGGCGGGCGCGGCGGGATGGGCACGGCGATGCGCGCGTGGGATCGCCGGCTCGGCCGCGAGATCGTCATCAAGCAGATCGGCGACGCGGGCGCCGACGCGCCGACCCGCGCCCGGCTGCGCGCGCGCCTCGAGCACGAGGCGCGCCTGACCGCGCGGCTCGACCACCCGGGCATCGTCACGGTCCACGAGCTGGGGCGCTGGCCCGACGGCGAACCGTTCTACACGATGCCGCTGGTCACCGGCGAGCCGCTCGACCGCGCGATCGCCGCGCGCCCGACGCTGGCGGCGCGGCTGGAGCTGCTGCCGCGCGTCGCCGCGATGGCCGACGCGGTCGCGTACGCGCACGACCGCGGGATCGTCCACCGCGACCTCAAGCCGGCGAACGTCGTGCTCGGGCCGTTCGGCGAGACCGTCGTGATCGACTGGGGGCTGGCGTGCGCGCTCGACGAGCGCGCCGCGGACGCAAGCGACGGCGGCGCGCCGTACCGCGACGGCGCGCCGGACCTGACGGCGCTCGGCGTCGGCACGCCCGCGTACATGCCGCCGGAGCAGGCCCGCGGCGCCGCGCCGGATCCGCGCGCCGACGTCCACGCGCTCGGCGCGACCTTGTACCACCTGCTCGCGGGCGTCGCGCCGTACGGCGACCGGGACGAGGCCGGCGCCGACCCGCGGCGACGACTGCTCGACGGGCCGCCGACGCCGCTGGCCACGCTCGCGCCCGGGGCGCCCGCCGATCTGATCGCGATCGTCGAGGCGGCGATGGCGCGCGACCCGGGGCGGCGCTACCCGTCGGCGGTGCCGCTCGCCGACGAGCTGCGCCGGTTCCTCGCGGGGCAGCTCACGCGCACCCACCGCTACCGCGCCGGCGAGCTGGTGCGGCACTGGCTGCGTCGCCACCGCACGGGCGTGCAGATCGCCGCCGTCGCGCTCGCCGCGACGCTCGCGATCGGCGCGTGGAGCGTCGCGCGGGTCGTGCGCGAGCGCGACGCCGCCGAGGTCGCGCGCCGCGAGGCCGAGGCGCGGCGGCACGAGGCCGAGGCCGCGCTCGCGCGATCGAGCGCGCTGCACGCGAGCCTGCTCGCGCGCGAGCCGACGCACCGGCTCGACGCGCTCGAGCTCGCGGCGGGCGCCGCCGCGCCGGCGCTGATCGCGGACCGCGCGCCGCCGGTCGAGCTGGCGCAGGGCCTCGCCGACGCCCTCGCCGCCGGCCCGACCGCGACCGCGCTGGCCGCGCGCGATCCGGTGATCGTCGTGGCGTCGCCGGACGGCGCGCGCGTCGCGATCGTCGAGCGCGCGGGGGAGCTCACGGTGTGGGACGCCGTCGACGGCGCCCCGGTCGTCACGCTCGCCGCGCCCGGGGCGCTGTGGGCGCGGTGGTCGGGGCCCGACACGCTCGTCGCGTGGGGGCTCGGCCCGACGGTCGCGGTGATCGGCCTCGACGGTCGCCGCGTCGAGCTCGACGCCGGCGCGAGCGGGCCGCTGGTCGCGACCGACGGCGCGCGCGTCGTCGCGGTCACGCCGGCGGGCGAGGCGCGCGCGTGGGACGCGCCGGACGCCGCGCCGTCGGTCGCGG
>WYBA01000244.1 GCA_011526095.1 Myxococcales bacterium | reverse complement strand
GGAGCCCCCGCTCGTCCTGAGCAGGGCCGAGCGCCAGCGAGGCCCGTGTCGAAGGACGCTGACAGTCGGCGATGCATGGCTCGCGAGCCACGATTGTCACCGTCCACCGTCGATGTTGACCGTCGTGGCTCGCGCCGACGCACCACCGACTGTCAACACCCTTCGACACGCGCCTCGCTGTCACTCGGCGCTGCTCAGGGTGAGCGGAACGGACCTGGTCGAGACGGCAATCTCCGACGACGTCGGTGAGTCGTGGCTACCTCTTCGACGCGCGCCTCGCTGTCGCTCGGCGCTGCTCGGAGTGAGCGGAACAGACCTGCTCGTCAGACGGCAATCTCCGACGACGTCGGTGAGAGGCTCGGGACGAGCGGCTCCCGACCGGCTCGACACCCAGACCTTGTTCTGGTCGACCCTCTCAGGAGGACCGGAACTTGCTCCGGCTCCGGCTCGCTCCGACCGGCTCCGGCTCCGACTCGCCTCACCGCGCCAGCGGCACGGTGAGCGTCACGGCGGCGCCGGGCGGGTAGCGCACCGGGTCGGGCGTGGTCGGGTAGTAGACGATCAGCGCGGCGCGCAGCGTCGCGGGCAGCGCGACCTCGGCGCCGGCGTGGACGATCCAGTTGAACACGCCGCCGGCGACCGCGGCGTCGTCGACCGTGGGGTGAGTGCGCGCGGTCAGGCCGGCGAACACGGTGACGCGGCCGAGGTCGTAGCTCGGGGCCAGGCCGAGGCCGAACGCCGCGGCCACGACGTGCCCGCGCGTCACCACCGTCGGCGGCTCGCCCTCGCACGGCGCGACGCACGGCTCGTAGGCGACGTACGGCAGCCGCCAGCCCGACACGTCGAACTGCACGCCGATCCGCAGGTCGCGGTGCTTGGTCTGGAGCGCGCCGTGGAGCAGCACGCCGGCGCCGTGGACCGCGCCGTCGACCGAGGGCGCGTCGGGATCGACCGCCTGCCCCGTCGCCGCGACGCCGTGCTCGTAGAACGCGCCGACCGCGAGCGCGTCGCCGAGCGCGAGCCGCGCGCCGCCGTGGAGCTGCGTGCCGGGGACGTCGACCGTCGCGCCGGGCGCGCCGGCCGTGACGTCGCCGAGGTGGGCGACGCTGGTCGCGCCCACCGTGGCCTCGACCGAGGCCGGCTGGGCGTGGCCCGGCGCGAGCGCCGGCGCGGCGTGCGGCACCCGCGCGGCGACGCCCGTGGCGGCGGTCGTCGAGCATCCGGCGGCGGCGGCGGCGGCGGCGGCGGCGGCGAGCGCGGTGGCGGCGAGCGCGGCGACCAGCGCGGGGCGACTCACCGTCACGGCTCCGACACCGCGCGCGCCGGCGGCGTCCGCGTCAGCCCGAGCTCGACCTGGCCGCCGATCACCGCGACGTCGATCGCGAGGCGGACCAGCGCCAGCCCCTGGCGGACCATCAGCAGCGACACCGCGCCGGAGGTGCCGAGCATCGCGCGGCCGTGGGACGCCCACGCGTAGAGCACGCTGATCGCGAGGAACGCGGCGAGGCCGAGGGCGTGGTGCGCCAGCGCCACCGGCCGCTGGAGCACGAACACCGCGGCGCGCCCGAACGCCATCGTCGCGCCGAGGCGGTCGTGGGTCGTGCGCCGGACGACCAGCTCGACCCGCGCGTAGTCGACGATCGTCCACAGGAGCACCAGGAGCACCAGCGCCGGGGTCAGCCCGGCGAGCAGCGACAGCGCGACCTCGCGGAACGTCAGCGCGTGATCGATCCGCTCGGCGACCGCCCCGAGGCCGAGCAGCGCGACGAAGATGACGAACAGGTGCCCGACCATCGACAGCAGCGCGAGGCGGACCAGCACGAAGTAGCTCGCGGCCCCGCCGGCGCCGAAGCACCGCGCCGTCGCCCGGCGATCCCGCGGCTGCTCCGCCACGACCGACACGACGCCGGCGATCAGGAACCACGACACCAGGATCCACAGCAGGATCGCGCCGGCGGCGAGCCAGCCGAGCGCCGCGATCACCAGGTCGGCGTCGCGCAGCGCGTGGGCGAGCGCGATCAGGTCGCCGTCGACGCCGTCGTCGAACATCGGGCGGTCGCCGAACGCCGACATCAGCACGCCCTGCATCGCGACGCCGGCGCCCCACGCCACGATCGCCTGGACCAGGAACACGGCGAACAGCGTGCCGGTGTACGTCGACAGCGCGCGGCCGCCGGCCCGCACCATCGCGCCCAGGCCGATGTCGGTCGTGCGCCTCACAGCCCCAGCACCTGCATCGCGGTGTGGGTCCAGAACGTCAGCCGCGCGGCGGCGCGCCACGACGCCCGCTCGTCCGGGCTGACGCGGACGTGATCGTCGAGCAGGTTCTCCGACAGCAGGATCTCCCCGTCGGGGTCGATCTGGACCTCGACGATCGGCGAGGACCGCTCGAGCTCGATCCGGTACCACCGGCCCGCGCCGCGCTGATCCCACCGCGCGCACGCCGCGTCGGCGACGCCCGGCCGCCCGCAGCGCAGCGTCGAGCCGTCGGCGAACCGCAGCTCGATGTCGACCGGCACCGCGACCGAGCCGCGGTTGACGACCACGACCTCGCACCGCAGCGCGCCCGTCGGCTCGACCGCGGTGACCTCCTTGCGGTCCTCGCCGTCCCCGAACACGCCGCGCGACGCGTGCGCGGGCAGGCACGAGATCGTCCGGACCGCGAAGTCGACGCCGCCGGTGCCCTGGAACACCGGGCCCCAGAACCAGCCCAGGTCCTGGCCGACCCCGTCCTCGATCGCCGCGAACAGGTCGCGCGCCGTCGGGTGCTTGAACGCCCACCGCTCGGCGTAGCCGCGCATCGCCGCGAGGAACGCCTCGCGCCCGACGACGTTCTCCAGCGTCTTGAGCGCCGCGGAGGTCTTGCGGTAGCTGGCGTCGGCGTAGGCGTCGAAGTCGACGAACTCCCACGACACGGTCTGGATCGGCGAGGGGACCGACGAGCCCGGGGCGGCGAACGCCTGCATCGCGCGGTGGATCTCGAGCGAGATGCCGAGCCAGTCGACGATCTCGGCGCTGCCGCCCCACAGCCGCGCCATCACCTCGGCGTCGGCCCAGTCGTTGACGCCCTCGTCGAGCCAGCCCTCGGCCGCCTCGTTCGACGCCAGCATCCCCTGGAACCAGTTGTGGCCGACCTCGTGGATCGTCACCAGCTCCGGCAGCCGCACGCCGTCGCGCGCCCACCACGAGTCGCCGCCGGTGGTGACCAGCGTCGGGTACTCCATGCCGGCGGCGCCGTCGGCGCCGACCGGCGGGTCGATGATCGACATGATCGGCCACGGGTACGGCACGAACAGCTCGCTGAACTGCTCGATCGCGCCGACGCCGGCGGCGAGGTGGCGGCGCGCGAAGTCGCGCTGGGCCGGGCGGTGGTAGACGCGGACCTCGACGGTGCGATCGCCGACCCGGGCGTCGCCGCGCAGCACCTCCATGTGCGGGTCCGCCATCCACGCGAAGTCGTGCACGTCCTCGGCGCGGTAGGTGAGCGTGTGGGTGCCGTCGCCGCCGTCGACCGCGGAGGTCAGCACGCCGGTCGCGGCGACGACGTGGGTCGCCGGCACCGTGAGCTGGACGTCGTAGGTGCCGAAGTCGGCGAAGAACTCGCTGTTCAGGTGGAACGGCTCGCACACCCAGCGCTCGGCGCCGGGCGGGCCGACGCGCACGCCGACCTTGGGGAACCACTGGCCGACCATCGTGAACGCGCCGTGGAACCCGGTGCGCGCGAACACCGCGGGCAGCTGGGTGGTGAACGCCAGCTCGAGCTGGACGGTCTGCCCCGGCGCGACCGGCGCCGGCAGCGGCACCTCGAGCACGGTCTCGTCGGCGCCGGGGCCGGCGAACGTGGCGCGGTCGCGCAGCTCGACGCCGCCGACCTGGATCGACGTGACGTCGATCCAGCCCCAGTGGGTGCCGTCGAACGACGACGCGCGGTGGCTGCCGCGGCTCTCGCGCATCAGCAGCGAGTCCTCGTTCTTGAACCCGTTCATGTACAGGTGCAGCGGCATGCGGTCGACGGGGGACTGGCCGCCGTTCTTCCACGTCAGCGTCTGCGTCGCCTCGATCCGGTGCGCGGCGGCGTCGAGCCGCGCGGCGATCACGTAGCTGGCCAGGCGCGGCGTGCGCGGCTGCCCGTCGGCGGTCGGCGCGATCGCGGCGCGATCGTCCGGCGCCGGCAGCGGGCGGACGCGCGCCGGCGGCAGCTCGTCGCCACAACCGGCGCAGCCGGCGGCCCCGACGCCGGCGACCACCGCGCACGCGGCGGCGGCGAGCAGGGCGAGCGGGGCGAGGCGGGCCATCGGGCGCGCACCGTAGCACGCCGGACTTCGGGGGTTGCGCGCCCACCGGCCGTCTGCGACCGTCGCGCCATGACCGAGGCCCAGGCCGGTGGTGATCCCGTCGCGCGCATCGCGCAGTTCCTCGACCGGTTCGGCCGCGAGCGCGACCTCAACATCCCGCCGCTGGGCGCCGACGGGGTCGGCCACGTCCAGCGCGGCTCGGCGGTGGTGTCGGTCCACGTGCTGGCCGAGCAGCACGTGCTGCTGGTCGTGGCGCGCGTCGCCGCGGGCGTCGCGCCCGGCGACGAGGCGACGCTGCGGCGCCTGCTGACCGCGAGCTTCACCGCCACCGGCGACGCCGCGTTCGCGCTCCACCCCAAGACCGGCGAGGTCCTGCTGCGCGTGCTGCGCGGGATCGACGGGCTCGACTACCACGAGTTCGAGGACGTCCTGCACACGATCGCCACCGTCGCCGACGAGTGGGACGACAAGCTCGAGGCATGACCGCGGCCGGCGCCTGGACGATCGACCGCGCGCTGCCCGACGAGGCGGCCACGCGCGCCGCAGGCCGCGCGCTCGGCGCCGCGCTCACCGGTGGCGACGCGGTCGCGCTGGTCGGCGACCTCGGCGCGGGCAAGACGACGCTGGTGCAGGCGGTGGCCGAGGGCGCGGGCGTCGCGCCCGACGTGCCGGTCACCAGCCCGACGTTCACGCTGGTCCAGACCTACCCCGCGCCGCGCCTCACGCTCGTCCACGTCGACCTGTACCGGATCGAGCGCGCCCGCGAGCTGCCCGAGCTGGGCCTCGACGAGCTGATCGGGCGGCGCGACACCGCCGCGCTGGTCGAGTGGGCCGACCGGTTCGACGTGCTGCCGCGCGATCACCTGTGGGTCGAGCTGACCCACGCCCCCGGCGGCGGCCGGCGGCTCGCGGCGCGGGGCACCGGCGCGCGCGGCGCGGCGCTCGCGGCGCGGTGGGCGGCGCGGCTCGCCGACCCGGGCACCGAACTGGGATAAGCTGCGCCCATGTCCGAAGCCCTGTCGCTCGAAGCGCTGCTCGCAGACTCTGGCCTCGCCGAGAAGGCCGAGAAGATCGACGGCAACATGTTCCGCATGCAGTGGGGCTCGGCGTTCGTCATCGTCGGCACCTCGGGCACCGCGATCGTCGCGATCGCGCCCTTGTTCCAGCACCTGCCGGCGGGGCGCGAGGCCGAGATGTACCGCAAGCTGCTCGAGCACAACGCCTACATGGGCGGGATGGCGTCGTTCGCGATCCAGCCCGACGGCTGGGTCGTGCTCCACGCCGGCCGCGCGCTGCGCGGCCTCGACGCCCACGAGTTCGCGGTGCTCGTCTCGGCGGTCGGTCGGTTCGCCGACCAGTTCGACGATCAGCTCATCGCCGAGTTCTACGCGCCGCCCGCCGCCGCCCCCGACGAGGCGGGCGACGGCGCGGCCGCGGCCGGCGACGCGTAGGCGCCGCCGGAGCCCGCGCTCACAGGCCGACGGAGTCGAACTTCGTCAGCTCGGTGAACGCGTCGATCCGCTCCTGGAGCCCCTGCTTGGTCAGCCCGCGCAGGCCGTCGACCGAGAACTGCTCGACCGCGAACGACGCCATCACGCTGCCGACGATCATCGCGGTGCGGATCGTCTTGGGCTCGAGGTTCCCGGCGTAGGCCAGGTAGCCCATGAACCCGCCGGCGAAGCTGTCGCCGGCGCCCGTCGGATCGCGCACGTCCTCGAGCGGCAGCGCCGGCACGCCGAACACGCCGCCGCCGTGGAACAACAGCGCCCCGGCGTCGCCGCGCTTGATGACGACCGACGACGGGCCCATCTTGAGGATCTGCGCGGCGGCCTTGCGCAGGTTGTGCTCCTCGGCGAGCTGGCGCGCCTCCTCGTCGTTGAGCAGCAGCGTGTTGACCTTCTTGAGCGTGTGCAGCAGCTCCGACCGCTTGCCGCCGATCCAGAAGTTCATCGTGTCGGCCGCGACCAGCACCGGCGCCTCGGCCTGCTCGACGACGTCGCGCTGCAGCACCGGGTCGATGTTGCCGAGGAACACCAGCTCGGCCTCGCGGTGCAGCGTCTGCAGGCGCGGGGTGAACGACGCGAACACGCCCAGCTTGGTGTCGAGGGTCTCGCGGCTCGACAGATCGTCCGAGTACCGGCCCTTCCAGTGGAAGGTCTCGCCGGCGCGGCGCTCGACGCCCGAGACGTCGATGCCGAGGGCGTCCAGCTCGTCGAGGTAGTGCTGCGGGAAGTCGTCGCCGACGACGGCGACGACCGAGACGTTGTTGGTCCAGTACGACGCGGCCCGGGCGATGAACGAGGCCGAACCGCCGAGGAGGTCCGCGTGGAGGCCGAACGGCCCGTCGATGTCGTCGAGGGCGACCGATCCGACCACGAGGATCGAGCGGTTGGCGCTGCGCTGCTTCATGAAGGCGCGTGTACCATCGACGCGTCGTGGCGATCAACGCGGATGGCACGAGCGATGGCGCCCCCGGCATGCCCGGCGGCGCCCGGGACGAGGCCACCGTCGACGCCCTGGTCGCGGCCGGGCGCCATGCCGAGGCCGGCGCCGCGGCGATGGCCGCCGGCGAACCCGCGCGGGCCGGCGAGCTGTTCGAGGCGGTGTGGGACTTCGCCCGCGCCGCCCGGGCGTTCCGCGACGCTGGCCTGCTCGACCGCGCGCTGCGCAACGCGATCGAGGCGCGCGACGAGGGGCTGGTGGCCGAGCTGACCGCCGCGCTGGCCGCGACCGACGACGGCGCGCGCGCCGCGCTCGAGGTGTTCACCCGGCTGCGCCGCCACGCCGACGCCGCGCCGCTGGCCGAGCGGCTCGGCGAGCGCGACCGCGCGATCGAGCTGTACACCCGCGCCCACCGCGAGCTCGACGCCGCGCGCCTGCTCGAGGCCGCCGGCCGCGATCGCGAGGCCGGGCGGATGCTCGAGAAGCTCGTCGACCTCGCCGACGGCGCCGACCGGGCCGAGGCCCACCTGCGGCTGGGGCGGATCCTGGCCCGGCGCGGCAGCCACGAGCCCGCCGCGCGCCACCTGCAGGAGGCGGCGCGCCACGACGCCACCCGGCTCGAGGCGCTGCGCCACCTCGTCGTCGCGCTCGCCGGCCTGGGGCTGCGCGACGCCGCGCGCGACGCGCTGGTCCAGCTCCGCCGCGGCGAGCCCGAGACGCCGGCGGAGCTCGACACGTTCCTGCGCGCGGTGCGCGACGCGGCGCCGCGCCAGGTCGCCGGCGATCGCGAGGTCGTCGCCGGGCGCTACCGGCTCGAGCGGCTGCTCGGCGCCGGCGCCGCCGGGCGCGTGTTCCGCGCCACCGACGAGATCACCGGCCGCACGGTCGCGGTGAAGATGCTGTACGCGGCGTCGGCGCGGGGCTCGGCGTCGTACGAGCGGTTCCTGCGCGAGGCGCGCGTCGCGTCGTCCCTGCGCCACCCGGCGCTGGTCGAGGTCTACGACTTCTCCGCCGAGCAGGGCATCCTGGTGATGGAGCACCTCGCCGGCGGCTCGCTCGCGGCGCGGCTGGCCGCGGGCGAGACGTTCACCCCGGCGGCGGTGCGGCGGATGGCGCTCGAGCTGCTCGGCGGGCTCGAGCTGGCGCACCACCGCGGCGTCGTCCACCGCGACGTCAAGCCGGCCAACGTGTTCTTCGACGGACGCGGCGCCGCCAAGCTCGGCGACTTCGGCGTCGCCCACCTGATCGACCTCGGCCAGACCCAGACCGGGGGCCTGATCGGCACGCTCGCGTACATGTCACCGGAGCAGATCACCGGCGCGCCGATCACGATCGCGGCCGACCTGTACTCGCTCGGCGTCACGCTGTTCGAGGCGCTGACCGGGCGGCTGCCGCTGCTCGGCCCCGACTTCGTCGCGCAGCACCTCGGCGTCGAGCCGCCGGCGCCGAGCGCGGTCGCGCCGCACGTCCCGCGCGGGTGGGACGCGGTGATCGCGCGCCTGCTGCGCAAGAGCCCGAGCGAGCGCCACGGCTCGATCGCGGAGCTGCGCGCCGACCTCGAGGACCTGGGCGTCGGCGAGAGCGGCCCCGCGGTGGTGCTGCCGCGGCCGCGCCGCGACAGCCGCCCGCACTCGATCGCCGAGCTCGCGGCGGAGGGGGAGCCGGCGGAGCGCGACGCCGCGCGCTACCAGTTCGAGACGCCGCTGGGGTCGACCCCGATCTCGACCCTGACCCGGGCGGTCGACACCGTGCTCGGCCGCTCGGTCGTGATCGAGCGGTTCGTCGAGGATCCGGCGGCCGACGCGGCGGTGGCGCGGCTGCGGCTGCTCGCGCGCGCCGGCAGCCCGTTCGTCCAGCGCGCGCTGTCGTACGACCGCGACCGTCGCACCGCCGTGCTCGAGGCGCCGTCGGGCGCGCCGATCGGCGAGCTGTGGCGCGGGACGCTGGCGCCGGCCGACGCGGTCCGCCTGTGGAAGCGGCTGGCGCGCGCGATCGCCTCGGTCCACGAGCTCGGCGGCGCGCACGGCGCGGTCGGGCCGACGACGGTCGTCGCCGACGACGCGCAGATCCCGACGGTGCTGGCGGCGGGGCTCGGGCCGATCGGCGAGGCGCCGCCCACCGCCGCCGACGACGCCGCGGCCGTGCTCGCCCTCGTCGCCACCGCCGCCGGCGCCCCGGCGCCGACGCTGGCCTCGCTGCTCGACACGCTCGCGCCGGACGTGCCCGCGGCGCGCCGCGCCGAGCTCGCGGCGATGCCGGCCGGCGACGGCGAGGCCCTGTACGCGATCGCCGACGAGGTGGAGATCGCGATGATCCGCGCGCGGCGGTGATGGACGGGACCGCGACGGCGCCGCGAGCAGGCGTGGTATGACGCCGTCCACGATGCGCGCCTGCCTCGCCCTCCTCGCCGTCTCGCTCGCCGCCGCCTGCGTCGACCAGGGCCCCGGGGATCAGGGCCAGCGGATCGACCCGGGCTACGTCCAGGCCAACCTGCTCGACGCGCCCCCGACGACGCTGACCCGGCGGTTCGACGCCGAGCTGCGCGGCGCCGACGGCAAGGTCAAGGTCATCTACCTCGGCAACGAGGCGCCGACCGCCCCGCTGGTCCCCGGCGACAAGGTCACGGTCGTCCACTACTGGCAGGTGGTGGAGCCCCCCGGACCGCAGTGGCGGGTGTTCGCCCACGTCCGCGGCGACGCCAACGCGTTCATGAACGTCGACCTCACCGACATGCGCACCGGCTACGGCCCGGCGCGGTGGAAGGCCGGCGACGTCATCCGCGACGAGCAGATCTTCGTGCTGCGCAAGGACTGGCCGAGCGCCACGGCGCGCCTCGTCGTCGGGATGTACCCCAAGGGCGGGCACCGCCTCGAGGACCGGCTCGAGATCGTCGTCGGGGGCGCCGCGGTCGCGGACCGCGCGCTCGAGGTCGGCGCGTTCGCCGTCGACCTCGCCAAGGCGCCGCCGCCGCCCGGCACGCTCGTGCTCAAGCAGGCGACCGGGCCGATCGTGATCGACGGCAAGGCCGACGAGCCGGCGTGGAAGACCGCCGCGGTCCAGCCGGCGTTCGCCTCGGCCGAGGGCTGCCCCGAGCTCAAGGACCGCACCGACGGCAAGATGCTGTGGGACGACCAGTTCCTCTACGTGTTCGTCGAGGTCGACGACGCCGACGTCCACAGCCCGTACACGCAGACCGACGATCCGCTGTGGCAGCACGACGTCGTCGAGCTGTTCATCGACGGCGACGGCAACCAGAAGGGCTACGTCGAGCTCCAGGTCAACCCGCGCAACGCCCACTTCGACACGTGGTTCGCCGGGACCCGCGCCGGGCCGCCGCGCGACGACACGTTCAGCGCGCAGATGGTCACGCAGGTCGTGGTCAAGGGGACGCTCGACCGCCGCGACGACGGCGACTCCGGGTGGGACGTCGAGATCGCGGTGCCGTGGGCGGCGGTGAAGGGCAAGGACGCGGCGATGAAGTTCCCCGTGCCGCCGCCGGTCGGGACCAAGCTGCGGCTCAACGTCGTGCGGGTCGATGTCACCGGCGAGGGCGACGGCAAGCGCACGTTCGCCGCGTCGTGGAACCGGATCTCGTGCGAGGACTTCCACGCGCTGGGCAAGATGCTCGACGTGGTGCTCGCGGACAGCGCGGGGAGCGTCGAGCCGCAGGCGGGCGGAGGAGCGGGCGCGGGCGCGGGGACCGTAACGGGCACGGGCACGGGCACCGGAGTCGGAGCCGGAGCCGGAGCCGGAGCCGGAGCCGGAACCGGAGTCGGAGCCGGAGTCGGAACCGGAGCCGGAGCCGGAGTCGGAACCGGAGCCGGAGCCGGAACCGCGACCGGGACCGCCGCGAGCGCGCCGCGGATCCAGCCCCGCACGCCGCCGGCTCAGCCGCTGACCGAGCCCGCACCGCCGAAGCCCCAGTAGCCGAGGGCGGCGAGGGGCTGCTACGCTCCCGCTTCCATGCTCGCCCGCGCCTCGGCCCTGCTGTGCTGCGTCGCCGTGCTGGGCTGCGGTGGGCAGCCGCGCCAGGTCGGCGGCACGCCGAGCTGGCGCAAGGTCGAGGCCGCGTCGCCCGAGATCGGCGCGTCGTCCGGCGCCCGCCGCCTCGAGTCGATCACGTTCGCGCCGGCCTCCGCGCCGGCCGAGCGCTACAACGACCCACCGACGCGCGCCGCGCCGGCCTCGCAGATCGGCGACGCGATCACCGCCGCGGTCGCCGGCGCCGCCGCGGAGCTCGGGCTGGCCGCGCCCGTCGCCGACGGCCGGCTGTTCGACGCCGCCGAGGAGATGGCCGCCGCGGTGCCGACCGAGGGCGTCGTCCCCTACCCGCTCGTCGAGTTCGCGCTGCAGCACCACGGCATCATCGAGCCGTCGCCTCACCTGCTCGTGATCTGGGGGCCGATCGACGATCCGGCCGCGATCGTCGAGCAGCTCGAGCCGCGGCTCGCCGAGTTGCTCGCGGGCGGGCCGGCGCGGCTCGGCGTCGGCTCGGCCGACCGCGCCGGTGACGAGGACGTGGTCGTGATCGCGCTGCAGGCCTCCGGCGTCAAGACGCGGCCGATCGCGCGGGCGCTGCCCGACGGCGGCGTGGTCCGCGTCGAGGGCGAGGTGCTGCCTCCGTTCCAGTCACCAGACGTCTACGTGACCGGCGACGACGGCGTGGTGACCCGGCTGCGCTCGACCGGCGCGACCGCGCGCGGCGGGTTCGCGGTCGAGCTGTCGTGCGCCGGCCGCCGCGGCCGCCAGCAGGTCGAGATCACCGGCGTCGACAGCTCGGGCTCGACGGTGCTGGCCAACTTCCCGGTGTGGTGCGGCGAGGCCGCGCCGGTGCAGATCACCGTCGCGCCGTCGCTCGACGACGAGTCGCCGGTGGCGACCGAGGCCGAGGCCGAGCAGCGCATGCTCGCGCTGGTCAACGCCGACCGCGCCGCCGCCGGCCTGCCGCCGCTGGCGTGGGACGAGCAGGTGGCGGAGGTGTCGCGCGCCCACAGCCGCGAGATGCGTGACACCGGCAACGTCGCGCACGTCTCCCCGACCACCGGCACCGCCGCGGATCGCGTGCGCGCCGGCGGGATCCGCTCGGCCGCGGTGCTCGAGAACATCGCTCGCGCCTACGGCGTCGCCGAGGCCGAGGCCGGCCTGATGAACAGCCCGGGCCACCGCGCCAACCTGCTGTCGACGGCGGTCACCCACATCGGCATCGGCATCGTGTTCGGCGACGAGGTCGCCGGCCGGCGCGAGATGTTCGTCACCCAGACCTTCACCCGCGTGACGCCGACGGTCGATCCGGCCGAGGTCGAGGCGACGCTGCACGCCGCGCTCGCCGACGTCCGCGCGCTCGACGCCGACGCCGCGCTCGATCGCGTCGCCCGGACCTACGCCGAGGATCTCGCCGCCGGGATCGCCGCGCGCGAGGCGTCGCGGCGCGCCAGCAAGTCGCTCGAGGGCATGTCCCAGCGGTACCGGCGGATCGCCAGCGTCGTCACCACCGTCGCCGATCTCGCCGCGATCGACGCCGCCGACCTGCTCGACGGCGCGATGGCGACCCACGTCGGCGTCGGCATCGCCCAGGGCAGCCACCCCGAGCTCGGCGAGGGCGCGATCTACGTCGTGCTGCTGCTCGCGGTCGAGCGGTAGCGCCCGCCCGCCTCTCCGTCTCCGCCTCCCCGCTCATCCTGAGCAGGCCCGAGCGCCAGCGAGGGCCGTGTCGAAGGACGTCTCCGTCTCCCCGCTCATCCTGAGCAGGCCCGAGCGCCAGCGAGGGCCGTGTCGAAGGACGTCTCCGTGCGGCGGCGTCTGACGGGACGGCGAGCCCGCCCGTCAGACGATCAGCGAGTCCGCCGGGTGGACCACCGCCGCGTTGGCCGCGCCGCGCTCCTCGGCGAGCCGCTCGAGCTCGGCCTGGATCTCGGGGTAGCGCCGCGCCACGGCCTGGAACTGGTCGCGCGACAGCCGCAGCAGCGCCGTCGGCGCGGTGGCGACGACGTCCGCGGACGCCGGGCCGCCGGCGAGCAGCGACATCTCGCCGACGCCGTCGCCCGCGGTCAGCGTCGCGAGCGCGCCCGCCTCGTCGCGCACCTCGCACGCCCCGGCCACGACGATCCACAGGTGGTCGTTCGGCTGGCCGCGCGTCAGGAAGCGCTCGCCCTGCGCGACCATCGCGGTCGTGAACTCGCCGAGCAGCTCGCCGCGATCGGCCTCGGGCAGCAGCGTGAACAGCGGTGAGGTGCGCAGCACGTTGGCGAGCAGCCGCGTCCGCGCGTGCTGCGCCAGCACCGCGGCGAGCTGGGGCGCGGTCGTCGCCGCGCGCTCGACCTCGGCCGCCGGGATCTCCAGCAGCAGCGTCTCCTCGGTCGCGGTGACGCGCGCGGTGCGGGTCGTGCCGCCGACCAGCGCGATCTCGCCGAAGAACGCGCCGGCGCGCAGGTCCCCGAGCCGGACGCCGCCGCGGCTGACCGCGACCGAGCCCGCGGCGATCCAGTACAGCGCGTGCGCCGCGTCGCCGACGTCGCACACGACCGAGCCGCGCGGGACGACCCGCAGCCGCAGCACGCCGATCAGCGCGCGCAGCTCGCGCGGGCCGAGCGCGTGGACCAGCGGCGGCGCGGGCAGCCGCGCGGGGGCCGCCGCGACGATCGCGGCGTGCGCGGCGTCGACGGCGGCGCGCGCCGCGGCGGCGACCGCCGC
>WYBA01000243.1 GCA_011526095.1 Myxococcales bacterium | reverse complement strand
GTGCGCCGCGGCGGCGATCGCGCCGGACACCACGTGCGCGGTGGCGACGTCGCTGGCTCCGAGCAGCGCGCCCGCGGCGAGCGCGCCGGTGTCGTCGGCGCCGAGCCGCCGGGCCAGCAGCGCCGCGCCGAGCGCCGCCCACAGCGCGTGGAGCACGGCCAGCGCGTCGAGCCCCCACGCCGCGCGCGCGGGCGCGAGCGCGGCCGGCCACCACCCCGGGTACGTCGCGCCGTGCGACGGCTCCGCCCACAGCGGCGCGCCGAAGCCGGCACGGTCCCACCACCCCGGCGCGCGCCCGTCGGCGATCGCCTCGATCGCCGCGAGCTGCGCCGGCGTGCGCTCGGCGACGCGGTCCGGCTCGGCCCACGTCTGGCCGCCGGCGATCACCGCGACGTGGACGATCAGCACGACGAGGACGAGCGGCGGCAGGATCGCCAGCCACGAGCGCTCCTGCCGCGACTGCATCGTGCGGCATCCTGCCCTCCCCGCCCGGTCCAGACAAGGCGGCGGCGACTTGACACGGCCGCGCCATCGCGACACAACCCGGCGCAATGCTTCGCGTCAACGCGGTCGCGGCCGGCCTCGTCATCGCCGTCATCGGGCTCGCGCTGACGGCGCCGGGCTGCGGCAAGGGCAAGAAGGCCGGCGCGACGTGCGACGCGGTCGGAGCGCGGTTCCTCGCCGTGGCGCGCAAGCAGCTGGACGACGCGAGCAAGGCGGGGGACCTCGAGGGCGAGACCCGGACGCGCATCGACAACCACATCCCCGCCATCCGCGACGCGATGGTCCGCGCCTGCAAGGAGAACGCCTGGACCGCCGAGGTGCGCGCCTGCTTCGCGGCGGCGGACGACGATGGCAAGATGAAGGCCTGCTACCAGGCGATGCCCCCCGAGCAGCGCGCCTTGCTCGAGAAGGCTGCTGCCGGCAAGCTCGGCGAGTAGCCGGAAGGATGTAGATGCAGATCGACTTCAAGCACGACCTGGCCGAGGCCGACGCCCGCGCCCGCCTCGAGGCGCTCGGCGAGTACCTGCACAACCGCCACGGCATCAAGGTCACGTGGACCGATCCCAGCCGCGCGACGTTCAGCGGCAAGTACCTCGTCGTGAAGATCGACGGCGAGCTGACCGTCGCGCCGGGCCAGGTGAAGTTCCGCGGCCACGACCCGGGCTTCCTGTGGCGCAAGCGCGCGACTGAGTACATCGAGGGCAAGCTGAGGGTCTACCTCGACCCGACGAAGTCGCTGGCGGACCTGCCGCGCACCGGCGGCTGAGCCGAGCGAAGCGAGGCGACCTCTGTACAGGCGCCGCGAGCCCGTCTGCGGGCGAGCCAGGCGATCGACAGAGCACACGCGGGCCTGGGCCCGCGCGTCAGGCCTTCGCGCCGCCGCGCACGGCAGTCTGCACCGCGTGCACGACCGCGACGTCGACGACGTCGCGCGACAGCCCCTGGTGCTCCAGCCGGCGCTGGAGCGACTCGATGATCGACCACAGGCTGAACGAGCGACGCGGGGCGGATGACTGGCGCATGGGCTTCCTCACGTTCGAGTGCGACGGTCGGTCTGGGAACCGCGGGGCACGGCGCGGCATTCCACCGCGGCCGCGTCCCTGCAGCCCAGACGAGCGCGACGGCTCGCTGGTTGCGCGGACGCGCAGCGCGCGGCCGGGTTGACGCGCTGCTCCCGTGCCAACCCGTGCGCGGCGCTCAGACGTCGAACGTCGCGACGACCGGCGCGTGGTCGGATGCGTTCTTGCCCTTGCGCGCCTCGCGGTCGATGTCGCACGCGCGACACACCTCGTAGAGCGGCGCGGTCGCCCACACGTGATCGATGCGCAGGCCCTGATCGCGGATGAACGACAGGCCCCGGTAGTCCCACCACGAGTACCGCCCGCCCTCGGCGTGGTGCTTGCGGAACGTGTCGCGCAGCCCCCACGCCGCGACCTGGCGCAGCGCCTCCTTCTCCGGCTCGCTGAACAGCGTCTGCCCGGCCCACGCCGCGGGATCGTGGACGTCGCGATCCTCGGGCGCGACGTTGAAGTCGCCGGCGAGCACCAGCGGCGCCGCGGGATCGTGCCGATCGAGCCACCGCCGCAGCCGCCCCATCCATCGCAGCTTGTAGGCGTACTTGTCGCTGCCGGTGTCGCCGCCGTTGGGGAAGTACGCGCTGACCACGCGGACGCCGCCGACGGTCGCCGCGATCAACCGCGCCTGCTCGTCGGGATCGTCGTCCTCCAGGCCGCGGGTGACGTCGGTCAGCGGCGCGCGCGCCAGGATCCCGACGCCGTTGTAGGTCTTCTGGCCGTGCAGCGCGAGGTGCCAGCCGGCGGCCTCGAACGGCTCACGCGGGAAGCCGTCGACCTCGACCTTGAGCTCCTGCAGGCACACGACGTCCGGTCGGTTGGCGTCGAGCCAGGCGAGCGCGCGGTCGAGGCGCGCGCGGATGCTGTTGACGTTCCAGGTGGCCAGCTTCACGATCGCACCCTAGGTGCTCGGCTCCGTCCGCACCAGCCCGATGCGCGCCCATCCTGCCCTCGCCGCCGCCCTGCTCGCGCTCGCGCCCGCCTGCGCGGCCCCGGACGAGCCGCCCGCGACCGGCGAGCGCGCGCAGGCCGTCGTCGGCGCCGAGCTCGACACCGGCGATCCCGCGGTCGCGGCGCTGGTGTTCAGCAACAACGGCGTGTTCTGCACCGGCACGCTGATCTCGCCGAGCGTCGTGCTCACCGCCGCCCACTGCATCGACGACGGCGGCGCGGATCCGGCGTTCGCCGCGAGCTTCGGAGGCGACACCGAGGACGGCAACGCGCGCGTCAGCATCGACCGGCGCCACCAGCACCCGCTGTGGGATCGCACGCTCGGCGGCGGCCACGACGTCGGGCTGCTCCGCCTCGCGGTGCCGCGCGACCCGCTCGAGCCGGTGCGCCTGAGCACCGCCGACCTGGCGACGATGATCGGCGCCGACTACCGCGTCGTCGGCTTCGGCATCCACGACCGCGACACCCGCGAGCTCGACGGCAAGAAGCGCACCGCGGTGATGTCGATCGCCCGCGTCGGCGAGGGCACGCTGCACTCGACGTACTTCGAGGTCGACGACGCCGAGGCGGCGATCTGCCAGGGCGACTCGGGCGGGCCCGGGTTCATCACCGTCGACGACGTCGAGTACCTCGCCGGCGTCCACAGCTACTCGATCACCGGCTGCTTCAACCCCAGCGGCGACACCAACATCGCGCTGTTCGTCGAGGGCTTCATCCTGCCGTGGGTGCAGGAGAACGATCCGACGTGCGGCCCCGACGGCACCTGCGCGCCGATCGGCTGCGTCGACGATCCGGACTGCGAGCCGTGCGGCGCGGACGGCACGTGCACCTCGGGGTGCGCCGTGCCCGACCCGGACTGCCCCACGAGCGAGCTCGGCGAGATCTGCCAGGCCGACACGCAGTGCGTCTCGGGCGAGTGCATCTACTGGCGCGACGATCCGAACAGCCAGTTCTGCACCCGGCCGTGCGGCGGCGACGGCGACTGCCCCGACGGGATGAGCTGCGAGGACGTCGTGCCGTTCGGCCGGGTCTGCTATCCGGTCGGCGAGCCCGACGGCGCGGCCGGCCAGGCGTGCGAGGCGCCGACGGACTGCTCGCGCTACGTGTGCGAGGACGGCCTGTGCACGTACCCGTGCGACGTCGGCGAGGGCCTGCTGTGCGCGGACGGGTTCGCGTGCGGCCTGCGCGACGGGGTCGACGGCTACCACTGCTGGCCGGTCGAGGCGCCCGCCGAGAGCGGCGGCTGCGCCGCGGGCGGCGGCGCGACCCAGGGCGCGGCCGGCGGGCTCGCGCTGCTGGCGCTGCTCGGGTGGCGGCGGCGCCGGCGGCGGTGACGAGCTCGGCGCGAGGCGGCCCGCCTCGGCGCCTGATCGGGTCCTGATCAGAACGGGATCAGGCGGTGTGCTCGCCCGTGATCCGCATCGGGTTCTCGGCCGTGATCCGCATCGGGTTCTCGGCCGGCCCGCGCGCCTCGCGGCGCTCGCGCAGCTCGTCGCGCGCCGGCTTGTCGCCGGCCTCCTTGGCGAGCAGCAGGCGGTAGCCCTCGAGCCAGCGGCCGACCGCGGTGATCGACGCCAGGCTGCCGCACACGATCAGCGCCGTGCCCAGCGACGGGGCGGCGTACTGCGTCTGCGCCGGGACCGCGGCGAACCACGCACCCAGCATCGCGCCGACGCCGACCACGAACATCCGCTCGGCGCGCTGCATCATCCCGCCGTCGAGCTTGATCCCGAGGCCCTCGCCGCGCGCGCGGGTGTAGCTGACCATCATCGAGCCGGCGATCGCGCCGAGCGCCGCCAGCATCCACCCGTCGTGGCGCAGGTACCAGGCGCACCCGCCGAGCACCGCGAGCTCGCCCCAGCGGTCCGCGACCGAGTCGAACAGCGCGCCGGCCGAGGTCTGCTTGCCGGTGGCGCGAGCCAGCCGCCCGTCGAGGATGTCGGTGATGCCGGCGAACGCGTAGAGCCAGGCGCCGGTCGCGAGGTGGCCCTCGGCGATCGCGTAGCCCGAGCCCGCGCACATCCCCAGCGAGACGAACGTGATGACGTTCGGCGTGACGCCCAGCGCGATCAGGGCGCGCTCGATCGGCGAGATCAGCCACAGCGCGTAGCGGACGATGAACGGCCCGAACATCTCGCTGAACCGGCGGCGCTCGAGGCCGGTGACCTGCGGGGTCTTGCCGAGCAGGCACAGCAGGCTGTAGACGCCGAACATCGCGACGAGGAACGCGAGGCCCAGGAGCGCCGGGGCTAGAATGGTCAAACGATCCACGTGGTTTCCCTACGATCGGCCCTCGGTACATCGCCATCCGCGCACAAATCGTGCGACGGCTGGCACATTCGGGCAGCGGCAGGAGTACCACTGGCCATCGGTGACAGCCAAGTCCTTAGCCAGGGTCTCTGACATGACGGTGCAGCCACGGAACACATCGACACTGCAATGGGAAAGCCAGGTTGCCTGGCCCCGGGATCCCGTGGCCCATGACGCGGCGCGGCACGGCGTCGCACCGCCCCTGCCGGCGCCGGGCGGCCGATGAGCACCGTCGCCAAGCTGATCGCCACCGCGCTCGGGGCCGGCTACTCCCCGGTCGCTCCCGGGACCTGCGGGACGATGGTGGCCGTACCACTGGCCTGGTCACTTTCGGGGCTGACGTGGTGGGGATTCGTCATGGTCGTCGTGGGAATCACCACCCTGGCGATCTGGGCCGCGTCCGAGGCCGACCGCGCCTGGGGCACCCACGACTCGGGCCGGATCGTCATCGACGAGGTCGCCGGCTACCTCGCCACCGTCGCGCTGGTCGACCGCGCCGACGGGTTCGTGCTCGCCGCGGGGTTCGTCGTGTTCCGCGCGCTCGACATCCTCAAGCCGCCGCCGATCCGGTGGTTCGACGAGCACATGCCCGGCGGCACCGGCGTGGTCCTCGACGACGTCGTCGCGGGCGTGATGGGCGCCGCGATCATGGTCGGGCTCGACCACGCCGGCGCTTTCGCCGCGATCGCCGAGCGGCTCGGGTAAGGTAGCGGCGATGCGCTGGCTGCTCGTGCTCGCCCTGGTCGCCACGCCGTCGCTCGCCGCGGCGAACGGACGGTTCCCGGCGAGCACCGACGTCACCTGGCGCGCCGGCGACCACACCGACGTCTACCTCGGCGCGACGATCGGCCTGCTCAAGAGCGAGGACGACGGCCGCGAGTTCTACTGGCTGTGCGAGGAGAACATCGGCTACGCCGGCGACTTCGACCCGATCTACGCCGTCGACACCGACGGGACGATCTACGCGTCGACGTTCGACGGCGTGCGCGTCAGCCGCGACGGCGGCTGCTCGTTCGAGACCGCCACCGCGGACCTGCCGAAGGGGCCGGGGCGCATCGCCGGCTACTGGATCGGCGCGCTCGAGCTCGCCCCCGACGGCGATCTGTGGGTCGGCACGGCCGAGACCGGGCTGCCCAACGCGGTCTATCGCTCGCGCGATCGCGCCGCGACGTTCCAGCTCGTCGGGCTCGAGTCGGCGACCGGGTGGTGGAAGTCGCTCGAGGTCGCGCCGTCGGATCCGGACCGGATCTACGTCGCCGGCTACCAGGTCGCGCCCGAGGCCGCGGTCCTGCTCCACCGCTCCGACGACGACGGCGCGACGTTCGTGCCGCTCGGCACCGAGGGGCTCGCGATCGGCCCGACCACCGAGGTGTTCTTCGTCGGCGTGCACCCGACCGACCCGGACATCGTCTACCTGCGGTCCAAGGGCGCGGTCGAGCCGGTCGGCGATCGCATCTACCGCTCCACCGACGCCGGCATGAGCTGGACCGAGGTGTTCGCGACCGCCGCGGCGCTCGACGGGTTCGTCGTGCTGCCCGACGGCGGCGTCGTCGCCGGGACGACGACGGATCCGGCGTACGCCGAGGACAAGTTCGGCGCGCTGTACGTGTCGAGCGATGGCGTGACGTTCACCAAGTCGAGCGGGCCGGCGATGGGCTGCCTGGGCCGGAGCTCGGCGGGCGAGCTGTTCGTGTGCGGCGCCAACTGGGCGCCCGACTTCTACCTGCTCGGCCGCGGGCCCGACCCGACGAGCCTGACCAAGGTGCTGCGGTTCCACGAGATGGTCGGGCCGCTGGCGTGCCCGCAGGGCACCACGCAGCACGACGTGTGCGAGCTGCAGCGGTGGCCGGCGATCCGCGAGCAGTTCGTCGTGACCGGGCCGTACGACGCCGGTCCCGAGGTGCCGCCCGAGGAGCCCAAGGGCTGCTGCGGCGTCGGCGGCGGCGCGCGCGGCTCGGCGGCGCTGGCGCTCGCGGTCGCGCTCGGCCTCGGCGCGCGCGGCGCGCGCCTCGTCGACGCGTGCCTGGTGGGCGAGGCGCCGCGCCGCTGCCCCGAGCAGCCGCGGCGTCGCCTCGACGACCCGGTGGGCGAAGCCGCGCAGCGCGACGGCGCCGTCGTCGGGGGGCGTCACCTCGCCCAGCGCCGCCGGCTGGGACAGCGCCGCGGCGAGCGCGCGCCGCGCCGCCTCGGTCGCGGGGGCGATCGCCTCGTCGCACCACGCGGGCAGCTCGGCGGGGGTGGTCGCCCCGGCGGTCAAGACGACGACGCGGACGTGCGGCGCGACGCGCGCGACGAGCCGGCGCGCGGCCTCACGGTCGGCGTCATCGTCGGTCGCGACGAGCAGCGCGCCGAGCGCGGCGTCGCCGACCAGCGCCTCGATCGCGGCGAGCGCCGCGGGCGCGACGCCAGCGCGGGGCTCGAGCTGCTCACAGAGCGTCGCGGCCGCGATCCCCGCGTCGGCGAGCGCCGCGCGCGCCTCGGCGAGTCCGGGCACCGCGGGCGTGGCCTCGTGCGTCGCCTCGAGCGCGGCGACCGCGCGCGAGACCTCGGCGAGGCGCGCGTCGGCAGCGTCGACGGCGTGCCGGGCCCGCCGCGCCTCGGCATCGGCGTCGCGGTCGAGCGCGGCCGCCTCCGAGGCGGCGTCGGCGGTCGCGGGCAGCGGCGCCGTGGCCGCGGCCTCGTCCTCGAGCGCCTCGGCCAGGCGCGCGGTCGCGCCGAGCGCGCCGG
>WYBA01000242.1 GCA_011526095.1 Myxococcales bacterium | reverse complement strand
GCCAGGTCACCCTCGACGTCGAGGACGCGGGCCAGGCCAAGGACCCGTGGGGCAACACCCGCGTCGGGTGGTCGGCCTCGACCCAGATCAACCGCAACGACTTCGGCCTGACCTGGAACCAGGCGCTCGAGCTCGGCGGGGTGCTGGTCGGCGAGAAGGTCGAGATCCACCTCGAGATCGAGGGCATCGTCGCGGCCGCGAAGGCGGCCTGACGGCGGCCGCGGGCTCGCGCCGCGCGGTCGCTCACCCGCCCGCGAGCGGCGCCAGCAGGTAGAGCTGGTCGCCGTCGGCGAGCGCGCGGTCGCGGTGCTCGTCGACCGGGCACCGGTCCCCGTTGAGCATCAGCGTGTGGGCCAGGTGCGGCGAGCGCTCGACCGCCTCGCGCAGCGCGCGGCCGAGCTGGTCGTCGCGCGACAGGAGCGCGCCGAGCGTCGTGCCCGGCGCGAGCTTGACCGTCTCGTCGACGTCGAACCAGCCGTCGCCGATCCGGCCGCGGATCAGCACGTGGACCCGGATCCGGTCGTCGGGCCGGCGCAGGCGATCCAGCAGGCCCATCAGCTCCCCTGAGTGTAGCCCTCGAGCAGGTGGTCGATCCCCAGCTCGCGGGCGCGCGCGGCGGACACGTGGCCGGTGGCGCGGTCCCAGTGCATCGCGTCGTAGTAGTCGTGCTTGAGCACCGGCAGCGCGACGCGCACGCCCTTGAGCGGCCCGGCGGGCAGGTTGCCGTCGCCCTCGCCGAGCATCCGCGGGTGCGGCTTGAAGTCGTCGGGGCGGATCCCCTCGCGCCGGTTGAACGCCGCGCGCAGGTTCTGGATCCGCTCGCCGGCGACCAGCAGCTCGTCGTCGGTGACGCCCCAGCCGGTGAGGCCGTTGACCAGCTCGGCCCACGGCAGGCTACCGGTGAGCATCGTGAACATGCACAGCCCCAGGCCGTTCATCGCCTGGTGGGCGTTGGAGAAGTGCGCCTGGGCGCGCCCCTTGCCCTCGTCGCCCTTCCAGCTGACGTTCCACTGCTTCTTGTCGACCGCGCCGGGCAGCGTGAAGCCGGCGCCGAACGTCTCGTTCCACGACGCCGAGCCGGCGGTGTGGCGGCCGGGCGTCGGGTCGGCGATGTACGTCACCCCCATCAGCGAGGTGAAGCGGGTGTCGTGGTACGCGGGCTCGCCGCCGTGGACGTGGACCGCGAACGCGTCGCTGCCCTTGCCGAGGTGCGCGGCGGCGCGCTGCACGCCGTCGGCGAGCCACGCGCCGCAGCCGTCGCGCTGGCCCATCTTGATCGTCAGCGCGAGCGCGGCCTCGCCGTTGCCCCACCGCAGATCGATGCCGTCGAGGTCGGCGGCGGTGAGCAGGCCCTTGTCGACCGCCTCGCACGCCCACGCCAGGGTCGCGCTGCTGCTCACCGCGTCGATGCCGTAGCGGTTGCACGCGTCGTGGCACGCCGTGACCAGCTCGAGGTCGTCGTTGAGCAGGTTCGCGCCGAACCCGACGATCGTCTCGTAGTCGGGGCGGCGCACGTCGGACAGCCCCTTGTCCTTGACCTTGACGACGCCCTTGCACGGCATCGGGCAGTCGCCGCACGACAGCTTCTTGGTGATGTAGCGATCGACCTCCTTGCCGTCGATCTTCCAGCCCTTGCTCTTGAGCGGGAAGTCGCGCGTGCCGACGCCCGTCCAGTTCTTGATCGGCGCGTCGCCGTTCTCGACCGACAGGCTCACCGCCGCGGTCGTGCCGCGCTGCGCCCACAGCTGGCGCATCGCGGCGGTGGGCGCGGTGATCTTCATCCGGCGCCGCGGCATCAGCCGGTACATCCACGCCAGCCACTTCTTGGGCTTGGCCATCCACACGAAGAACCGCATGAACCAGCCGACGTCGCGCTTGTACTCGTCGGTGATCCGCTTGCAGGTCGCGCGGAACGCCGCCTCGTCGTGGATCGGCACCTCGCGGGTGCCGCCGACGACGATCGCCTTGAGCTGCTTGCTGCCGTAGACCGCGCCGAACCCCTGGCGGCCGAACGCGTGGTAGCGGTCGTTCATCACCGAGGCGATCCGCGCGCCGCGCTCGCCCGCCGGGCCGATCGCCGACACGCCGACGTCGCGCTTGCCGCCGAACCGGCCCTTGAGCGCGTCGAACGTCGGCGGCACCTCGAGCCCCCACAGCTCGCCGGCCGGCTCGAACCGGACGGCGTCGTCCTGGATCACCAGCACGGTCGGCGACGCGGCGCGGCCGCGGACGACGAGCGCGTCGTAGCCGGCGGCGCGCAGGTGCGCCGCCACGCTGCCTCCGGAGTTGGAGTCGGCCCAGGTCCCGGTCAGCGGCGACTTGCCGACGATCTGGATCCGGCCGGAGAACGGCGTCTTGACGCCGGTCAGCAGGCCCGAGCAGATCGCGAAGCACGCCTCGGGCGCCAGCGCGTCGGCCTTCGCCGGGAAGTGCTTCCACATCAGCCACGCGCCCAGGCCGTAGCCGCCGAGGAACTGGCGGTAGACGGACTCGTCGACGTGCTCCACCCAGTGGCGCTGCTCGCCGAGGTCGACGTGCAGCACCTTCCCGTGGGTCCCGAACCGCGGCTTCGCGGGGACCAGCGCAGCGTTTTCCGGCATGGCTGCAATATGCCGCGAATCCGCGTGCGACAAATGCTCCTCAGGCTGGCTAGGTGCGGTCGGGTGGCGGCACCTGCTTGACACGCCGCGGCGACAAGGCGATGACTTCACCGTGCTGCGCTGGCAGGTCATGAAGGTCGCGGACCGCACGATCGTCGCGCTCAACGGCGTGCTCGACGAGAACGCCGACCTGCGCCCGCTCGGCGAGCTGTCGGGCAACGTGTCGATCGATCTGTCGGGCGTCCGCCGGATCTCGTCGACCGGCGTGCGCGAGTGGATCGAGCTGATGCGCGTGCTCGAGGCGCGCTGCAAGCTGTCGCTGGTGGCGTGCTCGCCGGCCAGCGTCACCCAGCTCAACCTGATCTCGAACTTCCGCGGCGCCGCCTCGGTCGACTCGTTCATGGCGCCGTTCGAGTGCCCGCGCTGCGGCACCGAGCGCGAGATCCTGTTCGACTCGTTCACCGTGCTGCGCAGCGGCCTGCACCTGCCCACGGTCACCTGCGTCGACTGCGCGACGCAGATGGAGCTGACCGAGGTGCCGGATCGCTACCTGACGTTCCTCGCCGACCAGCGCGCCACCCGCGGCGCGAAGCTCGCGATGGCGTAG
>WYBA01000241.1 GCA_011526095.1 Myxococcales bacterium | reverse complement strand
TTCGCGCCGCACAGCCGCCCACATCGTCGGCGGACGTCGGCCCGCGCGCCGCGTCAGGTGCGTCAGGTCACGGGCAGGTAGCGCTCGAGGTCCATCGCCAGGATCCGCCGGCTCTCGTCGAGGTCGTCGGCGCGCAGGAAGATCACCGCGAACGTCGAGGTCTCCTGCTCTTCGAGCATCCGGTACTCGAGCACCTCGCCGAACGACTTGAACAGCCGGCGGTCGTCGATGCGCAGGCCCGCCGCGCGGAACTTCTCCGACGGGACATCGACGCACACGAACGAGTAGACCGAGTCGTCGGGCTCGGCCAGGATCGCGTCCCAGTCGGGGCGGGTCTCGCGCAGGAAGTGCTTGTAGACGTTGATCGCGTAGGCGTACTCCGCGATCTCGGTCGTGCCGAGCCCGGCGAACCGCAGCGGGTTGACCTCGATCGGCACGAGCTGGCCGTGCGGCGTCAGCCGCAGCTCGAGGTGCATCGGGAACCGCTTGAGGTCGAACAGGTCGCCGAGCTTGACCAGGAACTCGTGGATCGCCTGGTAGTGGCGCCGCACCAGCGAGCGCCGGGTGTAGTAGACGAGGTCGCTGGTGTCCTCGGCGTCGCGGAACATGTGCTCCATGACGTTGAGGATCACGGGCTCGGCCGACGAGTCGTAGTAGCAGTCGACCGCCAGCTCGGTGCCGGGGATCCACTCCTCGATGATCACCTTGTGGCTGTCGACGACGACCGCGGCGTGGTTGGCGGCGTACTTGGCGAGGTCGGCGCGGAGGAACGCGACCGCCGCGGGCCAGTCCGCGGCGCGCTCGACCCGGCGCACGCCGATCGACGAGATGCCCGCTGCCGGCTTGAGCACGAGCGGGAACCGCAGCTTGGCCGGATCGACGGCGTCGATCTCGCCGACGGTCGTCTCGACGAACGTGAAGTCCGGGTACATCCGCTGGAGCGACCGGCGGAACGCGACCTTGTCCTTGAACAGCCGCGCCTTGAGCACGCGGTCGTCGTGCGGGATCGCCTGGTTGAGGAACGCCAGCGCGTTCTCCGAGCTGGTGAGGATCAGCGCCTGGTAGGCCTGCTTGGGGCGATCGAGGATCGTCTGCGCCGGCTCGATCCGCAGCGCCGGCTTCATCGGCACGGCGATGTCCTCGGCCAGGATCGCGGGCTCGCCCAGCTCGAACAGCGTCTTCGACAGGTAGGGCGAGATCGACGGGCGGGCGAGGATGATCATGGCGCCGCCAGGTAGCACGCCGCGCGCGCGCGGGGAAGCGGTGTTACTGTCGCCGCCGTCGGGCCCAAGGACGGGCCTTCACTGGGGGGAGAACATGACACTCGGCAAGCGTCTCGCGGCGGAGGCCTTCGGCACGGCGTGGCTCGTCATCGGCGGATGTGGCACCGCGATCTTCGCGGGCAGCCACGACGCGGTCGGCCTGGTCGGCGTGTCCCTGGCGTTCGGGCTCACGGTCCTGACGATGGCCTACGCGATCGGCCACGTCTCGGGCTGCCACCTCAACCCGGCGGTCACGGTCGGGCTCGTCCTCGGCAAGCGGTTCGACGCCAAGGACGCGGGCCCGTACATCGCCGCCCAGGTCGTGGGGGCGACGCTCGGCGCGCTGCTGATCTACGGGATCATCAAGCTCGGCTCGAACGTCGATCCGACCCAGGGCGGGTTCGCCGCCAACTTCTACGGCGCCAAGGGGCTCAAGCTCGGAGGCGCGTTCCTCGTCGAGGCGGCGCTGACGTTCTTCTTCCTGTTCGTCATCCTCGGCTCCACCGACGATCGCGCGCCGAAGGGGTTCGCCCCGATCGCGATCGGCCTGTGCCTGACCCTGATCCACCTGATCAGCATCCCGCTCACGAACACCTCGGTGAACCCGGCGCGCTCGACCAGCCAGGCGATCTTCGTCGGCGGCGACGCGCTGTCGCAGCTGTGGCTGTTCTGGGTCGCGCCGATCGTCGGCGCCGCGCTGGCCGGGGTCGCGTACCCCGCGCTGACCTCCAAGGACTGATCGGCCCCGGTCCTACTTCCAGCGCCGGTCGCCGGGGTTGGTGAACGCGCCCTGGACGCGCTGGACGCGCTTGCCCTCGGGGCGGGCGTACTCGACCGCGGCGGCCTT
The DNA here is from genome assembly GCA_011526095.1 of Myxococcales bacterium. Classification (GTDB taxonomy): domain Bacteria; phylum Myxococcota_A; class Polyangia; order Haliangiales; family Haliangiaceae; genus WYBA01. Next base: position 16,983 of record WYBA01000241.1, on the reverse strand, counting down.
GCGCATCGCCTGGTAGCCGCCGCCCTCGGCGAACGTGCGGACGACGCCCTCGAGCGGCGGCGCGCTGGCGAACAGGAAGTCGCGCGTGAACAAGAGCGGCACGCGATCGGCCGCCGGCACCTCGTCGTGCATGTACGCGTCGGTGTGGCAGGCGATCGCGACCGCGCCCTTGCGCGGCGCGTCCTCGGCCGCCTCGGGCCACGCGTACGCCTCGACGTCCATCAGCCGGTTGTGGCCGACGTACGCGACGATCCGCGCCGCGCCGCCGGCGGCGAGCTCGGTGCCGTCGTCGAGCGTCAGTGTCCGCGCCGTGCCGCCGTACAGCTCGGCGGCCCACGCGTCGAGCGCGCGGTCGATCGCCTCGCCGCGCCACGCCTGCGCCACGACGTAGACCTCGAACCGCCGCGGCGCGCCCGCCTTCCGCCACGCCTTGCTCGCGGTGATCGTGCGGCGATAGACCAGCACGTCGAGCACGTCGGGGTCGCCGACGGTGTCGCCGTCGCCGTCGAGCACCTTGGTCCAGCCGCTCTTCTTGCGGGCGAACCACTTGCCGAACCCGGCCGTCGTCGCCCAGTACAGGTTGGTCTTCGGGTTGTCGCCGTCGCCCAGGCGCGCGTTGCCGCAGCGCAGGACGTCGTTGTCGCACAGCGGCACGTGGACCTGGACGACGAGCGGGCGCCCAGCGGCCAGATCGGCGACGACGTCCGAGGTCAGGTCGGCGAGCCACGCCTCCTCGGGCGCCGCGTCGTCGGCCGCCGCCGGCGACGCGCGGAGCAGCAGGGCGAGCGTGGCGACGACGCCGACGGCGGCGGCGAGCGGCAGCGGGGCGCGCATGCCCGCTCCAACGTCTAGCGCGGCAGATCGATGTACGGGAACCGACCGCCCTGCTCGGGGCCGTCGCCGTTGGGGATGTACGCCATCGGGATGTCCGTGCCGGTGCCCTCGTAGCGGAACACCAGCTCGTCGCCGTCGGTGACGTCGATCGCCTGGCCCTGCGCCGTCACCTCGTACGCCTGCGCGGTGAAGTCACCGCCGCCGCGCGGGTCGAAGTGCGTGTCCCACTCCGCGATGATCGTGTCGGTGCCGTCGGGGCGCCGCCAGATGATCTGGAAGTTGACGTCGACCGACGCCGTGATGATGCCGTCCGCGACGAGGGTCCACGTCCCGGCGGGTACGTCGGCGAGCAGCTCGTAACTGGCCTCGAGGGACCGACCGTCCCCCACGCCGGGCGCTCAGAACGGCTCCGGCTCCTCGGGGACGAGCTGGACCATCGTCTCGTTGATCAGCAGCGCCAGGTACAGGCGCTCGGGGTTGACCGGGTCCGGATCGCTGGGGCAGGAGGCGATCAGGCCCAGGGCGGGCAGGGCGAGGGCGAGGGGGAGGTGCCGCATCGGGGGGCCTCGGGGTCAGTCGGCGGGCTTCACCTGGAAGACTGCCACGAACTGGCCCGGGATGGACGTGTTCTCTCGCACGAGCGCCAGGCCCGCGGACTCGGCGCCGGCGACGCCGGCGGCGCGGTGGTGGATGCGGTTGGTGATCACGACGCGGCCGCCCGGGCGCAGCGCCGGCAGCGCGGCGCGCAGCCACGCGACCCGGTCGTCGAAGTAGTGATCGACCTGGGCCAGCAGGATCACGTCGTAGCGGCCGGGCTCGAGGCCCGGATCGCCGGGCCCGACGACCCGGCGCTCGACCACGTCGGCCAGGCCGGCCTCGGTCATGCGCGCGCCGAGCAGGTCGAGGACCTCGGGCTCGACGTCGGTCGCGACGACCTTGCCGCCCGGGGCCACGGCGCGCGCGACGTGGACCGTGAGCAGCCCGGTGCCGGCGCCGACGTCGGCGACGACGTCGCCGGGCCGAAGGCCGATCGTCGCGACGACGAGGTCGGGGCGGCGGTCGCGGTCGAACTCGGCCTGCTCGGCGCGGCCCGGGCCGACCTTCGGGCCCGCCTTGCGCTCGCTGGCGGTCGCGCCGGAGTCGCACGCCGCGGCCCCGAGCGCGGCGGTCGCCGCGGTCGCGGCGACGAGCAGGCAGGCGCGCGCGATCACGTTGCCCACGATAAGCGAAAACGGGGCGCGATCGCTCGCGCCCCGTGAGGTCGTCGTGGCGCGGGTGCCGCCCCGCGTGATCGCGCCTACATCTGGACGGGCTGGACGATGCCGTCGTACTCGACGCCGCGCGCGAAGTCGCCGACGCGGCGGATGTCGCCGCGCGCGAGCGCGTAGGCGACCGCGGCGGTGGTCGCGTTGGCGGTGGCGGTCGACGGGTTGTTGTTTTCCGCGCCGGTCGCGGGGTCGAACCCGTAGGTCGTGCCGTTGGCGCGGACACCGCCGTGCCAGCCGGTCTTGAGCATCCCGTTGCCGAGCACGTACATCCAGTTCGAGTTGTTCGGCGTGCCGTCGGGCCAGCCGCTGCGGTCGAGCGGGTTCTTCGGCGTGTCGCCGTGGATCGTCACGACGATGTTGTCGGCGAGCGACTTGCCGGCGCAGCTGTCGTCGGGCGTCGCCTCGAGGTCGGCCATGAACCCGTCGAGCGCCGCGCCGAGCGAGGTCACCGTCTGGGTCAGGTTGTTCATGTCGTTGAACGCGCCGTGCGGGTCGTCGCGCAGGGTCGGCAGGATCACCGAGCTGGTGAGGCCGAGCTTGAACGCCTTGACGCTGACCATCAGCGTCCGCGCGAACTCGACGATCGCGGTGCGCGTGCCGGCGTTGAGGCCGTAGCGCGCGTCGTCCTCGGCGGTCGGGGTCAGCACCGACGCGAGGTTGGTGCCGAGCAGGCCGGCCGCCTTCTGCGCGGTCTCGTAGGTCTTGATCTGGGTCGACCGGCCGGCGGCGCGGTTGAGCCCGATCAGCGCCTGGTAGTGCGCGGTGTACAGCTCCGCGTCCTCGGCGGTGGCGAGCAGGCCGCCGGCGCGCGACGCCGCGCTGTTGAACAGCCCGACGATGTCGGCGCCGGTCCCGACGCGCGCGACGCGCGGCGCGCCCGGGGCGTCGCCGTACGGCGTGTCGTCGACCGCGATCACCGGGATGACGCTGGGGTTGGTCGCCTGCAGCGCGGCGGCGACGGCGAAGATCGACTGGTTGGCCAGCGTCGACGCCGTCGTCGGGCGGTTGGTGTGCGTCTCGTTGGCGCCGGCCATGAAGGCCGAGACCTGGCGGCGGCCGGGCAGGTTCTTCCACGGCGCCTGCGGGCCGAGGGTCAGCGGCTTGTCGGTGCCGGCGGCCATCGTCTGCTGGCCGGGCGCGTGGAACGCGAAGCCGTTGTTGCCGGCGGCCGCGACCTCGTTGTGCGGCCACAGCAGCTGGAACCACGCGAACCCGCCGTTGCCGGCGACGATGTGGACCGAGCGCATCGTCGGGTGGCACGCGGCGTCGGCGGCGAGCGCGGTGCCGCCCGCCTTCTCGAGGACCTCGTAGACCTTCCACCGCGCGACGCCGAGCGCCGCGCCGGCCGCGAGTCCCCACTTGATCAGGCTGCGACGGGTGAGCGCCTGCTTGTCGTCGCGCTCGGAAGTCTTGGACCTAGTCATGGTGGTGCTCCTACTCGCAGGTGTGGGCGGCGGCGGCGAGGACGGCGACGGCCATCCGCTTGCCGACCTCGGGGTCGGTCGCGCGCTGGACGGTGAGGTTGCACAGCTCGATGTGGCTCGCGGTGGCGGGGACCCCGAGCAGGCAGGTGATGCCGTCGGCGTTGCACTGGTTCGCGTCGCCGAACAGCGTCACGCCGACGCCGCCGATCTGGCACTCGGCCCGGTTCGGCATGTTCGCGATGATCTCCGGCGCGGCGGCGACGAAGATGTCGAACAGCCGCGACGCGCCGGCGGTGGTGAGCTCGAGGTTCTCGCGGACGCGCGCGCCGTAGTTGGGCGCGCCGAGCGCCTGCGAGCCGCCGTTGTAGAGGCCGGCCGCCGAGACGTCGCCGCCGGCGCCGAGGTCGACGCCGCGCGACGCCAGGATCCGGCCGATCGTCGCGTAGCGGATCTTGGCGCACGAGTGGGTCCGCGCCGTGTACTTGGGCGGGCCCTCCTTGGTCAGCCGGTCGAGCAGCTCCCACACGTCGACCTGGGTGGCCTCGTGGTCGAACGTGTTGTCCTCGCCGCCCGAGGTGTTGCCCTCGGGCAGGTCCTCGGGATCCGGCGCCGCCGTGTCGTCCTCGGCGCACGCGCCGAGCAGCGACACCGCGAGGAGGCCGAGCGTGGTGTGGATGATGCGGTTCATGGCGGCCTCCTAGAACTTCACGAAGTCGTCGCTGGTGAACACCGCGAACAACGCGTCCTTGTAGACGTGCCCGCCGGCGGCGAAGTCGGTGATCTGCTGCGCGATCACGTCGCGCGGCACGACGGTGAGCGTGTCGACGATGTCGCCCTTGCCCATCGCCCAGTTCCACGCCCGGGCGATCGCGCACTCGGCGATCGCCGGGTCGGCGGCCATCGCGGCGCCGAGGGCGGGCAGGTCGGGCGTCGCCACCCCGAGCCGCCACGCCGTCGGCTCGCCCGCCGGCAGGAAGTCGGCCGGCTCGGCGATCGGGCTGCCGTCGACCGGCAGCATCACCTGCGAGGTCGTCTGCAGCGCGCCCTGGTCGTCGAAGTTGAGGAACAGCGGCGCGATGTGGTTCATCGTCGAGTGGCAGTTCGCGCACGCGACGGCGGACAGGTCGTGGAAGTCGACGCGGCCGCCGTTCTGCGCGCCGGCGATGCTGGTGAACGGCCACGGCGAGGCGTACAGCGCGGCGCCGCCGAGATCCTGCGGCTCCTCGGCGAGCTCGGCCGGGAACGCGGTGCACGCGAACGTCTCCTGCACCCAGCGGACGCGGCGGAACGCCATGTTCGAGTAGAACTGCGCGTTCATCCCGGGGTGGGTGAGCAGGCCGGCGTGGACCGCGACGCCGTTCTGGCAGTCGGCGGCGGTGAACGTCCCGGCGCCGGCGTCGTAGGTCGGGCAGGTGCCGGTCGCCGCCGTGAGCAGGTCGGTGTAGGGCCGGCCCTCGACGGTGATCTGGGCGGCGAGGTACGCGGCGCTGTCGAGCATCGCGGCGTCGCCCAGCTTCAGCGTGTCCTTCCACCACGCGATCATCTGGCGGGTGAACCGCGGATCGTCGAGGTAGGCCTGGACCAGCGAGGCGTAGACGTCCGGCTGCTGGGCCGCGGGCGCGTCGGCGACCGCCTTGATCTCGACGAGCTTCGGCAGCTCGCCGGTCAGCCTCAGCGCGGCGATCCGCAGCGCCGCGCTGTAGTCGGTCTCGCGCTGGTCGAGCAGGTCGTCCCACTCGTCGCCGTCGGGGTTGGTGTCGTCGTCGTCGTCGCCGACGGTGTCGTCGCCGTTCGGCTCGGCGCCGCCGCCGCAGGCGGCGACGCCGGCGAGGGCGAAGGCCGCCAGCAGGGTTCGGATGGATCGCATCGGGTTCTCCTTGATGGACGACACGCGCTACTCCTGGTTGACCCAGGCGAGGATCTGGTCCCGGAAGGCCTGGAACTCGCCGGCCGACGGGAACTTGAACGGGTGGCCGGTGCCCGACGCCGGATCCGGCGCGAGCAGCAGGCCGCTGTTGATCGGGTCGAGCTCGTTGATCCGGGTCTTGACCTGGGCGCACGCGGCGGCCTGGCCCTCGGCGGTGAGGTCGGCGATCTTCGTCATGTCGGTGGCGTTGATCGCGTCGGTCATGCCGCCGGCGCCGTGGCAGTTGCCGCAGCTCTGCGCGAGCGCGGCGCGCGCCGAGGACGTGAACGCCGGGACGTTGTTGCAGCCGCCGCCGACCACGCCGCCGTCGCCGCCGCCCGGCTCCGTGCCGTCGGCGAACTCGGCGACGCGGAAGTGGACGCTGATGTCGGAGCCGGGGACGACGTCGACGAACACCGCGGTGCCGCCGCCGATGTAGCTGGTCGCGCCCTCGAGCACGACCAGGTCGATGTTGCCGAAGCGGTTGATCGGGTCGGGCGCCGGCTGGCCCTCGCTCCAGATCACGAACAGCGGGTTGACGACGTGGACGCCGCCGGGGCCGCCGGTGATCGTGATGTCCGACAGGTACATGCCGGTCGCGAGCGGCTCGTAGAGGAACGTGAGCGTCGACCCGGTGAGGCCGAGCGCGGTGAGGTCGATCGAGTTGACGCCGGGGGTCGGGGTGAGGCGATCGGTCTCGACCGCCTCGGCCGGCTCGACGCCGGTCGCCGCGGCCTCGAGGTCGATCCAGTCGAGGATCAGCGCCGACTGGTCCGGCGTGAGCGCGGGCCCCGAGTGCGCGCCCTTGGTGAGCAGCGAGCTCGTCGTGGGCGCCTCGAGGTTGACCAGGCCCTCCCACGCCAGCATGGTGCTGCGCATGTCGGGGAGGTTCTTCAGGAAGTCGATGTTGACCTGCGCCGCGTGGCACGACAGGCAGTAGCCGTCCATGATCGGCTGCACGTCGCGGGTGAACGCGGCCTTGGCGGCCGCGAGCTCGGCCGAGTCGCCGCCGCCGCCGGGCATCGTGATGTCGCCCGCGCACGCCGAGGTGGCGAGGGCGACGCCGAGCACCGCGGGGATCGCGGCGCCGGCGCGCAGGCGCACCATCGGCAGGTGGCGGAGCAGCGTGTCGAGCATGGCGCGGCGCGAGGCGGACATCCCGCCCCGCCGGCCTTCGCGCTGAGTTCCTGCGAGCATGACCTGGCATTCAGCAATGGCCGTGCCGGCCTGGCCCCAGGGATCGTCGGGCGCAGCCTACGACCTAAGTTCGCGAGAAAACTGGGGCGTGCTCGCGTCGATGTCCGCGAAACCTATCGGGAGTGGAGGGTCAGCCCCCAGATGGGGACGGTTGTCCTTAGCTGGCCGGCCCGGCCATGGGGTGCGCGCCCTCGGGTGGATGTCGGGAGCTGGCCCCGACGGCCAGAGGTGTGGGCGGCGGCGCGCGGCCGGGGGCTCCATGGCAGTCATTGACATGCGAAGCAAATTTGATACGTATACGAACGAAGTATGTCCGACCGCCTGTTCATGCTGCTCGACCGCGCCGCGCACGCGTTCCGCGAGCGGTTCGAGCGCGCCTGCCGCGACCGCGCCGGCGTGTCCGCGATCCAGCTGGTCGCGCTGATGCACCTGCGCGCGCACGAGGGCGCGCGCCCCGGCGAGCTGGCGGGCGCGCTCCGGCTCGGCGCCGCCGCGGTGACCGGCCTGGTCGAGCGGATGGTGGCGGCGGGGTTGGTCCGCCGCCGCCCCGATCCGGACGACGCGCGCGCGTGGCGGCTGTTCGCCACGGCGAGCGGCAAGCGCGCGACCGACGCGGCGCGGCCGGTGATCGCTGCCGCCAACGCCGCGCTCGCCGCGCGGTTCACCCCCGACGAGCTCGCCGTGGTCGCGCGGTTCCTGCGCGCGGTCGCGGAGCTCGACGACGCCGCGCTCGCGGCGCACGAGACGCCGCCGCCTTTGCCTGACGCGCCCGACGCGCCCGAGCTCGACCCAGCCACCGCATCCCGAGGAGACGACCATGCATGATCCCGTCCCGTCCCCGTCCCCCCACGTCCGCATCACCGTCGACGCCGGCGTCATGACCGTCCGGCTCGACCGGCCCGACAAGAAGAACGCGCTCGACGGTGGCATGTACGGCGCGCTCGCCGCGGCGCTCGCCCACGCCTCGGCCGACGCCGCCGTGCGCGTCGTCGTGCTGACCGGTGGCCCCGAGACGTTCACGTCGGGCAACGACCTCGGCGAGTTCGTCAAGGTGCGGGAGCAGCCGGGCGGCGGGCTCGCCGCGGGCGTGCTGCTGCGCGAGCTCGCCGGCTTCCCCAAGCCGCTGGTCGCCGCCGTCGCCGGCTGGGCGATCGGCATCGGCACGACGATGCTGCTGCACTGCGACTTCGTCTACGCCGCGCCCGGGGCACGGTTCAAGCTGCCGTTCGTCGACCTGGGGCTGTGCCCCGAGGCCGGCTCGAGCCTGCTGTTGCCGCTGGCGGTCGGGCCGCGCCGCGCCGCCGAGCTGCTGCTGCTCGGCGACGAGCTCGACGCGACGGCGGCGCGCGACGCCGGCCTGATCTCCGCCGTCGTCGTCGATCCGCAGGCGCACGCGGCGCAGATCGCGGCGACGCTCGCGGCGCGCGCGCCCGGCGCGCTGCGCGCGACCAAGGCGCTGATGCGCAAGGCCAGCCGCGCCGCGCTCGACGAGGTGATGGCGGCGGAGGGCGAGGCGTTCGTCGCCGCGCTGAGCCGCGGCGAGGCGATCGAGGCGGTCAGCGCGAAGATGATGAAGCGCCCGCCGGACTTCCGGCGGTTCGCGTGAGCGCGGGCGCCGGCGCGGCGACCGCGGCGGCGCGCTCCTGCGCGGCGGTGCGGGTCGAGCCGTCGTGGCTCCACCCCGGCGGCGCGAACAGGTAGCCGAGGCGCGCGCGCCAGGTGGGCGCGCGCGCGACGTCGCGGCCGATCGCGGCGTACTCGTGGAACCCGATGCGCAGCGGGTTGTACGTGTCGATGTTCTTGGTGAGGCCGTAGACGACGCGCGCGCGCTCCGGCTCGAACGTGCCGAACAGCCGGTCCCAGAGGATGAAGATGCCGGCGTGGTTGCGGTCGAGGTACTCGAGCTGCGAGCCGTGGTGCACGCGGTGGTGCGACGGCGTGTTCATGAACCACTCGAGCGGGCCGAGCCGGTCGATCGCCTCGGTGTGGAGCCAGAACTGGTAGAGCAGGCTCCACGCCTTGGCGGTGAAGATCATCATCGGCGAGAACCCGAGCAGCGCCAGCGGCGCCCAGAACAGCGGGCCGGTGAGCGGGGTCATCAGCGACTGGCGCAGCGCCGTCGACAGGTTGTAGTGCTGGCTCGAGTGGTGGTTGACGTGCGCCGCCCACAGCACGCGGATCTCGTGGTGGCTGCGGTGGAACGCGTAGTAGCAGAGGTCCTCGGCGAACAGCAGCACCAGCCACGACCACGCGCCGAGCGCCGCGGGGACGTCGACGACGCGGTGCTCGTAGAGCACGACGTAGAGCGCGAGCTCGCCGAACTTGGTGCCGGCGGAGATGATCACGTTGCCGATGCCCATGCTCAGGCTGGCGACGGTGTCGCGCGGCTCGTAGCCGATGACGGCCGGGTCGCCGGCGTGGCGGCGGGCCCACCACAGCTCGAGGCCGAGCAGCGCGAGGAACGCGGGGATCGCGTAGAGGACGAGGTTGGACATCAGGGGGCTCCTGCGGCGGCGCGCGCGACGCGGGCGAGCTCGCGTCGCGCCAGGCGCTCGATGAACGCCAGGTGCGGGTCGTCGTCGGGGGCGGTCGGCGAGGGCGAGAACAGGCCGAGCGCCGCGCCCTGCATCGCGTAGACGACGGCGTCGATCGCCTCGTCGATCAGCGCGGGGCCCGCGGCGTCGGCGGGGCCGGCGAGCTCGGGGAACAGCGCGCGCGCCTGCCGCAAGATCGACGCGCGATGCGCGTCGAGGATCGGCTGCAGGCGCGCCGCGAGGTCGGGCTCGGTGCGCGCGGTGACGTAGACCTCGAACACCGCGCGCATCTGCGGCGCGCGGAAGATCCGCCACAGCACGGTGCAGCCGGCGCGGACGCGGTCGCCGTCGACCTCGGCCACCGCGTCCGGGATCGCGGCGCGGAACGCCTCGACCATGCCGGCGAGGATCCGCTCGACCGCGTGGGCGAGCAGCTCGGTCTTGGTCGGGAAGTGCTTGAACACGGCGCCGTGCGAGACGCCGGCGCGCGCGGCGATCGCGGCGGTCGAGGCGCCGGCGAGCCCGACCTCGCACAGGCTCGCGGCGGTCGCGTCGAGCAGGCGCTCGCGCGTGGCGATCGCGCGCGGCTGCTGCGGCGCGCGCGGCGCGCGGGCGGCGAGGGAGGGCATGCGGCGACGCTAGCGGAAAGGAAGTGAGTAGTCACTCACTTTCTCTTGGCCCATGGGCCAGGTGAAATGTGGGGCGGACTACATTCGTGGCAGCTACATCTATATGCCCTTCGGGAGCGGCTCCCGGTCGGCGTGCCAGGCGGCGGGCACCGGCGCGGTCAGGGCGACGATGCCGCCGACGATGGCGCAGGTGGTGTCGACGTCGCCGTGGGCGCGCGCGGTGTCCCAGATCGCGGCGGCGTAGTCGTCGAGGCCGCGTGCCGCCGACCACACGCAGAACGGCACGGTGTCCTGCGCGCTGACGTACGCGCCGTTGCCGAGCTCGGCGGCGACCTCGAGCGGGTCCGTGGAGAACGGGTGGCGCGCGGCGCGCTCGAGCCGGCGACGGGTCTCGCCATCGGGGGTGGCGGCGATGACCTCGGCGAGCAGCGCGGCGCCGTCGCGCGGGCGCTCGCCGGCGCCGATCGCCGCGGCGGTCGCGGCGGCGGCGGCGATCGCGATCGCGCCGGCGACGCCCTCGGGGTGGGCGTGGGTCGGCGCGGCCGAGCGCGCGGCGGCGGCGAGCGCGGCCGGCAGGTCGTCGGCGAAGTACGCGCCGAGCGGCGCGACGCGCATCGCGCCGCCGTTGCCGTACGAGCCCGCGCCGCCGAACGCGGTCTGCGCCGCGAGCGGCCACGGCGCGCCCTCGAAGATCGCCGTGAGCACGGCGTGGGCGCCGCCGCCGTAGCCGCGCCATGGCTCGGCGTGGTACCGCGCGGCGAACCGCGCGGCGAGGTCGTCCGGGTCGATGTCGCCACGCGCGGCGAGCGCGTCGACGATCGACAGCGCCATCGCCGTGTCGTCGGTCCACTTCCACGGACCGCCGGGCGCCATGCGCCGCGCGAGGGCCTCGGGCGAGGTCATGAGGCGCTCGCCGAGCGCGTCGCCGACGGACAGGCCGTCGAGGCTGGCGCGGGCGCGGGCGAGGCGGGCGGCGGGGTCGGCGGCGAGTGACATGGTGTTATTCGTACACTGTGGCGACGGTGCACGCCATGGGGAAATGCGGGCGCGGGGCTCGGTGGTCGCGTTACCCTGGATCGTGATGCGCGGCTCGCGGTGGTGCTGGCTGATCGCGCTGGTCGCGTGCAGCGCGGGGCAGGCGGCCCCCGAGCCGGTGGTCGATCCGTTGACCGCCGCGCCTCTGTCGCCGTCTCCGTCTCCGTCTCCGACTCCGACTCCGTCTCCGACTCCGACTCCGTCTCCGTCTCCGTCTCCGACTCCGTCTCCGTCTCCGGATCCTCGCCAGCCCACCCTCGAGCTCGTGTTCGGCGGCGACGTCATGTTCGGTCGCTACAAGCGCTCGGGCCTGCTGCCGCTGCGCGCCGACGAGGTCGACGTGTGGAAGTACACGCGCCACCTGCTCGACTCCGACCTCACGATGGTGAACCTCGAGACGCCGATCCTGCGCCGGCCGCAGCGGCGGCCGCCCCACGGCACGCGCAACCGGTTCGTCGCCACCCCCCGCCGGGTCGCGACGCTCGTCGGCGCCAACATCGACGCCGTCACGCTGGCCAACAACCACGCCTACGACATGCTGCGGCCCGGCGTCGAGCAGACCCCGGCGGTGCTCGACGAGCTGGGGCTGCGCCACGTCGGCGCTCACCGCGCCCAGGCGCCGGCGCTGCGCGCCGAGACGCTCGAGGCCGCGGGCTGGAGGATCGGCTTCGTCGCGGTCACGCAGATCCGCAACCTGCGCGCGCCCGACGGCGAGCCCGCGCTGCCGTACGCGACCGAGGACGAGCTCGGGCCGGCGATCGCCGAGGTCGTGCGCGCCGCCCGCGCCGACCACGACCTGGTGATCGTCACGGTCCACTGGGGGCCGGAGTACGTGCGCACGCCGCAGCCGTGGATGGTGGCCGCGGCGCGGGCGTGGATCGACGCCGGCGCCGACGCGGTCATCGGTCACCACCCCCACGTGCTGCAGGGGATCGAGCGGTACGGCCGCGGCGTGATCGCCTACTCGCTCGGCAACCTGCTGTTCGACAACCCGCACCCGGCGGTCGTGCAGACGGGCCTGCTGCGCCTGGCGTTCCGCCGCGACGGTGCGTGCCTCGAGCGCGCCGTGTTCCGCCCGCTGAAGATCACGGGCCCGCAGTTCGCGCCGCGCCCGGTGAAGGGGCGCGCGTGGCGCGAGATCGCGGACCGGGTGCGTGCGCTGTCGACGACCGCGCCGCTGGACACCGCGTGGGCGATCGACGGCGACGTGCTGACCGTCGACGGCGCGTGCGCGCCGGCGCCCGCGTCGACCTCAGGGTGACAGCGGTGGCTCGGTCGCCGCGGCCGGCGCGGGTACGCCGAGCCACCGCGCGAGCGTCGGCGCGACCTGCAGCGGCGAGACGACGTCGGCGACGTCGCCGACGCCGCCGCCGGGAGCGTAGACGATCAGCGGCACCTCGCGGTCGTAGGCCTCGGCCGAGCCGTGGGTCACCGCGTCGACCCACTCGGCCTTGTAGATGATGCTGCCCGGCGCGGGCAGGTACCAGACCTCGCCGGAGCGCTCGGCGTCGAGCGACAGGCACAGCGCGTGGTCCGTTCCGGTGCGCGCGGCGCAGTCGCCGCCAGCGGGCGCGACGACGTCGGCGGTGCGGCCGGCGGCGGCGAGGCCGGGCATCCGCTGCAGGTCAGCGACGATCGCGTCGATCACGCGCGCGCGCGTCGCGGCGGGCAGCGCCTCGCCGGCGGCGGTGAGGAACAAGGTCGGGTAGCGCGCGGTGCCGATCCAGTCGCCGGCGCCCGCGACGGTGGCGGCCGCGGCCTCGGCGCGCGCCTCGATGTCGCCGTAGGTGAACCGCGCGCTCGGCTCGCCGCGCGCGGCGCGGACCTCGGCCAGCGGCGGCGCGCCGTGATCCGAGGTGAGGATCGCGGCCCACCGCCCGACGCCGACCTCGGCGTCGAGCGCGCGGGTCAGGTCGCCGACCTGGCGATCGAGCTGCAGCCACGCGTCCCACGCCTCCCACGAGTCGAGCCCGAACGCGTGGCCGGTGTAGTCGTGGGCGGAGAAGCTCACGACGAGCAGGTCGGGGACGTCGTCGGCGCCGAGCGCCTCGCCCCGCACCGCGGCGATCGCCGCCTCGACGACGATCTCGTTGCCGAGCGGCGCGTCGGTGATCGCCGCGGCCGGGTTCGGCGTGTCGCCGTAGGCGTGCGGGAAGGTGGCGTCCCACCCGGGGATGCCGAGCTCGCCGGGGGCGTCGTCCGGCGCGCCGGACAGCTCGGCCAGGCGCGTCGGATCCGAGGGCTTCCACGCGCCGGTCAGCCGCGGCGCGATCGGGTGCGTCTCGGCGAGCGCGGCCAGCCACGGCGGCGGCGTCGCGTCGCGGCCGATGAAGCACGGGCAGTCGTCCTCGTACCACACCGGCGTCCCCGCCCGGCCCAGGGGCATGATCGCGCTGCGGTCCTTGATCGCGACCGCGACCGCGCGGGCCCGGGGATGCGCGGCGAGCAGCGCGTCGCCCAGCGCGTCGACCCGCAGCGCCTGCGCCGACGGCGGCCCGGCCGGATCCCACGCCGCCTTCATCTCTCGCTGCAGCTCGCGCCGCCACCACTCGTTGCCGAGGATGCCGGTGACCGACGGCGGCGCGCCGGTGCCGAGCGCGGCGTGGCCGGGCGCGGTCTGGGTCGCGACGTAGGGGTAGCGCGCGGTGTAGCGGCGCCCGCCGTGGATCAGCCGGCCGAGCCCGTCGGCGGCGGCGTCGGCGCGCGGCGCGAACGCCCACGCCGGGAGCTGGTCGATGACGAGCAGCACGACCAGGCGCGGCGGCGCGGCGGGGGCGGGCGGACGCGCCGGCGCCGGGGACGAGCACGCGGCGGACGCGAGCGCGGCGGCGAGCGCGGTGGGCATCAGGCGGTGCATCGGCGGCGACGCTACCACCGCGGTGCTACGCTCGCGTCGCCGTTCGATGTCGGAGCAGCGCCCCACCATCCCGATGCGCGGTCCCGGCGCGGCGCGCCTGTCCGACGAGGCCACCTGGCCGGCCACGTCGCCGCCGTCGCCCGGCGACCGCGGCGACCGCGCCGACGAGGCGCGGCTGCCGCGCGGCGCGGTCGTCGGGCGCTACCTCGTCCTCGAGCCGATCGGAGAGGGCGGCATGGGCGTGGTGTACGCGGCGTACGATCCCGAGCTGGATCGCCGGATCGCGATCAAGGTGCTGCGGCTCGGCGAGGCCGACGGCACCGCCGGGCGGGCGCGGATGCAGCGCGAGGCGCAGGCGCTGGCGCGGCTCGCCCACCCCAACGTGATCGCGATCCACGACGTCGGCGCGATGGGCGGCGGGCTGTTCCTGGCGATGGAGCTCGCCACCGGGGGGACGCTGCGGACGTGGCAGCGCGGACGGCCGTGGCGCGACGTGGTGCGCGCGTACGTCGCGGCGGGGCGCGGGCTGGCCGCGGCCCACGCCGCGGGCCTGGTGCACCGCGACTTCAAGCCGGACAACGTGCTGATCGGCGGCGACGGTCGCGTGCGGGTGACGGACTTCGGGCTGGTGCGTGCGAGCGGCGAGGCGGGCGCGGCGGGGGCGATTCCGTCTCCGTCTCCGATTCCGTCTCCGATTCCGTCTCCGTCTCCGTCTCCGTCTCCGTCTCCGTCTCCGTCTCCGATTCCGTCTCCGATTCCGTCTCCGTCTCCGATTCCGTCTCCGTCTCCGCTATCGTCCTCGCTGACCGAGGCTGGCGCGGTGATGGGCACGCCGCACTACATGGCCCCCGAGCAGCTCGCCGGCGGTGCGGCCGACGCGGCGAGCGATCAGTTCGCGCTGTGCGTCGCGGCGTGGGAGGGCGTGTTCGGCGAGCGGCCGTTCGCCGGCGACGATCCGGTCGTGCTGTGCGGCCTGATCGACGCGGGCGAGCGTCGGCCGCCGCCGCCGGGCACCGACGTCCCGGCGCGGGTGAGCGACGCGCTCGCGCGCGGGCTCGCGGCGGCCCCCGCCGACCGCTGGCCCTCGGTGGACGCGCTGGTCGACGAGCTGGAGGTGGCGATCGCGCCGCAACCGGCGCGCGCCGTCCCGGTCGCGCGCGCCCGCGCGCCGTGGGTCGGCCTGGCGCTCGCCGCGGTCGCTGGCGTCGGCGTCGCCGCGTTCGCGACCCGGATCGGCGGGCAGGCGCGGCTCGACGCGTGCGCCGCGGCCGCGGGGCCCGGCGACGCGGCGTGGGACGACGCGGCGCGCGCCGACGTCCGCGCCGCGTTCGACGCCTCCGGCGCGGCGTGGGCGGCGTCGGCGTTCGCGAGCTTCGATCGCGCGGTCGCGGGCTGGCGCGACCGGTGGCGCCACGCCGCGTACGGCGCGTGCGCGGCGCGCGACGCCGCGCCGGCGGCGATCGCGGTGCGCCAGCAGTGCCTCGCGACGCAGCGCGCGCGGGTCGCGGCGGTCGTTACCGGGCTCGGCGCGCGCGGCGCGGTCGGGGCGCGGCTCGACGCCGACGCGGTGGCGCGGCTCGCCGACCCCGCGGCGCTGCTGCCGGATGTCGCGGCGTGTGACGACGTCGCTGCGCTCGCCGGGCGCGCGCCGGAGCCGGCGGGGCGCGCGGACGAGCTCGCGCGCGTGCGCGCGGCGATCGCGACGCTCGCGGCCCGGGTGATGACGGTCGACGCGGCGGGCGCCCGGGCGGCGGCGCCGGCGGCCGACGCGGTCGTCGCGGAGGCGCGCGCGCTCGGCTGGGCGCCGGTGGTCGCGGAGGCGCTGTACGAGCGTGGCCAGCTCGCCGAGCAGGCAGGCGAGCGTGACGCCGCGCGCGCGGCGCTGTTCGAGGCGAGCAACCTCGCGGTCGCGGCGCGCGACGACGCGCTCGCGGCGCGCGCGCTGTGGCGGCTGGCGGTGCTCGAGCGCCAGACGGCGGCGGCGTACGCGGACGCCGAGCGGTGGCTGGCCCAGGCGGACGCGGTGGCCGCGCGGCTGGCGGAGCCCGACGAGCTGCGCCTCGAGCTGCGCTACGAGCGCGCGCGGCTGTGGCGCGCGCAGGCGCGGCTGGCCGACGCGCGGGTCGAGCTCGAGGCGGTGCTCGCCGCGCACGTCGCGGCCGGGGAACACGGCAGCGCGGCGGCGCTCGCGGTGCTGGCGGAGCTGGCGGCGGTCGCGACCGACGACGGCGATCACGCGCGCGCGCAGGGTTACCTCGATCGCGCGCTGCCGCTGGCGCGCGCGCGCCTGGGCGACCGCCACCCGCGCACGGTCGGGCTCGTCCACACCGCCGGCAACGTCGCGTACTGGGTCGGCGACGACGATCGCGCGGCGGCGCTGCTCGCCGAGGCCGTGGCGAGCCGGCGCGGCGTCCCGGGAGCGGCGGTCGAGCTGTCGGCGACGCTCGGCGCGCTCGGCGCGGTCGAGCTGGCGCGCGGGCGAGTCGACGAGGGGCGGGCGCTGCTCGAGGAGTCGCTGGCGATCAGCGAGCGCGAGCTCGGGCCCGATCACGTCGACACGGCCGCGGCGGCGACCGAGCTCGGCGGCGCGCTCCATCGCGTGGGCGACTTCGCCGGCGCGCTGGCGCAGAACCAGCGCGCGCTGGCGATCCGCGAGCGCGCGCTCGGGCCCGACCACCCCGACGTGGCGGTCAACCTGGTGAACCTGGCGGTGGAGCTCAAGGCGCTGGGGCGGATGGCCGAGGTCGAGCCGGCGTACCGCCGGGCGCTGGCGATCTTCGAGCGGGCGCGCGGGGCCGAGCACTTCCAGACCGGCGTGACTTGGTTGAACCTGGCGGAGTACCTGCGGGTGGTGGGGAAGGGAGCGGACGCGGCGGACGGCTACGCGCGGGCGCGGCGGATCCTCACGGCGGTGTTCGGCGCGGGCCACGTCGTGCTCGCGCACGTCGACAACGGCGAGGGGCAGCTCGCGCTGGCGCGCGGCGACGCGGCGGCCGCGGTGGCGCTGCTCGAGCGCGCCGTGGCGACGCGCGCGGCGGACGGCGGGGACGCGCCGGCGCTCGCGGAGAGCCGGTTCGCGCTGGCGAGGGCGCTGGTGGCGCGCCGCGGCGCGGACGGCGCGACGCAGGCGCGGGCGCGCGAGCTGGCGGAGGCGGCGCGCGCGGCGTGGGCGGCGGCGGGCGCGGCGTACGCGAAGGAGCGCGCGGCGGCCGAGGCGTGGCTGGCGCGGCGCTGAGCGGGGAGCGTGGCGTGACGGACTGTCAGCGTCCTTCGACACGGGCCTCGCTGGCGCTCGGCCC
>WYBA01000240.1 GCA_011526095.1 Myxococcales bacterium | reverse complement strand
GGCGCGGGCGCGCGCGCGCTGTGGGGCCCCGACGCGCGCCGCGTCCTCGGCGCGCGCCTCGCCGCGCTCGACCCGGCGCTCGCGGCGGACGTCGGGCCGCGGCTGGCCGGCGCCCTCGACGCGTGGACCGACGCCTACGGCGCGACGGCGACCGCGGCGTGCGTGCGGACCCACGCCGAGCGGACGTGGTCGACGGCGACCGCGGCCCAGGCGCAGCGGTGCCTGGCGGCGCGGCTGCGGCCGCTGCGCGCGCTGGTCGCGACGTGGCCGACGCTCACGGCCGAGGGCGTGGCCCAGGCGGCGTCGCTCGTCCACGGGCTCGAGCCGCCCGGCGAGTGCCTCGACGAGCGCGTGCTGCTCGGCGGCTACGCCCGCCCCGCCGACCCGGCGCTGGCGGCCCGGGTCAGCGCGCTCGAGGCCCGGCTCGACGCCGTCGACCACGCGACCGATCGCGGCGACCTCGACGGCGCGCGCGGCGCGCTCGACGCGGTGCTGGTGGAGGCGGAGGCGCTCGGCCACGCGCCGACCTTCGCCCGCGCGCTGCTCGTCGACGGCGAGCTGCTGCGCGCGCGCCGCGCGTTCGAGGCCGCGGCGGCGCGGTTCGAGCGCGCCTACGCCACCGCGCGCGCCGCCGGCGCCGATCCGATCGCGCTCGAGGCCGTGCGCTGGCTGATCTGGACCCACGGCGTCGACCTCGGCCGGCCGACCGCGGCGCGGCCGTGGATCGTCCAGGCGGAGCCCGAGGCCGAGCGCTACGGCCTGCAGCACCTGCAGGCTCGCGCCGTGCTCCACGCCGCCGCCGTCGTCGCCGAGATCTCGGCCGACTACGGCCGCGCGCTCGAGCTCCACCAGCGGCTGCTCGCCGTCGACTCGATCGCGCCGCTGCAGCGCGCCCAGGCGGCGACGAACCTCGCGTCCGCGCTCGACGCGGCCGGGCGCTCGGCCGAGGCGCTGCCGGTCTACGACCAGGCGCTCGCCGCGTTCGCCGCGCAGCTCGGGCCCGCTCACCCGCGCACGCTGTCGGTGATGTCGAACATGATCGTCGCGCACGTCGGCGCCGGCGATCGCGCCGGCGCGCTCGCGCTCGCCGAGCGCGCGGTCGCGGCCCTCGACACCGCCGTCGGCGTCGATCCGTACGACGCCGCGATGCTCCGCTTCAACCACGGGTTCGCGCTCGATCAGCTCGGGCGCGCCGCCGAGTCCGCGAAGGTCTACGAGCCGCTGCGCCAGGCGCTGATCGAGCTGTCGGGCCCGGACTCGACCGACGTCGCCGACGTCGAGGCCAACCTCGCGATGGCGTACATCACGCTCGGCCGGCAGCCCGAGGCCCGCCCGCTCCTCGAGCACGCGCTCGCGGTCAGGCTCGACGCCTACGGCGAGGAGCACGACCTGGTCGCGACGGTCGTCACGGCCCTGGGGGACGTCGCGCACAAGGCCAGCGGCTGCGCCGCGTCGGCGCCGCTCCACGAGCGCGCGCTGGCGATCTTCCGCGCGGTCGAGGCCCGCACCGGCGCGCCGATGCGCCGCAAGGCCGGCCCGCTGACCGCGCTCGGCGACTGCGCCAGCCGCGCGGGCGACCACGCGCGGGCGCTCGCGCTGCTGGAGGAGGCGGTGCGCGAGGCGACGGCCGACGGCAACGTCACGCTGCGCTACCTCGCCGAGGTCTCGCTCGGCGAGGCGCTCGGCGCGGCCGGGCGGATCGCCGAGGCGCGCGCGCGCCTGGTCGCCGCGCGGGCGCTGATCGACGACGCCGATCCCGACGCCGCGCGCGAGCGCGGCCTGATCGACGCCTGGCTGCGCGAGCACCCCGACCCCGCCGCGCGCCCGAAATGATAGGGTCGCCGGCGATGGCCGAAGGCGAAGACTCCGCGGATCCCGACGCCGGCGCCGCCCGCGCCGCCGCCGAGGGTCGCGTGCGTGCCCGCCACGTCGACGGCGACCTCGAGGGCGCCGTGACGCTGGCGCTCGAGCTGTACGGGGCCGAGCTCTACGGCTTCCTCCACGCCCTGGCGCGCGACGAGGACGTCGCCGCCGAGGCGTTCTCGACGTTCGCCGAGGACCTGTGGAAGGGGATGCCCAAGTTCCGGTGGGAGTCGTCGCTGCGGACGTGGAGCTACGCGCTCGCGCGCAACGCGCTGCACCGCGTGCGGCGCGATCCGCACCGCCGCGCCGAGCGCAACGTGCCGCTGTCGCAGCTCGAGGCGACCGCGGCGGCGGTCGTCCGCAGCGTCACCGCGCCGTACCTGCGGACCGACGTCAAGGACCGGTTCGCCCAGCTCCGCGAGCAGCTCGACCCGGACGACCACGCGCTGCTGATCCTGCGGATCGACCGCCGGATGTCGTGGCGCGACATCGCGCGGGCGATGCCCGGCGAGGCCGGCGGCGAGTCGGGCGAGCCGGCCGAGTCGATCGACCGCCGCGCGGCGACCCTGCGCAAGCGGTTCGAGCGGGCCAAGGCGATGCTCAAGGAGCTCGCCCAGGAGTCCGGCATCCTGCCGCGTTGAGCTGGGCGAAGCGCGGCGACCTGTGAGCTCGGCATGCGGGCCCGGGCGGCAGCCAGTGTGGCTCCCGGCCCCCAAGGCCAGCGCCCCCAGGGGGCACGGAACGACGCCGATATCACGCCCAACCTGCTGTGATCACAGTGGGACTCGCCTGGCACGGCGCGTGCTCTATGGCACCTCACCACCAGAGGAGGAAAGCCGTGAGCTCCACCAAGTACATCCTGGGCGCCACCCTCGCCGCCGCGACGATCGGTTCGTCGCTGGTCGGCTGCGGGAGCGAGTCCCAGGGCCCGCTCGACGGGGTCGACTCGATCGTCTTCCTGCAGCGCCCGACGCGCAACGACGGGATGGGCGACATCTTCCAGTACACCTCGTACACCCCCGGCGCGCGGCTGGTGAAGCTCAGCCCGCCGACCGCGGACGGCGAGCTCACGGTCCTGTGCTGCGATCAGGATCCCGAGTACGCCGACCTCGACATCTCCGGCTACGACCTGTCGTTCGACGCGAGCGAGTCGACGGGCCAGGTGGTGTTCTCGGGGCGGCGCGCGCAGGACGAGGCGTTCGGCCTGTTCCTGCTCCGGCTCGAGGACGGCTCGCTCGAGCAGCTCCCGACCAACCCCAACCGCAACTACGTCCAGCCGGTGTTCCTCCCCGGCGACAAGATCTTCTTCATGACCTCGGCGGTCGTGGAGGAGGGCGCGCCGCAGCACCAGGACGAGTACGAGCGCGGCGTCACGCTGCAGACCGGCGTGATCAACGTCGACGGCACCAACGAGGTGCTCGGCCCGCGCAACCTGTCGCACCGCATCCACCCGACGGTGATGTCGGACGGCAAGATCCTGCTCACCCAGTGGGATCACCTCGGCGAGATGAACGCCGGCCACCTGATCACGATGGCGCCCGACATGACGAACATGCGCGAGGCGTTCGGCAAGGAAGGCACCGGGGTCACCAACAGCTACCTCAAGGCGCGCGAGATCCAGCCGGGCCGGTTCATCGCGATCGGCACGTCGCGCGATCGCACGCTGCAGTCGGGCGCGCTGCTCGACATCCGGCTCGGCGCCGACGACGGCAACGGCGGGTTCACCCGCGACATGTCCGAGGCCAACGCCAGCTACCGCATCCTCACGCCCGACGTGCCGCGCGGCCGCGAGCCGTCGTCGATGTCGGTCGGCCGCTACTACGACGCCTCGCCGCTGCCGACCGGCCGCGGCGAGTACCCGGCGCTGCTGGTGTCGTGGGCCGACGGCCCGGTCGAGTCCGGCACGCTCGAGGCCGCGGGCCTCACCGCGAACTTCGGCGTCTACCTCTACGACTCGGCGACCCAGTCGCGTCGCCCGATCTACGACGACCCGGCGATGTGGGACATCTTCCCGCGCCCGCTGGTGTCGCGCGACGCGCCGCCCGAGATCGACGGCGCCGGCAAGCACCAGTTCAACCCCGAGGCCGGCCTGATCGGCTCGATGGACGTCTACCGCTCGAGCCTCGACACGTTCGCGCCGGGCTCGATCTACGGCGTCCGCGTGATCGAGGGCTTCTCGGTCGAGGAGGGCATCCCCGACGACTTCGGCACCTCGGAGCACGAGGGCGCCGCGGTGCTCGGCGTCGCGCCGGTCTACGCCGACGGCTCGTGGGCCGCGCTGATCCCGGCCAACGTCCCGGTCCACGTCCAGCCGGTCGACGTCTACGGCCTGTCGCAGCGCAACGAGCCGGTGTGGTTCTCGGCGGCGCACGGCGAGTCGCGGTTCTGCGGCGGGTGCCACGAGAGCCGGACCGAGACCACGATCATCCAGCCCGGCATCACCCAGGCGGTCGCCGCTGGCCCCGCCGACCTGCTGTCGAGCGTGCCCCGGTTCTCGCGCGCCTCCGACACCTTCACCCGCGACGCCACGGTCGGCGTCCCGTGGGACCAGGCGCTGCAGCAGGTGTTCGACGCCAAGTGCGTGAGCTGCCACAACGGCACGCCCGGCGCGGCGAACCCGAGCTGGACGCTCACCGACCCGGAGACCGGCGCGTCGTTCACCTGGACGTTCGACCTGCGCGGCACCGAGGTCTCGTACGGCATCGGCGACGAGATGTTCTCCGGCTACTCGGCCTCGCACCTGTCGCTGATGGGCCCGGACATGGTGGATCTCGAGGACTCCGGCCTGGTGGTCGACGGCGAGATGAAGATCTACGTCGAGCCCGGCAACGCCCGCGACTCCGAGCTGATCCGCAAGCTCAACCCGGTGCGCCAGTTCCCGACGCAGGACCTGGGCGACCGCGCGTTCGACACGGCGGAGTTCCCGCCGCACGCCGCCGCGGTCGGCGCCGAGCTCACCGCCGACGAGTACTACCTGCTGATCCTCATGGCCGACAATGGCGGCCAGTTCTACTCGCGCGAGAACGCGCCGGGCGCCCCGTGAGCGCCTCCCTCCGCTCGACACCCTCACCCTCGAGGTCACACGCCATGTCGAACACCAAGCGCATCTCCACCGTCCTCGCCGCCGCCGCGTGCACGCTGCTGCTCGTCGGCACCGCCACCGCCGGGCGCGGCGGCAGCGCGGCGCGGATCCAGAACGCCATCAACACCCGCAGCTCCGACGCGATCATCGCCGAGCTGGAGCGCGCCGAGCGCCTGATCTGCGACGCGTGCATCGCCCCCGTCATGGAGCTGCTCGACGACGACCGCTACGAGGTCCGCGAGGCCGCGGCGTGGTGGTTCGCCCGCCGCCCGGTGATGAAGCGGCAGCTCGCCGAGCGGTCGGTCGCTGATCTCGCCGGCGACGACTCGCGGCTGGCGCGCAACGCCGCCGACGTCCTCGGCACGTTCCGCCACCCCGACGCGATCGAGGCGCTCGCCGCCGCGTCGTCGCGTACCGACCTGTCGGGCGAGGCCCGCGCCCACGCGGTCCGCGCGCTCGGGCGGATCGGCCACGCCGACGCCAACGGCGCGCTCGCCGCGGCGATGAGCGACGCCGACGCCGCCGTCCGCTACGAGGCCCTCGCCGCCTGGCTCGACATCCGGCGCCAGGACGGCGCGGCCCCGGTGGTCGCGCTGATCGACGACGCCGACGTCCGCGTCCGCGCCAAGGCGGCCGCCGTCGCCGGCGAGCTGCGCGAGGCGAGCGCGCGCGTCGCGCTCGAGGCCCAGCTCGCCAGCGACCCCGACCCGTCGGTGCGGCGCAACGCGGCGTGGGCGCTCGGCCGGATCGGCGACCGCGCCTCGCGCGACGCGCTCGAGGCGGCGCGCAGCGACGCCAGCTCGCTGGTGCGCACGACCGCGCGCGCGGCGATCTCGCAGCTCCGGTAGTGCGCGCGCCTCGCTCGAGCTCCGAGATCCGCTGGCCCGGGTCGTGTGTGTCTCCCGGACACACGGCCCGGGCTTCGTCGTCACGCCGGCCGCCGCGGCCCGACGACGCGAGCCGGCGAACCCGCCAACGATCACAGCCGCCGGGATGCAGCTGGAGTACGATGATGACCATGACGCCGCACCCGTCGAAGCCCGGGCTGGTGGGGGGGCAGGGCGCCACGCTGGCGATCGCGCTCGCCGCGACGCTCGCCGCCTGTGGCGATCCGCCGCCGGGCCGCACGTACTACGAGCGCAACATCGAGCCGATCCTGCTCCAGTCGTGCTCGGGCAACACGGCGCCGTGCCACCGCGTCGATCCCGGCGACCCGTTCGGGTTCGCCGCCGGTAACCTCGACGTCACCTCGTTCGACAACATCCAGAAGCGGCGCGACCTGCTGACGACGTACGGCCCGTACCAGGTGCCGCCGTTCCTGATCAAGGCGGTCAACAGCGGCGGGCTCCAGGTCGCGTACGGCGACGAGTTCATCGACCTCGAGATCGTCCACGTCGGCGGCGCGAACTTCAGCGTCCAGTCCGACGCGTACCTGACCCTGCTGTCGTGGCTGGAGAACGGCGCGACCGAGAACGGCCTGCCGCCGCCGACGCCGCCGCAGACCGGCGAGGGCGCGTGCTCGCCGACGGTCTCCCCCGGCTTCGATCCCGCGCCGTACCTGGCGCACCCGCAGTTCGCGACCTTCCGCGACCAGGTCCAGCCGATCCTCGACGCCGGCGGCAGCAACTGCAACGCCGGCAACTGCCACGGCGCGCCGCAGGCGGACTTCTACATCACGTGCGGCGACGACGACACGCAGCTCGCGTTCAACTTCGCCCAGTCGTGGGCGTTCGTCGCCGACCCGCCCGATCAGTCCCAGCTGCTGCAGGTCCCGCTCGCCGTCGGCGCGGGCGGGCTGTACCACTCCGGCGGGGATCACTTCGCCAGCCGCGACGACGCGGACTACGAGACGGTCCGGTCGTGGGCCGAGCAGGTCGGCGAGCTCGAGTTCGGCGAGGGTGACCCCGGCAAGGCGTTCTTCGCCGCGCACGTCCAGCCCAAGCTGATCCAGCGCGGCTGCTCGTTCCAGGCGTGCCACAGCCCGCAGGCCGGCAACGATCTCAAGCTGAGCGCCGGCAGCCAGGGGTTCTACTCGGCGATCTCGCTCGAGAAGAACTACGAGCTGCTCAAGCGCGAGTTCATGGCGTTCGAGTTCGCCGACGCGCGGCGCGGGCGCGCGGTGGCCAAGGGGGTCTTCGAGGAGTACGGCGGGATCGCGCACCGCGGCGGCGCCGTGCTCGAGACGCCCGGCGGTGGCCGGCCCGAGCCGGCGAGCTGCGCCGAGCCGTTCGATCCCGCCACCGCGAGCGCGTACTGCGTCGTCCAGGAGTGGGTCGACGTCGAGCGCGCCGCGCTGCTCGCCGCCGACCTGGTGTCGCCGATGGGGCCGGGAGACACGCTGCCGCTGGTCTACGTCGATCGCGCGGCGACCCACGTCGCGACCCCGCTGGAGTTCGACACCTACCAGCCCGGCTCGGACCTGATGGTCGCGACCGCGACGCTCGGGGCCGACGGCGCGATCACCTCGGTCGGCGCGGCGACCTCGCTGCTCGACGCCTGCGCCGGCGCCGCCAACCGCAGCCAGGTCGACGTCCGGGCTCCGGACATCCGGTTCGACGGCGAGACCGTCGCGTTCGCGATGCGCACCAGCGCCGCCGACCCGCTCGGGATCTACGTCGTCGGCATCGACGGCTCGGGCTGCCAGCGGCTCACCCCGGCGCGGCCCGACGCCAACGGCCTGCCGCAGCACGACTTCGATCCGGCGTGGTCGCCGGACGGCGAGTACCTCGTGTTCGCGTCGACCCGCGGCCGGCCGGACAACGGCCCGACCCGCTCGCGCATGCTGTTCGAGCCGCAGAGCGACCTGTGGCGGATGCGCGTCGACGGCTCGGGCCTCGAGCAGATGACGTTCCTCACCAACTCGGAGATCTCGCCCCAGTTCAAGCGCAAGGGGCAGGTCACGATGACGACCGAGAAGGTGTCCGAGGGCTTCTACCAGCTCGCCGGGCGCCGGCTGAACTGGGACCTCACCGACTACCACCCGCTGCTCGCGCAGCGCGCCAGCTCGCCGTACGCCGACCCGGCCGATCCGTCGGCGGTCCTGCCGTCGATCGGCTACCAGCAGGCGACCGACATCCGCGAGGCCGCCAACGGCAACTTCCTGGTCATCCTGTCCGACGCCGGCGCGCGCGGCGGCGCGGGCACGCTCGGCGTGTTCAACCGCAGCGTCGGGCCGATGGAGGCGGGGCGCGACGACCCGGGGTACCTGCCGTCGCTCCACATCATCGACCCGGCCGCGACCGGCCGCGTCGGCTCGGCGACCGCCGGCGCCTACCGCAACCCGTCGAACCTGCCCGACGACCGCATCCTGGTGTCGTACACCGGCTACGCCGGTGATCTGGCGACCGCGACCTCGCTCGACTGGGACATCGTCGCGATCGACCCGGCGACCGGCGCGCGCCAGACCCTCGTCGGCGGCGCGGGCGCCCAGGTCGACGCGGTCCTGGCGATCAAGCAGCCGCCGGCGACGCCCTACTACAACCGCCGCCAGCTCGTGTTCGGCGGCAGCGTCAACCCCGACCTCGAGGGAGACGCGGTGTTCCACATGCCCGACGCGCCGATGCTGTTCACCCTGCTCACGGGCAACCTGCGGCGCGGCCGGCCCGTCGAGGCGTTCCGCGGCGCCCGCCGGCTGGCGATCTGGGTCGAGGGGTTCCCGCCCGACGGGACCACCGCCGGCAACCAGGATGACGGCCGCTACGAGTCGCGCACGCTGCTCGGCACGGTGGAGCTGCGCGACGACGGCTCGACCAAGGTGCGCGTCCCGTCGGGGGCGGGGGTCGTGCTCGAGCTCCAGGACGGGGACGGCACGCCGATCGTGACGATGGGCGAGGAGCACCAGATGGGCCCCAACGAGCAGATCACGATGGGCATCGTCGAGCCGCTGTTCGACGCGGTGTGCGGTAGCTGCCACGGCTCGGTGAGCGGCCAGGAGCTGGACGTGACCGTCACGCCGGACGCGCTGACCGGGGCGTCGCAGTCGCTGTCGGCGGGCGCCGGCGCGGTCGAGCCGTGAGGGCAGGCCGCGGGGAGCCCTGCGGGCGCCAAGGGTGGAACCAGGTGGTCGCGGCTCTGGGCGGGGTGGGCCCCGCCGAGCTGTGCTCGGCGGGCGGGGCGGCGAGCCCCGTCGATCGCTCGCCGCGGTGAATGCGAGGCGAGCGGCCACGTCCTTCCTTGAGGCCACGGATCCCGGCTGGTAGGCTGCCGGTGGCCCCTCGGAGGACTCATGCTGCGCACTCGGACGTTCACGTACCTGCTCGCCCTCGCTGTCTCGACCGCCGGCGTCACCGTCGCCGCCCACCTCGCCGACCCCCATGTCGCCGCGGCGAAGGCCAAGAAGAAGGCCAAGCCCAAGAAGGCGAAGGCGCCGAAGGAGAAGCCCGCGCCCAAGCTCACCGCCGAGCACAAGAAGGCGCGCGAGGAGCTGATGGGCCCGTTCAAGTTCGGCATGACCAAGGACGACGTCCTTGCGACCATGCAGAAGCAGCTCGACGAGAAGTACGCCGAGGTGATCGCCGAGACCGCCGACGTCTACCAGCAGGACAAGCTGCGCAAGGAGAAGAAGGCGGAGCTCAAGCGGGTCAAGAAGTCGTTCGTCAAGTTCGAGGGCAAGAAGACGGGCTGGGACGTCTCGGTGATCGACGACCAGTTCGAGCACAAGACCAACGAGTCGATGCTCGTCTACTGGGAGAACCAGGGCGGCAAGAACCAGCGCCGGTTCTTCTTCTTCTACGAGGACTCGCTCTACAAGATGTTCATCACGCTGGACGCGGCGCAGTTCCCCGAGGACCAGCAGACGTTCGAGTTCTTCACCCAGCTCGCCGACGGCAAGTTCGGCCCGGGCACCGCCGGCGAGAAGCCGGTCGAGTACGACGGCGTGCCGTCGGTCCACGCCACGGATCGCACGAAGGACTACAAGGTGTTCGCGCTGGCGATCTACGACCGCGCCAAGAACAAGGAAGTCCTCGCCTACCGCGCCGACAACGTGAAGGAAGAGAAGGAAGACAACGCCATCATCAACTCGGTGCTCGAGAAGGATGGCGGCATGGGCCCCGACATCGACCAGGGCTCCGGGACCGTCGACGAGATCATCGGCAAGGACAAGAAGTCCAAGTAGCGCGTCCCGCGCCGACGCCCCGACGCAACGAAGGCCCGGACTCACCGTCCGGGCCGTGCTCGTTTCGTGCACCACGCCATCGCCACTCTTGGTGCGCCGGAGGCACGAAGCCTCTCGCTGGCACGGGGACCAGGCGCGCGCCAGCGCGCCGGGTAGAACCCCACCGCGAGCGATCTCGCCAGAGATGGGGGTTCTCAGGGGGAGAAGCTCTCCCCCTGAGCGCCGAAGGCGCTAGGAAGAGCGCTCCCCCTGAGCGCCGAAGGCGCCTACAAAAACCAGGTGAACTTCGCCGGCTCGCGCGCCTTCTGGTTCAGCGACTTCTCCATCGCCTCGCCGAAGGCGTACGCCGCGTCGATCGCCTCGTAGATCTTCACCAGGCGCTTGAAGTACGCCGCCTCGGACACCGTCGCCTCGGGCCCCTTCACCAGCGCGTCGAGCTGCGCGCTCGGTGCGAGCAGCACGACCTTCTTGAGCGGGAAGGCCTCGCCCGGGTTGAGGCTGCCCGGCGCGACCACGTCGCCCGGCTGCCACGTCGGCGAGGTCTCGAACCGGTAGAGGAAGCCCGTGACGTCGCCGTTGGGGCAGGTGCCATTCGACGACGCCTTGCCGCTGCACAGCGGGTTGCCGATCTCGACGATGCGCGCCGCCTGCGGGTCGCCCTTGGCGGTCTCCTCCTCGGACGGGTTGGTCAGCACGACGCCGAAGCGGTACGGCACCGCGCCCTTGAGCACGTCGCCCTCGCTCGGCGCCATCGCCTCGGCCTTGGTCTTGGCCGCCTTGATCGCGTTCTCCTCCTGCTTCGCCGCGGCCTCGTGGTCGACGATGAGCTCCTCGATGTTCGACACCATCGCGTAGAACATCATCACCTTCGCCGACAGCGCCGCGTCGAACGTGCCCTGCTTGACGCGGAACACGATCTCCTTGTTCTTGGCGATCTCGCGGTTGGCGGTCAGCGCCTTCGACACCTCGTCGGCGACGGTGCGCGTCTTGAGGTTGCCGGCGCTGTCGAAGGCGTTCTTGAGCTCGCCCAGCTTCGACTTGACGCCCTGGACATCCTTGTGGATGGCCTTCGCGCCCGAGATGCCGTCGTTGTAGTACTTCGCGTCCTTGGCGATCTGGCCGATGATCAGACCGAGGATCAGCGGGGCGATCGCGAGCGCGGCGTACTTGCCGATCGTCGCGGCGCGGGTGCCGGTCGACACGCTCTCGACCGGCTTGCCGTCGTTGACGATGACGATCTCCGGCGCGCGCTGGACCGCGGCGACCTGCGCCATCGCGTTCATCGCGCCGAACGGGTCGTCCGCGGCGTTGGGGATCACCGGCCCCTGCTGCGGCGGCTTCACGCCCGGCGGCGGGGGGAGGTTCAGGCCGGGCGGCGGAACCACGCCGCCGCCGCGGGCCCCACCGGCCGCGGGCTGACCCGCCGGGGCGGGCGCCGTGCCCTTCTTGAGCCCGAGTCGAGCCTTCAGCTCACTGATGTCCCTGCTCCCAGGCTTCTTGGGATTCTGCTGACTCAAGGCAAGACCTCCGTTTCGGCGCAGACAATACGGAGCCGCGATTCCGACTGTCAACCAGACACAAGGATTTCAGAGACGTGGACCGGCTCCCGTCGGACCGCGCACACCGCGGGTCCTCCTCGGGACAGCGCGAGCAGGCGCGTGTTGCAGCCGCGGCACGGCCGGGTGTGAAGATGGCTTCACGCGACGGCACCCGTGCGCGATCCCGGCGGGCGCGCCGACCGACGTCCGCGTGGCTAACCCCGTGGCTTCGCACGCGTCGCGTCCGCGGCCGCGTGCGTCATCGGCCGACCGCGGCGCGCCCGGCGGCTGGCCCGACGGCTGCTAGTAAACCGATCGTCCGCCCCGTGCGTCCTGGATGCACGGCCCCATCCGAGGAAAATGCCTTGAGCACCAAGACCACCGTCCTGGCCACCGCCGCTCTCACCCTCGCCACGTCGATGGGCGTGCAGACGCTCGCGCAGCGCGACGCCGACGCCGGCGTCCGCGTCCGCGTCGGCGGTCGCGCCCACGTCCGCGTCGGCGGACCTCGGGTGCGCGTCCGCGCGCCGCGCGTGCGCGTCCGCGTGCACCGTCCGGCGCCGCCGCCGGTGCGGGTCCGCGTCGGTGGGTCGATCTACGTCGGCGTCGGCTGGTACCACCGGACCCGGTTCGCCGCGCCGCCGCCGCCCGCGGTGTACGACGACTGCAACTGCGGCGGCGACTACTACCCCGTCGCGCCGGCGCCCACCGTCGGCGTCGCGGCGGCCGCCTACACCCGACCCGAGCTGCCGCGCTGGGGCCTCGGCGTCGCCGCCGGCGGCGTGGACGTCCAGGGGGAGGCCGCGGGCGATGATCTGGCGCTCATCGGTCGGTTTCGCATGACGCCCGGCCTCAGCCTCGAGGGCGAGCTCGGCAAGAGCGAGCTGGCCGACGGCTCGCGCGTCGATCGCCGCCTCGGCGCGTCGCTCGTGTGGGAGCTGTCGCCGTACAACCGGTGGTCGCCGTACGTGGTCGGCGGGCTCGGCGTGACCCAGGTCGAGGTCGGTGACGACGTCTACGAGACCAGCCAGGAGTTCGGCGAGGTCGGCGTCGGCCTGCGCTGGGCGGTGACGCCGAAGCTGCACCTCGGCGCCGACATCCGCGCCGGCAGCCGCTCGGCGAGCGAGGCCGCGATGCCGCTCGACGCCGCATACCGCGCGGTGACGCCGCCGACGGACGAGTCGGAGGAGTACACGCGCGCGCGCCTGTCGGGAGTCCTCTTCTTCTGATCCGCTTGGCGGCAGACCGCCGCGCGGATCAGACGAGGGGGGAGCGCCGCTCCCCCCTTCGAGCCCCCCATCTCTGGCGAGAGCGCCCGCGATGAGCGTGCACCCGCCGCGCTGGCGCGCGGCTGGTCGGACGGGTGCGGCGAAGCGGTGGTGCGAAGTCGGGTCCTTGAAGCTGTGCGTCGCGAAGTTTCGGGCGCAGGCGCTTCGCGGTAGCATCGTGCGCCGATGGTCCCCGGGATCGAGCAGCGGCACCTGGTGGCGCGCGACGGCACGCGCATCGGGTACCAGGTGCGCGAGGGCGAGCCGGGGGCGCCGGTGGTGGTGCTGGCCAATGGCCTGGGCGGCACGTTCGAGGCGTTCCGTCACCTCTACGCCGCGCTCGCCGGCTACCGCGTGCTGTGCTGGGACTACCGCGGGCTCTACTCGAGCGCGCAGCCGGCCGACCCGCGCGCCAACACCGTCGTCCACCAGGTGGACGACCTGCTCGAGATCCTCGACGCCGAGGGCGTCGATCGCGCGGTGAACGTCGGCTGGTCGATGGGCGTGCAGGTCAACTTCGAGCTGGCGCGGCGCGCGCCCGGCCGGCTCGCCGGGCTGATGGCGATCAACGGGCCCTACGGCCGGCCGTTCCGCACGGTGATGTCGTCGAGGTTCGTCCACCAGGTGATCCCGGTGCTGCTCCGCCTGGTCAAGGCGCAGGCCGACGTCGTCGGCCGCGCCGCGCGGGTCGTCGCCGGCTCCGACGCGCTGATCGCGGCGATGAAGCGGTTCGGCATGGTGTCCGACACGCTCGACATGGACGCGTTCCGCGACGTCGCGGCGGGGTTCCGCACGATCGACTGGCGGATCTACTCCGACCTGCTGTCCCGGCTCGACGAGCACGACGCCGAGGACGTGCTCGCCACGATCGCCGTGCCGACCTCGATCGTCACCGGCGATCGCGATCTGCTGACCCCGCCGGCGACGTCGGAGCGGATGCACCGGGCGATCGCCGGGTCGCGGTTGATCGTGATCCGCGGCGGGACGCACTACACGCCGGTCGAGTACCCTGCGATCGTGTGCGACGAGCTCCACCGGCTGCTCGCGCGCGTGCCCGGGTGGCGGCTCGGCGCGCGCGTCGCTGCACCCTCGACCGCGGGCGCCACGGGCTGACCATGCCGAGCTGTCCCCGTTGTGACGCCGAGGTCCTCGACATCGACGTCAAGTGCGCCCAGTGCGGCGCCCCGCTGGGGTCGACCGGGGCGCAGCGCATGGTCGGCGTCGTCGTGCTCGGCCAGTACGAGATCGTCGACGTCCTCGGCTCCGGCGGGATGAGCGTCGTCTACAAGGCGCGCCACAAGATCACCGAGCAAGAGGTCGCGCTCAAGCTGCTGCCGCCGGAGCTGGCGGCGCACGCGCAGGTCAAGTCGCGGTTCCTCGAGGAGGCGCGCGCGCTCGCCCAGCTCGATCACCCCAACATCGTCCACCTCTACAACTTCGGCCAGGAGAACGGCGCGTTCTGCCTGGCGATGCAGTACGTCCACGGCCAGACGTGGGAGCGCATGATCCTGTCGGGCGGGCGGATGGACTGGCCGCTCGCCACCAAGATCGCGATCGACGTGCTGCGCGCGCTCGAGTACGCCCACGGCCGCGGCATCATCCACCGCGACATGAAGCCGTCCAACGTCCTGGTCAAGGACAGCGACGGCTCGGCGACGGTGATGGACTTCGGCATCGCCAAGATGACGACGTCGACCAAGCTCACCGCCACCGGCCAGACGATGGGCACGGTCCGCTACATGTCGCCCGAGCAGGTGCGCGGCCAGGAGGTCGATCCCCGCACGGATCTGTACTCGCTCGGCGCCACGCTCTACGAGGCGGTCGTCGGCGACACGCCGTTCGACGGCAACACCCACTTCGAGATCATGACCAAGCACCTGCACGAGCCGCCGCGGCCGCCGTCGGTGCTCGGCGTCGCGATCCCGCCGGCGCTCGAGACGGCGCTGCTGCGCGCGCTCGCCAAGAAGCCCGCCGATCGCTTCGAGTCGGCGCGGGACTTCCGCAAGGCGCTCGAGGCCGTGCTCAAGACCGCCGACGTCGGCCTGATGGAGACGCAGCGGATGTCGCGCGAGTCGGTGCCGCCGGCGCGCGCGCCCGCGGCTGGCGCCGCCACGTCCGGCGGCGACGCGGCGTCGGCCGGCGACGGAGGGGTGACCGCGCCCGGGCGCCGGATCGTCGCGCCGGCGGCCAGCGTCCCGAGGGCGCCGGACGCCGCGGACCGCGGCACCGGCCTGGCCTCCCGGCTCGAGCCGACGGGGGATCATCCCGCGGTGCCGCGGCGGCGCACCGGCCTGTGGCTCGGGCTCGGCGCGCTCGTCGCCGCCGCGGGCGCCGCGGTCGCGGTCCTGATGGTGCGCGACGCCGGCGGCGACGAGCGCGCGGGGGCGCCGGCCGGCGGCGGCTCGAAGGTGCGGCGGCCGGCGAGCACCTCCTCGATGCGGCCCCGGAGCCCCGCGCGGTCGAACGGCTTGTTGAGGAAGCCCATCACGTTGCCTTCCCCCTTGATGAGCCGGACGGTGGAATCGTCGAAGTTCTTCGCGGTCATGGCGATGACGGGCACGTCCCGGGTGGCGGGCTCGCCCTGGAGGGCGCGCACGACCTCGAAGCCGCCCATGTCCGGCATCATGATGTCCATCAGGATCACGTCGGGGGCGTTCCAGCGGGCCTTCTGGAGG
>WYBA01000239.1 GCA_011526095.1 Myxococcales bacterium | reverse complement strand
GAGACGTCCTTCGACACGGCCCTCGCTCGGGCTCGGGCCTGCTCAGGATGAGCGGGGAACACGGAGCAGGAGACGGAGACGGAGACGGAGACGGAGACGGAGACGGAGACGGAAAATGTTCCGCTCATCCTGAGCAGGGCCGAGCGCCAGCGAGGCCCGTGTCGAAGGATGCTGACAGTCCGCCCTCGCCTTCACGCGCGACAGAGACATCAGGCTCATGCGGATCGCATGCATCGACATCCCGGCGCTGCCGCTGCAGCTGCTGTGGCGGCGGCACCCCGAGTGGCGCGCGCTGCCGGTGGTCGTCGTCGACGACGACCGGCCGCAGGGCGCCGTGCTGTTCGCGTGCGAGCGTGCCCGCGCGCTGCGGATCCTGCCCGGGCAGCGCTACGCGCACGCCCTCTCGCTCGCCAGCGAGCTGCGCGCCGGCGTCGTGCCCGACGCCGAGGTCGCGGCCGAGGTCGAGCAGCTCGCCGCCGCGCTCCACGCCTACTCGCCATCGGTCGAGCCGTCGCGCGATCCGCCCGGGACGTTCTGGCTCGACGGCGCCGGGCTGGCGCGGCTGTTCGACGGCAGCGCCACCGCGTGGGCCGACAAGCTCGCCGGCGTGCTCGAGGCGCGCGGCCTCGTCGGCGCGACCGTCGTCGGGTTCACCCGGTTCGCCACCTACGCGATCGCGCGGGCGCAGCGCCACGGCGCGCGCGTGTTCCGCTGCGACGCCGACGAGCGCGCGGTCGCGCGCACCGTGCCGCTGGCGCGGCTCGACGTCGCGCCGGCCCTGCGCGACGCGCTGGCGCGCCTCGGCGTCACGACGATCGGCGAGATGGTGCGACTGCCCGGCGGCGGCATCCTCGAGCGGTTCGGCAAGGACGCGCACCGGCTGTACCAGCTCGCCGCGGGCGAGCGGTGGGACCCGCTCGTGCCCGAGCCGCCGCCGGAGGCCCCCGACGAGCGCGTGCTGCTCGACGATCCCGAGTCCGACACCGAGCGCCTGCTGTTCTCGATCAAGGCCGCGGTCGACCGGCTGCTGGCGCGGCTCGCCGCGCGTCGCCGTGCGGTCACCGCGCTGTGGCTCGAGCTGACGATGCAGCAGCACGGCGTCGCGCGGGCCGAGCGGTTCGTCCGCCGCGCCGACTGCATCCGCGCGTCCGAGCCGACGCTCGACGCGCGCGCCCTGCTGCGGCTGTGCCACCTGCGGCTCGACGGCGCGCCGCCGGCGCACGGCGTGATCGAGCTGCGGGTGTGGGCCGACGACGTCGCCGCGACGCGCGAGCAGCTCGCGCTGTTCGCGGCCCGCCCGCGCCGCGACCTGCGCGCCGGCGCCGAGGCGCTGGCGCGGCTGCGCGCCGAGCTCGGCGACGCCGCGGTGGTCAAGGCGGTGCTGCGCGACGGCCACCTGCCCGAGGCGCGGTTCGCGTGGGAGCCGACGCTGGTCGTGCCGTCCCCGCGGCCGCGCCCGTCGGCGCTGCACCTGCTGATCCGGCGCGTCCGGACCCGCCCGCTCGCGCTGCCGCCGCAGTCGCCCCACGTCCGCGACGACGGCTGGCTGCTGTCAGGGCTCGAGCACGGCACCGTCGTCCACATCACCGGCCCCTACGTCGTCTCCGGTGGGTGGTGGGCGAAGGGCGGACAGGACATCCACCGCGAGTACCACTTCGCGCACACCCGCCGCGGCGACTGCCTGTGGCTGTACTTCGATCGCCGCCGCCGTCGCTGGTACCAGCACGGCGCGGTGGAGTGACGTGCGTGCGGGTAGGTGCCAGCCGTCGTGCGCCACGCCGCGGCGGCGGTGGAGCCATCCGACCTTTGCCACGCCTCACGCCATCACCCGCCATACGCTGAGGTCATGCGCTCGCTCCTGGCCTCGACCCTCGCGCTCGCCTGCGCCTCGTCAGCGTGCACCCACGACGAGCCCGACCTGATCCCGGACCACTGGCCCGGCGAGGACCTCGCGCCGTGCACGACCACGCGCGAGGCGTATCGCATCGACGAGCTGCGGTTGCCGCTGACCGGCGAGGGCGCGCTCGCGCTCGGCTGGGACCTCGACTTCGACCTCGAGATCGACAACCACGGCGGCTTCCTGCTGTCGACGCTGGCGGACGTCTTCGCCGCCGACCTCGCCGCCGAGGTCAACGCCACCCTCGCCGCGGATCTCGTCCACGTCGTCCTGACGATCGACACCTGCCCGGACACCGGCGGCGCCCTCGTGTCGCTCCACCGCGGCACCTCGATCGATCGCGCCGCCTCGCCGCCGCGGGTGACCGCGATCGACGTCACCTCGTACGCGATGGTCGCGCGCGAGATGCCGGGCGCGGCGATCCACGGCTCGGCCCAGTTCCCCGTCGGCGCGCTGGTTCACCCCGACGAGACGACCTGGATCGACGGCCCCCGGTTCATCGCCGCGATCGACACGATCGAGCCGGATGGCGAGATCCGCGGCCGGCTCGCCGCCGCGTTCACCGGGACCCAGCTCTACGACGTCGTGACCCGCGCCGTGCAGCGCGTCATCGCCGACCGGATCGTCGCGCACCCCGAGTGCATGGACGGCGAGTGCGAGGACGCGAACCTGCTGACGCTCGTCGGCATCTTCGACGACGACGGGGACTGGCGCGTGACGCTCGACGAGGTGCGCGCGGCGGGCATCGTCGGCGCGCTGCTGGCGCCGGACATCGACGGCGACGGCCCGGCGTGGTCCACGCCCGACGGCGTCGACGACCAGTTCTCGATCGGCGTCGGCTTCCGCGCGACGCCGGTGACGTTGCGTGCGCTGTCGGCTGGAGCCGCCGACTGACCGTCGCGCGCGGCGCTTCCACTCCTTGCCAGCCCGCGGTCGAGCGCGCGATTGACCGTGGGCGCGCGGACTGTCACGCTGCCGCGCATGGGTGTGATGCGTGGAACGAAGTCTGTCGCCGTGCTTGCGGTCGCCGTCGCCGCGGCCGCGGTGCTGTCTAACGTGCGCGAGGGGCGTGCGTGCACGCCGCCGTGGGGCGGCGTGGAGGCGCGGACGGTCACGCCCGGCGACGGCTCCGCCAGCGTGCCGCGCAACGCACGGCTGCTCGTCCACTACGACACGTGGGGCGGAGATCCCGGCGGCGCGCTGACCCTGCGTGCTCAGGGCGGCGCCGACGTCGCGGTCACGATCACGACGCCGCGCGGCCTCGGCTTCCAGCGGCTCGTCGCGCCCGACGCGCCGCTCGCGGCCGCGACGACGTACGAACTGCTCGACACGCTCGCGCTGCCGTGCGCCAGCGAGGACCCGACGACCTGCCACGGCGAGCCGGCGGTGATCGCCACGTTCACGACCTCCGACGGCGTGGACACCTCGCCGCCCGTGATCACGCAGCTCGACATCACGCCCGGCGCGTGGTGCGTCGCGGAGTCGTGCCCCGAGGGCCAGAACGAGGCGATCGAGTCCCTGGAGATCACCGCGCAAGACGAGGGCGGTGGCGACGGCGCGTCGCCCGGATGGATTCACTACGAGTACCTCTCGACGGACGGCGAGGTGCTCGCCGGGCCAACGGCGGCGACCTCCGTGGGGCGCGGCTGCAGCGGCGACGGGTACGTGCCGTTCCATCGCTACATGGGTCTGCCCGAGAGCTACCAGGTCCGCGCGGTCGACCTCGCCGGCAACGTCGAGGCCGCGCCGCACGCGGTCGCCGGCCAGTCGTGCGCCGTGGTCGACGCCGCGTGCGCCGCCGCGCTCGACGCTGGGATCGGGGGGGATGCGAGTGGCGGTGGCGGCGCAGGTGGTGACCCGGACGGCGCCGGTGACTCTGGCGGCTGCGCGGCGTCGGGCGGCGGGCTCGCCGGCGCCGCGCTGCTCGCGCTCGGCGTGCTGCTCGGCCTGCGGCGCCGCCGGCGGTGACGTTCACCGCTCGCCACGCTTCGCGACGATGGTGTCGTCGAGCGAGCCGGGGCGCGCGCGCAGCCGCGCCGCGACCTCGTCGGGCAGCGTCCCGGCGAGCGCGCGCTCCAGATCGAGCGCGAGCTCGCCGGCGCGCTGGTAGCGGCGGGTCGGCGCGGGGGCGAGCGCGAGCGCGAGCACGACGTCGAGCGCGGCCGGTAGCTCCGGCTGCAGCCGGCTCGGCAGCGGGGTGTCGCGGCGGAGCGCGCCGATCCCGCCGCCCGCGCGCTCGCCGACGCCGACGCCGACGCCGACGCCAACGCCGTCGCCGGCGAACGGACGCTCGCCGGTGAGCGCCTGGTACGCGACGACGCCGAGCGCGAACACGTCGGCCTCGGGGCCGACCGCGGCGCTGCCGGACAGCATCTCGGGCGCGATGTAGCCCGGCGTGCCGAGCACGACGTCGACCCGGGTCAGCGACGCGCCGCGGTCGTCGATCCGCGCGACGCCGAAGTCGAGCACGCGGACGTCGCCGCCCGGCAGTACGAACAGGTTCTGCGGCTTGAGGTCGCGGTGGACGACGCCGGCGGCGTGGACGACGTCGACCGCGCGGCACGCGGCGGCGAGCAGCGGGATCGCCTCGGCGGGCGGCAGCCGGCCGCGGCGGCGCAGCAGCGCCGCGAGGTCCTCGCCGTCGAGGTGATCGAGCACGACGAACCGCTCGCCCGGGCCGGCGAGTTGCACGTCGCGGACCGCCGGCGTCACGCTCGCCGGCAGCCGCGACGCGATCTCGGCCTCGCGGCGGACGCGCGCGACGAGGTCGGCGTCGTCGACCAGGTGCGGGTGCACGACCTTGATCGCCAGGTCGGCGCGCGCCTCGTCGCCGGCGCGCGCGCCGCGGTAGACCTCGGCCATCCCGCCTCGGCCGATCACCTCGAGCAGGCGGTAGCCGCCGATGTCGCGGCCGGTCAGCCGGCCCTCGCGCGCGCCCTCGGCGACCGCCGCGAGCCGGCGCTCGGCCGACGCCAGCGCCCGCTCGGTCGATCGCAGCGACCACATCAGCACGTTCGCGCCCATCCACGTCATCGCGTAGACGCTGAAGATCGATAGCAGCACGCTCCACCGCAGCGCGGCCGTCTCGTACACCGGGCCGGGCGCGGACCGGAACAGCGGCGCGCGCGCCAGCGCGTCGGCCTCCTCGAGCGCGAACCCCGCGGCGTGCATCGCGCACAGCGCCGCGAGGCTGAGCACGCCCGCCGACCACGACAGCAGCGCGCGGTGCGCCGCGACCAGCATCGCCGCCGCGACCAGGAAGTAGCTCGACAGCGTGCCCGTCACCTGGATCCACGCCACGACCGAGACGTAGACGCCGACCATCCCGGCGGCGAGCGCGAGCCGCCCGCGGGCCCGGCCCTCCGAGGCGCGCGCGAGCAGCACGACCGCCGCGAGCACGGGGATGACGATCGCGGCGAACGCGTCGAGCGTCGCGCGCGACACG
This sequence comes from Myxococcales bacterium, assembly GCA_011526095.1. GTDB lineage: Bacteria > Myxococcota_A > Polyangia > Haliangiales > Haliangiaceae > WYBA01. The sequence continues at coordinate 6,562 of WYBA01000239.1, read as the reverse complement.
CCGGGCTCGCCGCGCAGCCCCACCGCCAGCCCGACGTCGACGACGATCGCGATCAGCGACACCATCCCGGTCATCACCCAGAACGCGCGCTGGCGCGCGGCGTCGAGCGGCTCGTCGAACGGCGGCCGCGCGACCGCGCGCGCGTAGAGCGCGCGCCACCGCGACGTCGTGCCTGGGCCCCCGGTCACGCCCCCGAGCGTAGCGCGGATGCGGCGGGGCTGCGCCGGCGCGAGCGCGATGTGGCGCCGCTATCGGCGGCGCGCCAGCGCCGCCTCGAGCGCGGCGATCCGCGCGCGGCAGCGCTCCACGTCCGCGCCGTGGGCGTCGTCGAGCGCGCGCCGCAGCTGGACCAGCGCCTGGCGCGGCCGGCCCAGGCGCTCGAGCGCGATCGCGGCGGCGAGCGCGGACTCGTACCGCGGGTCGTCGCGGTCGCTCCGCCGGCGCGGGCGCAGCTCGCGCAGCAGCGCCAGCGCGCGGGCCGGCGCGAGCTCGGCGAGCTGCGGCAGCTGGCCCGCGGGGATCCAGTGGTCGTGGCGCCACGCGTGGCGGAGCGTGCGCGCGAGGTGGTCGGGCAGGCGCGGGTCGATCAGCTCCGGTCGGCCGGCGGCGTCGAGCAGGGCGGCGGCGCGGAGCTGCATCGCCACCGGCAGGTCGTCGACGCGCGCGATCAGCGGCGCGAGCGGGATCGCGAGCGCCGGGCGCGCGTCGAGCTCGTCGAGCCGCAGGATCAGCCCGAGCGCGTAGCCGCCGAGCGCCAGCGGCGCGAACGCGCGGGTGATCGTCGGGATCAGCTCGTCGGGGTCGAGCTCGGCGAGCGACGCGCGGAACGCCGAGCCGGCGTCGAGGAACGGGAACCGTCGCGTGAGATCGCGCGCGCCGTCGTCGTACCAGCGGTGGTGGAGCAGCGGGCGCACGGTGCCGCCGGGCACGGTCGACGTGCCCATCGCCGCCGCGAGCGCCTCGACGAACGCGCGCACGGCGGGCTCGAACGCCCGGGCGCGATCGTGGCTGTACGGCGAGAACGTGACGATCGCGCCCTCGTCGGTGAGCGCCAGCAGGCACCGGCCGACGACCGCGCCGTCGGCGGCGCGGCCGTAGACGACGCGCTTGTTGGCGTCGACCGCGTTGACCACGGCCGAGTAGAAGTTCTCCGCGGCCGGCGACAGGCACGTCCGGAAGTGCCGGCCCATGTGCAGCACCTCCAGCGGGTCGCGCTCGATCGCCAGCGCGAGCTCGCCGTGGGTGAACGCGCCGAGGCCGTCGAGCCACGGCGCGACGTCGATGCCGCGGGCGCGGACGCGCTCGAGGAACGCGCGGTTGGCCGGGGCGTCGCGCAGGTCCCACGGCGGCGCGCCGGCGCGCGCCGCGAGCAGGCGCCGGGCGAGCCGGCGGTCGGCGCCGTCGAGCAGGGCGATCCCGCGGACGATCGCGCGGTGGCGCGGCTCGAGCAGCCACGGCGCGGCGTCCGCGGTCATCCCGGTCGCCTCCGGCAGCGACGCCGCGAGCGCCCCGTCGAGCGCGGCGCGCCACGCGTCGAACGCGGCGAGGTGGGCGAGCCGCTGCACCTCCGCGGCCAGCTTGGCGAGCCGCGCGGGCGCGAGCGTCGGCGGCCGCTCCCGCCGCGCCGCGAGGTTGGCGCGGCGGACGGTCAGGCGGAGCCGCGCGTCGGCGGTCATCGCGCCGGCGGCGAGGCGCGCGTCGATGGCGGCGAGCTCGACCGCGAGCGCGTCGGGGTCCGGCACCACCGCGGCGAGCTTGCGCCGCGCGGCGTCGGCGACGCCCGTGGCGTCGGCGAGCGCGAGCGCCGGGTGCAGCGCCGGCGGGTAGGCCAGCGCCCACGCGGGCGGAGCGGGCGTCGCCGGCAGCGCGAGCGCCGGGACGTGGACGCGGGGCAGGGTGTGGAGCGCCAGCCACGTCGCGGTGGCCTCGCGCAGCCGGCGCGGCGCCTCGGCGAGCAGCGCGGCGAGCACGACCCGCCCGCCGAGCGGCGTGGCGCGGACGAGCTCGATGACGTCGTCGATCGACACGGCGATCGACGTGTCGGCGACGACGTCGAGCCCGTCGAGGACGTCGTCTTCCTGCAGCGCGCGGTGGATCGCGGCGAACCGGCGCGCGCGCTCGGCGATCGGCAACCCCGGCAGCTCGGACAGCAGCGTCGCGATCAGCCCCGTCGCGTGGCCGACGAGGTCGCGCGTCGGGCCGAGCGCGGCGATCCGCGCGAGCGCGTCGTCGACCGTCGCGGACGCGCCGACGACCGCGGCCAGCCACGTCAGCTCCGCGGCCTCGAGCGTGATGCCGGCGCGCGGCGCGGCGAGCAGCGCGTCGCGCAGGCGGTGCCAGTCGGCCAGGCGCGGCAGCAGCCGGTCGAGCTCCCACGTCGCGTGGGACGGATCGAGCAGCGGCTCGACCGGGCCGATCCAGCTGGCGACGGGCTGGCCGCGATGGGCGTCGAGCAGGCCGCGCCACACCGCGCACCGACCGGCGTCGAGGCCCGCGAACCGGAGGACCTCGAACGGGTGCCGGATCCCGCCGTCGCCGGGCAGCGCCGCGGCCAGCTCGAACGCGAGCTCCGTCGCGTCGGCGACGATCTGCTGGACGTGGCCGACGAGGCGGTGGGCGTCGAGCGCGGGCGGGCACGTCCGGCGCAGCGCGCTCAGCGCCGTGATCGCGCGGGACAGCGTGTGGGCGCCGGCGAGGTCGGGGCGCCGGCGGGCGCGCGCGGCGCGCGACGTCAGCGCGTCGACCTCGGCCCACCACGCGCGCCACCGCCCGAGCAGGCCGGGCAGGTCGACGAGCGCGAGCACGCGGAGCGCGGTGCGGCGCGGCTTGCGCGGCTGCGCCGCGATCCACGCCGCGAGCTCGTCGAGCGCGCCGCCGAGCGCGGGCGGGCGCCGGGTCGGCTCGGCGTGGCCGCGATCGAGCCAGCCGACGAGGCGCTCGACGTGGTCGAGCGCCCGCGGCGCCACGTCGCCGAGCGTGCGATCGGCGATCAGCGCGACGAGCGGCGCGGCGAGGTCGTCGCCGTCGGCCTCGGCCACGGCGCGCAGCGCGAGGAGCCGCGCGACGCCGTCGGGCATCGTCGCGATCGCGGCGACGTCCGCGGCGTGCGCGTCGAGCCAGGCGACGTCCGCCGCGGCGCGCGTCGCGTCGCCGAGCCGCGTCCACGACACCGCGGCGAGCGTCGGCGCGAGCGGCGCGTGCGCGCGGGCGAGCCGCGCGGCGGCGGTCCGCGTCGCCGGCGGGTAGGCGTCCCACAGCGCGCCGGGCGCGACGTCATCGTGCACCGCCGCCTTGAGCGCGGCGATCGCGCGCGCGAGCGCCGCGTCCCACGCGGCGACGTCGCCGCCGGCGAGCGCGGGGAGCACGTCGGTGAAGTCGCGGTGCAGCTCGTGCAGCGCGCGCGTCGTCGCCGACAGCGTCGGGCGATCGACGGACTCGATCGCGCCGCCGCGCCACGCGAGCCGGCCGCGCGCGGGCGCCTCCGGCGCCGGGTAACCGCCGAGCCAGCCGACGTGCGCGGTGATCAGCATGCGCGCGCGGCGCAGGCGCGCGGCGCGACCGGTCGCCTTGCGCGCGCCGCGACGGGGCTTGACTTCGTCATCTCGCATACTGAACACTTGAGCAGTCCGTGGCCGCGCCTCCTTATATACCGCTGTGGTGCAAGTCGAACTTCTCGTTCCTCGAAGGCGCGAGCCACCCCGACGAGCTGGTCGAGGAGGCTCACCGGCTCGGGTTGCCCGGCCTGGCGCTGACCGATCGCGACGGCGTGCACGGCGCGGTGCGCGCGCACGTCAAGGCGCGCGAGCTCGGCGTGCGGTTGATCCACGGCGCGCAGGTCACGGTCGCCGCGCCGGGCGCGGCGCTCGCGCCGTCGCCGGTCGGCGCGCCGCGGCGGGTCGGGCTCCACGCCGAGGCGCCGTCGGACAACGCCGAGGAGCTCGCGCCGATGGCGGGCGCGCGGCGCGGGCGCGCGCGGCGGCTGGGCGCGGCGCGCTCGCCGCAGGCGACGCTCGACGAAGCGATGCGCGCGGCGGCGCCGCGCGGCGCCGCGCCGCCGCCGCCCGCGGCGACCGGGCCGTCGACGATCACGCTGCTCGTCCAGGACCGCGACGGCTGGCGCTCGCTGTGCCGGCTGCTCACCGCCGGGCGCCGCCGCGTCGCCAAGGGCGGCTCGCTCGTCGGCTGGGACGAGGTGTGCACGCACGCCGCCGGGCTGATCGCGCTGTGGCCGGCCGCGCTCGACGAGCCGGCGCACGCCGCGGTCGCGCCGCGGCTGCGCGAGGCGTTCGGGGACCGGCTGTACGCGCTCGCCGCGCGCCACCGCGTCGCCGAGGAGGTCCCGGCCGAGGCGCGGCTGCGCGCGCGCGCCCGCGCGCTCGGCGTCCCGGTGGTCGCGGCCACCGAGGTGCTGTACCACAGCCGCGCGCGCCGCCCGCTGCAGGACGTGCTGGCGTGCCTGCGCGCCGGCGTCACGCTCGCCACCGCCGGCCGCGCGATCCGCGGCAACGACGAGCACGACCTCAAGGCGCCGCACGCGTTCGCCCGGCTGTGGGCCGACGATCCCGCGGCGGTCGCGCGCACCGCGGACGTCGCCGCGCGCTGCGCGTTCTCGCTCGATCAGCTCCGCTACCGCTACCCGACCGAGCGCCTGCCCGACGGCTCGACGACGTCGGCGCACCTGCGCGCGCTGACGTGGGCGGGCGCGCGCGGCCGCTACGGCGCCGACGTCCCCGCCGACGTCGCGGCGCAGCTCGACAAGGAGCTCGCGCTGATCGACGAGCTCGACTACGGCGGCTACTTCCTCACGATGTACGAGATCGTCGAGTACTGCCGGCGCCACGACATCCTGTGCCAGGGGCGCGGCTCGGCCGCGAACTCGGCGGTGTGCTACGCGCTCGGCATCACCGCGGTCGACCCGGTGCGGATGCGCCTGCTGTTCGAGCGGTTCCTGTCGCGCGAGCGAGCCGAGCCGCCCGACATCGACCTCGACATCGAGCACGAGCGGCGCGAGGAGGTGATCCAGCACGTCTACGGCAAGTACGGGCGCGACCACGCCGCGATGGTGTGCAACGTCATCCGCTACCGCCCGCGCTCGGCGGTGCGCGACGTCGGCAAGGTGCTCGGCATCCCCGAGACCGCGCTTGACCGCGCCGCCAAGCTGCTGTCCCACTGGGGCGACGTCGAGGACGAGGCGATCGCGCGCGCCGGGCTGGCCGAGCACGGCGAGGCGCACCAGCACCTCGCGCGCCTCGCCGGCGAGATCCTCGAGTTCCCGCGCCACCTGTCGATCCACCCCGGCGGGTTCCTGCTCGGCCACGAGCCGGTCCACGATCTCGTCCCGATCGAGAACGCGACGATGCCGGGGCGCACGGTGATCCAGTGGGACAAGGACGACCTCGAGGATCTCGGGCTGTTCAAGGTCGACCTGCTCGGGCTCGGCGCGCTGCACATGCTGCACCGCTGCTTCGACCTGATCCGCGACCACCGCGGCGTCGAGCTGACGATGGCGACGATCCCCGCCGAGGACCCGGACACCTACGATCTGATCTGCACCGCCGACACGGTCGGCACGTTCCAGATCGAGAGCCGCGCCCAGATGTCGATGCTGCCGCGGCTGCGCCCGCGCACGTTCTACGACCTGGTGATCGAGGTGGCGATCGTCCGGCCCGGCCCGATCTCCGGCGGCATGGTCCACCCGTACCTGCGGCGCCGGCGCGGCGAGGAGCCGGTCGAGTACCCGCACGAGTCGCTGCGCCCGGTGCTCGACAAGACGCTCGGCGTGCCGCTGTTCCAGGAGCAGGTGATGAAGCTCGCGGTCGTCGCCGCGGACTACACGCCGGGCGAGGCCGACCAGCTGCGGCGCGACATGGCGGCGTGGCGGCGCAGCGGGCGGATCGAGCAGCACCGCGAGCGCCTGGTGTCGCGGATGGTCGCCAAGGGGATCGCGGTCGAGTTCGCCGAGCGCGTGTTCGAGCAGATCCGCGGGTTCGGCGAGTACGGCTTCCCCGAGGCGCACGCGGCGAGCTTCGCGCTGATCGCGTACGCGACGGCGTGGCTGCGCCGCCACCACCTGCCCGAGTTCACCGCCGCGCTGCTGAACGCCCAGCCGATGGGCTTCTACGCGCCGGCGACGCTCGTCGGCGACGCGCAGCGCCACGGCCTGGAGATCCGGCCGATCGACGTGCTGCACAGCGCGTGGGACTGCACGCTCGAGCCGGTGGGCGACGTTCGCGGTCACGTCGGCGACACCGCAAGCTCCGCTCGTCCTTCGACACGGCCCTCGCTCGCGCTCGGGCCTGCTCAGAGGGGCGACCAGGACAAGGTCTTGGGCTCGAGCCGGCCGAGATCCGCTCGTCCTGAGCGGCGGGCGAGCGACAGCGAGCCCGCCAGTCGAAGGACGGTGACAGTCGAGGCTTGCGAGGCAGGCATCGCCGACTGTCAGCGTCCTTCGACACGCGCCTCGCTGGCGCTCGGCGCTGCACTGGACGAGCGGAGGGGGCTCGATTCTGATCGACCCTCTCAGGACGAGCGGAGGGGGCTCGATTCTGATCGACCCTCTCAG
>WYBA01000238.1 GCA_011526095.1 Myxococcales bacterium | reverse complement strand
TCCCTCACCCCGCTCATCCTCGGGCAGACCCGAACGAAAGGCGCTTCTCCTACGAACACCTCGTCCAGGCTCGCAGGATCTCGAAGTCCGCTCCTCCCGGGCCTGGCCGAGCGCCAGCGCCCTTCGACGGGGCTCCGGGTGAGCGGGACAAGGCTGCTCGTCAGACCGCGATCTCCGACGACGTCGGTGGGAAGCTCAGGACGAGCGGAGGGGATCTACGCTGATCGACCCTCCCAGGGTGAGCGGCACAGGGCGGTTCGCCAGACGGCCATTCCCGACGACGTCGGTGAGAGGCGGCGGACGAACGGACTCTTGCCGGCGTCGCTACCGGCATTGGCCCTGGCACGCCGGCGCGGCGCTACTTGCCGAACGGCGGGATGCGCGGCGCGGCCGGCGACGACGTCGCGAGCGCCACCGTCACGGGCAGCAGGCCGCCGAGCGACGGCAGCACGGCCATCGCGAGCGGGATGTCGAGGGACTCGTGGATCCGCCGCGACGCGAAGAAGAAGATCAGCGTGAGCACGCCGCACGTCACGGTCGCGAACGCCCACGGCGCGCGCTTGCCCTTGCGGATGCCGTACTCGAGCCCGACGAGCGACGCGCCGATCAGCGAGACCGCCACGACCAGCAGCGTCGGCTTGTCGATGCTCATCAGGTACGCCGCGACGCCGAGCATCGCCGCGCCGACGACGGCGACGAGCGGGCCGCGCAGCGTCCACCGCAGCTCGTAGAGCACGACCATCATCACCTGGATCGACAGCAGCGTGCCGAGCGTCTCCATCGACGGCAGGCGCTGGGCCATCGTCGGCTTGCACATCCCGGGCATGATCCCCTCGGTGCCGGCGCACGGGTCCTTGAACGCCGCGGCGACGACCCAAGACGTCAGCACGAGCAGGCCGGTGAGCGAGTACACCAGCGCGCGCTGCGCCGCCGGGTTGAAGTCCGGGGGACGGGGGACGACGTTGCTCGAGGCGTTCGCGACAGCCATACGGTCCAGCTTCTTCCCAGCGCGGGCCGGCGCGCGCCCAGCCTGGATGTCTTAGCTCACTTCTTGCGCTTGAACAGCGAGGCGAAGAAGCCCTTCTTCTCCTCGGCCGGCGCCTCGTCGGCGACCAGCTCGACCGCGCCGTCCCCGCCGGCCCCGCCGGGGCCCGCCGTGGCCGGACCAGGGCCGCCAGCGCCCCCGCCGGGCCCCGTCGTCGCCAGTGGGCGCGGCGGGTTCGTCGGCGGCACCGGCGCCGCCGCGACCGGCTGCGCCGTGGGCGACTTGGTCCGCGGCGCCGTCGGCGTGGCCGCGCCGGCGCTCGCGCCGGTGGTCGCGGTCGGGCCGCTGAGGTCCGCCGGGGAGGTCTGGGCGCGGCGGGCGATCTCCGCCGCCGCCGCGACCTCGTCGAGCGTCTTGGACTCGAGCGCGAGCTGCGTCTCCTCGAGCTCCTTGGCGTACTCCTTGCGGAACAGCTGCCGCATGAACTGCCGCAGCTCCTTCGGATCGAACCGGTAGCCGGCGATCAGCGCGTCGAGGTCCGCCGCGAGCGCCGCGGCGCTCTGGTAGCGGTCCGCGACGTCGCGCGCGAGCGCCTTGAGGACGATCTGGTCGATCTCCGGGGTCACGCGGCGGTTGAAGTTGGACGGCGCCGGCACCTCGGCCTTGCGCACCTTCTCCATCAGCGCGAACTCGGTGTCGCCGCGGAACAGCTTCTCGGTCGTGAGCATCTCGTGGAGGATGATCCCCGTCGAGAACACGTCGGTGCGCGCGTCGAGCGGCATGCCGCGGATCTGCTCCGGCGACATGTAGCTGAACTTGCCCTTGAGCACGCCGATCTCGCTGGTGAACTTCATCAGCGCCTGGGCGATGCCGAAGTCGAGCAGCTTGACGTCGCCGTCGTAGCTCATCCGCACGTTCGACGGCGACACGTCGCGGTTGACGATGTTGAGCGGGCGGCCGTCGTTGTCGACGAGCGTGTGGGCGAAGTGCAGGCCCTCGGCGATCCGCGCGGCGATGTAGACCGCGTGCGGCACCGGGATGCGCTGGTTCGCCTCCTGGCAGCGGCGCAGCACCTGCGTGAGGTCCCGCCCGCCGATGTACTCCATCGCGATGTAGTGGCGGCCCTCGATCCGGCCGATCTCCATCGTCTCGACGATGCACCGGTTCTTGAGCATCAGCGCGAGCTGACCCTCGCGGTTGAACATGTCGACGAACCGCGCCTCGCGCGCGAGCTGCGGCCGCATGACCTTGATCGCGAGCAGCCGGTTGATCTCGCCGGGCCCCAGCTCGCGCAGGCGCGCGCGGTAGACCTCGGCCATGCCGCCGCGGGCGATCAGGCCCAGCAGGTAGTGCTTCCCGAACGGCACCGGATCGTTGGGCGCTCCGGGCTGGAGCTTGCCGTCGGTAGAAGCGCGTTCCGTCATTGCGTGGCCAGGGACGCCGACGACTCTACCACTTGATCGTCTGCTTTTCCCCGGGCGTGAACTTAATGTAGCGCTCCTCGGTGCGGGTCCCGCTGTCGTCCTTGAGGATGACCTTGAGGGCCCGCCCATCGTCCGGCACCACCACCCCGAGCTCGGGGCTGGTGATCCCCAGGTCCATCATCGTGCCCTTGTCGTAGGCGCTCTCGACCGAGAGCCGGCCCATCGGGTCCTTCAGCTCGTTGACGATGATCGCCCAGCGGAAGTCGAGGCTGTGCGTGCCCCCGGCCTGCACGGTGACGCGCTCGAACACGATGATCTCGTACTTCGAGCTGATGCACATGCCCTTGTACTCACCCGCGGCGAGCTTGAGGTCCTTGGCCGGCAGCTTCTTCGTCAGCGGCTGGGCGTTGATCAGCACCAGCTCGCAGTCCTTGCTCGACGTCACCGTGAGCGAGCCGAGCGAGGTCTTCGGCACCTGCTTGCGGATCTCGTCGGCGTTCTTGCCGAACGGCCGGGACCGCAGGTACCCGAGGTAGAACTCGAGCTTCTTGTCCTTCGCGCCGAGCTTGTCGTACGTGCCGCCGAGCTCGCGCAGGAAGCCGGGCAGATCCGGCGCGAGCGCGAGGCCCATGTGGAAGTACACCAGCGCGTCGCCCCACTTCTTCTTCTTGTGGGCGGCGCGGCCGAGCTTGAACAGCTTGGTGCCCTCCTTGTCGAGCGAAGGGAGCTGGAAGCGATCGGCGCGGACCTGGATCTTGCCGAGGTTGGTGATGTCCTTCGTCGCCTGCTTGACTGCGGCCTCGTCGGAGGACGCGGCGACGAACCGCCGGAGCACCTCGATCGCCTCCTGCGGCTGCCCGGCGAGCGCCCACATCTCGGCGAGCTTCTGCGCCTCGGGGCTGCCCGGGCCGCGCGCGACGACGAGCGCGTTGTAGTAGCGAATGGCCTTGCCGAACTCGCGCTTCTCCGCGGCCGCGGCCGCCGGCTTGACCAGGCTCGCGGACATGTCGGCGCGCGACTTCGTCGTCGCGACCGTGTGCACGAGATCGCCCGAGGGCGCGGCGTCCTTCGCCGCGTCGTCCTTGCCGGGCGCGGGCTTCGGATCCGCGGGCGGCTCCTTCTTGGCGTCGGGCGCCTTCTCCTTGTCAGGCGGCGGCGCCTCGGCGACGACCGTCGGCGCGGCGTCCGGCGAGCCGCCGGCGGGCACGCCCGTCGATCCCGGCTCGCCGGTCGCTGTCGAAGGTGCCGCCTGCGCCGTCGGGCCCCCACACGCGGCCAGACCGACGCACACGGTCACGCACGAGGACCACAGTGCGCTTCGCAGAGCGACCATCACGAGGGCAACGCTACCATGCTTGGTCATGGGCTTCATTTGAGACGTCGATGTAATTCTGTTAGCCTGGCTGTAACCGGACGCTCTTCGGAGGAGGAGAGCGCCGCGGCCACACATCACCGATGCGAGCCGTCGTCCTCGAGCGCAACAAGTTGGTGAGCCGGCGTCTCCAGCGGTACTTCCTGGCCGCAGGGATCGACCCCGTGCTCGTCGAAGATCCCAAGGACGTCGCGGCGAACCTCGCCGGGGCGCACTTGATCGCGGCCGACACGTTCGACGGCGATCTCGTCGCGGAATGCATCCGGCAGCAGCCGGCGCTGCGCGCCGTGCTGTGGACCGCCGAGCCGCTGAAGCGCTCGCTGCGCTACATGACCGAGGGCTCCACGATCTGCAACGTGCTCGGCCGCAAGGACTTCGAGAGCACGCCGCGGCCGTGGGAGCTGATGCTCGTGCTGCGCCGCATCGTCGACCCGGGCCAGGTCCCGTCGATCGGCAGCTACCTCGACTGGGGCTTCCAGGGCTACCAGGAGAAGGTCGCCACCACCGCGGCGCGCGACGCCTCGGTCGCCAACATCCAGGCGTTCATCAACCGCCTCCAGGTGCCCAAGCGGATCGCCGAGATGTTCGGCGAGCTCGGCCACGAGATGCTGATGAACGCGATGTACGACGCGCCCGCCGACGCGCAGGGCAAGCCCAAGTACGCGCTCGACCGCAAGGCGGACATCAGCCTGCCCGACGCCGAGCAGCCGGTGCTGCGGATGGCGACCGACGGCAGCAAGCTCGTCCTGCAGGTCAGGGACCCGTTCGGGCGCCTGCAGAAGAAGCACGTGTTCGACGGGCTCGCCCGCGGCCTGGCCCAGGGCGAGATGGACACCTCCCACGGCGGCGCGGGCCTGGGGATGATGGTGTGTCACAATTCGACGGCGGCGATGTTCTTCGACGTCGTCCGCGGCCGGCACACCGAGGTCACCGGCGTGTTCGAGCTGGACCTGAACCTGCGCGAGTTCCGCACCCAGGCCAAGTCGCTGCACTTCTTCTCCGCCTGAGCCTGTCCGCTAACCGGACAGTCGGTCGACGTCGACAAGGGAGTCTCCCATGGAAGCCGCTACGCAACAGCCCGCCGCACCCGCGGGCGCCCCCGGGGCGCCGCCCCAGAAGCTGGCGATCGACAAGTTCGCCGACGGCGGCATCCAGTGCCTGCGGTTCTCGGGGACCGTCGACGAGTCGTTCGAGGGCAAGAAGCTCGCCGCGACGATCAAGTGCAAGACGCTCGTGCTCGACCTCGCCGACGTCAAGAAGATCTCGTCGTTCGGCATCCGCGAGTGGGTGGACTTCATCAAGACCGTCGGCAACTCGGTCGAGGACATCGTCCTCATCGAGTGCGCGCCGAAGGTCGTCGACCAGCTCAACATGGTCGGCAACTTCGCCGGCAAGGGCCGGGTGTTCTCCTTCTACGCGCCGTTCCGCTGCGACTACTGCGACACCGACGCGCGCGTGATGTTCCAGGTCGATCGCGACTGGGAGATCATCAAGTCGATGAAGCCCGCCGAGCGGGCGTGCGAGAAGTGCGGCGAGCCGCAGTACTTCGACGAGGACCCGTCGACGTACTTCTCGTACATCATCACGCAGCAGCCGTTCGAGCTCGACGGCGACGTCGCGGCGTTCCTGTCGAGCAAGCTCAACTACGCGGTGTCCGAGGCGTCGCGCAAGCTGCGCATCGACAAGATCATCGAGGGGCGGTCGACGTACCTCAAGCTCGCCGGTGACCTCGACGCGAGCTTCCCCCGCGAGAAGCTGGCCGAGGGCCTCGAGGGCGTCGTCGTCCTCGACGTCGCCGGCATCGGCAAGATCGAGCCGGCCGGCGCCGCCGAGTGGCGCGGGTTCCTCCAGATGATGACGCCGGCGTCGGACTCGATCTACCTGCTCGGCGTCCCGCCGGTGTTCCTCGAGAAGCTGACGCGGCCCGAGGACCTCGGCCCCAAGGCGCAGGTCATCACGTTCGCGATCCCGTACACGTGCAACACGTGCTCGACGACCTCGCTGCAGCCGGTCGACGTCGAGCAGCACTACGACGTCCTCAAGTTCGCGACGCCGCCGGAGACCAAGTGCGGCGACTGCAAGAACCCGATGGTGTGCGCCGCGTCCGAGGGCCTGCTGTCGCACCTCACGACGCTGCCCAAGCCGAGCATCACCGCGGACACCAAGAAGTGGATCAAGGACGTCCGCGAGCGCAAGCCGGAGAAGAAGAAGGTCGCGACGACGGTGGCCGAGGCGGCCGCGACGTCGCGCGGCGGTAGCTTCTCGGTCGCGCTGCTCGCGGCGATCGTCGTCGCCGTGCTCATGGTCGGCGCGTTCTTCGTCTACCGCGCGACCCAGGACGACAAGGCGAAGACCCAGGGCCTGGGCAAGCTCACGAACAAGAGCGCGGACACCCGCCCGGCGTGGGCGTCGAAGGACACGCCGTTCGCCGCGTTCTGCAACGACGCCACCGACGGCGGGATGTCGTGCGTCGGCGTGTCGTCGGTCGCGCCGACCCAGGAGGACGCGCTCGACGAGGCCCAGGAGGCCGCGATCGAGGGCATCGCCAACGCGGTCGCGGTGCGGATCGACGACCCGCAGTGGCAGCGGATGGCCGCGATCTGGGCGCAGACCCGCCAGGCGCGGATGGCCGAGTACGAGCAGGACGCGACGAGCACCAAGGCGCGGCGCGCGGTGCGCGACGCGCGCAAGCAGGTCGCGGCGCTGCTGCGGTCGGGCGCGGGCGCCGCGGTGCCCCAGGCGCCGACGGGCAAGTACTGGGAGGAGTACGAGAACGCCGACGGCAAGCGCTACCTCTACTTCGTCGAGTTCGCGCTGTCGTCGAGCGAGGTCAAGCGCATGGTCGACCTCTACAAGCACACCGAGGAGGTCCTCGGCGTGACGGTCGCCAACGTGTTCCCGATGGTGGCGTGGCGCTACCCGGCGGTGGCCAAGGGCGCGGTCGTGCTCGGCGTCGGCCAGGGCGACCTCAACGGCATCGGCCTGTCGTCGGGCTACGTCGTGCTCGAGGTCGGCGACACCACCGCGATGGCGTCGATCAACGACGCGCTGCAGTTCAAGGAGACGGCGACGGGCCTGTTCGAGAAGATCAAGGCGACCGGCGGGCCGCTCCAGGTCCGCGTCCTCGCCAACAGCGCCGAGCCGACGACGTACGTCAAGAACATCCCGGCGCCGAAGAAGGTCGAGCCCGAGGGCGGCGGCCGCAACACCGGCGGCAACAACAGCGGTGGCAACCGCAACACCGGCGGCGGCAACTTCAACGTGTGGGACCGCTACGGCGGCGGCAACCAGGGCGGTCGTGACGATCCGACGCAGTAGCGTCGCGACGGCGCCGCGGGTTTGCGACTAACATCGGTCCGAGGGGACGCATGAAGCTACTTGACGGCTCGCACCCGTCGCGGCCGCGCCCTGCGCGCGCCCGCGGCGGCTCGCCGACGTTCATCCGCGCCGTGCTCATCGGCTGCGTGCTCGCGCTCGCCGCCGTGGCGCACGCGCAGAAGGCGCCGTCGGAGGAGTTCACCCAGGCGTTCCAGGCCGGCGCCGATGCGTACCGGCTGGGGCGGCTCGACGAGGCGCGCGCGCACCTCGAGCGCGCCAAGTCGATCGACCCGACGCTGCCCGGGCCGTGGCGGTTCCTCGCGCAGGTCGCGGCCGCAGAGGAGAAGTGGGACGAGTGCGTGGCGTCGTCGCGCGAGGCGATCCGCCTCAACCCGACGTCGAGCACGATCGCCGAGACGCGGCAGGTCCACGACCAGTGCCGCAAGGCCTGGGGCAAGCCGGACTTCCCGGGGCCGTACGAGACCGGCACCGGCGCGATCTCCGTGACCGCGGATCAGGCCGGCGCGAGCGTCGAGATCAACAGCCTCGCCTACGGCGCCACGCCGATGGCTCCGCGCGCGTACCCGGCCGGGCAGACGGCGGTCGTGGTGACGGTCAAGAAGGCGGGCTACCTCGACGCGACGCGCGAGGTGCTGATCCTGCCGGAGATCGTGACCGACGTCGACGTCGTGCTGGAGGTCGACCCGAACGCGGCCGTGATCGATCCGGGGATCGGGACGGCCGAGGTCAAGACCGGCTGGATCCGCGTGACCACCGGCGTGCCGGGCGCGGTCGTCACGATCGACGGCGCGTCGCCGAAGCTCGACGACCAGGGCCGCGCGGAGCTCGAGTCCGGCGTCCACGAGGTCGTCGTGACCGCCGACGGCTACGAGCCGCAGCGGCGCAGCGTGCGCGTCACCAAGGGGCAGGTGCAGGAGGTGAAGGTCGACCTGCGGTCGCAGGCCAGGGTCGACTCGATGCGGTCGCGCGGGACGATCTTGATGAGCAGCGGGCTGGCGCTCGCGGTCGCGGGCGCCGTGACCGGCGTGCTGTCGCTGCGCGCGGGCGACGAGGCGCGGGACATCCAGGGGATCGAGCAGACGCGGCCGCCGTTCGGAACGCTGCCGGAGGCCGAGAGCGCGGCGATCCAGCCGATCCGCACCCGCGAGGACCAGGAGGCCGCGAACGACCGCGCCAAGAAGTGGGCGCTGATCTCCAACATCTCGTACGGTGCGGCGGTGGTCGCGATCGGCGTCGGCGCCTACTACCTCGTGAAGTCGCGCAAGCCGGCCGAGGCGGTCGAGCCGCACAAGATCTCGATCGTGCCGGTGCCGCTCGTCGAAGAGGGCGGCGGCCTCGGGGCCGCGGCGGTGGGGGAGGTGCGGTGGTGAGGGCGGCGCTCGCGGCGATGCTCGCGCTCGGGCTGGCGCTCGGCGCCTGCGCCCTCGGCGACGACCGGCCAGACCGGTCGTGCAAGAACACCGACGACTGCTTCGCCGCGCAGGGCGAGACGTGCAACACCACGACCAAGCAGTGCGAGCAGGCGCCCGACGCAGGCGCGCTGCAGGCCGCGGACGAGGGCGTCGCGGCCCAGGCCGACGGCGAAGGCGAGCCCGAGATCGCCACGCCCGACGGCCCCGACGACGAGGTGACGCCATGACCCGCCTCAGTGGCCTGTGCGCCGCGCTCGCGCTCGTTGCGGCCCCGGCGGTCGCGGATGCGGGCGGCCTCGTCCGCCCCAACGGCGGCACGCCGCGCTCGGTCGGCATGGCCGGCGCGTTCGCCGCGTTCGCGGACGACGCCACCGCGCTCAACGTCAACCCGGCCGGCCTCGCCTACGCGCTGCCGTCGGCGCTGGTCGCGCTCGAGCTGGTCTACGCGCCGCGCTCGTACACCTGCGAGGGCGACAACACGGTGTGCGGCCAGGACCTCGAGGGCAACAGCTACGCCGGGCTCGACCAGAAGGCCGCGGCGCTCGCGCCGGCGCCGGTGCTCGGCGTGGTGTTCAAGCCGGGCGGGCCTGGCGGCGACGTCACGCTAGCAATCGGGGCGTGGAACACGTTCGGCGGCATCCTGCACTGGGACGAGTTCAGCAACCCCAGCAAGCCCGCGGTCGACGCCAGCACCGAGCTGGTGTTCGAGCTCGCCGGCGGCTTCGGCTACCGCATCGACGAGCGGTTCGCGATCGGCGCCGGCGTCCGCCTCGGCTTCGGCCTTTTCGGGGTCAAGGCGAAGAGCAAGCCCAAGGACACCGACATCTCCGCATTTGGCATTGGCATCGGACTCAGCGCGGGGGTGATGGTGCGCCCGTCTCCTCGTGTGTCGATCGGCGTCGGGTGGCGGTCGACGATGGACGTCAACACCGCGGGCACGGGCACGGTCGATGTGCCCCCGCCGACCAACGTCGATGCAGATCACGTGCAGCACTGGCCCCAGTCGGTGGCGGCGTCGGTCGCGTTTGCCGCGACCGACGCGCTCGTGATCGCGGCCGAGGTCGACTGGACCGGCTGGTCCCGCTTCGAGACCCTGCTGATCGAGACCACGGTGCTCGATCAGGAGTTCGACCTCGACTGGTCCGACACGTTCACCGTCCGGCTCGGCGCCCAGTACCGCGCCTCGGACAAGCTCGCGCTCCGCGGCGGTGTGCTGTGGGACGGCAACGCCGTCCCCGACCGCACCATCGAGCGCCAGTACCTGGACTCGAACAAGTACAGCGTCTCGGCCGGGACCAGCGTCGTGCTGTCCCCCAAGATGGCCCTCGACGTCGGCGTCGACGCCGTGTTCGGTCCGGTCCGCGTCGTCGAGGACAACTCGGCCGAGGTGGCCTGGCCCGAGCAGCGCAACATCTCGCCCGGAGAGCACTCCGGCCAGGTGTTCACCCTGGCCAGCGGCCTGCGCATCGCGCTGTAGGCCGATACGGGCCCACATCTGGGTCAGGCCCATGCCGCCGCACCGACCGCCTCGGAAGTCTCGTGACATTGACTCGCGATTCGTTGGCCGACTATCATTTTTTTCGCGGGGGCGCCGCGACCGTCCGGGGAAGGGCTTCGCGCCCGGCGCCACTCACAAGGGGAACCTGTCCGCCATGGCACGCACCACCAAGCACGTTGCCACCGTCGGCGCCTGCGGCCTCGCCGCGGTCGCGCTGACCGGTCTGGTCGGCTGCGTCGAGCCGTTCTCCGGCTCGAACGTGCAGTTCGACTTCTCCGAGCCGACGCCGCTGCCCGCGCGCGAGGGGCAGACGCCGCTCGCCGGGCAGCCGGCGGCCGACTCGTACATGGTGTTCTACGCGATCGACCACGTCTACGACGAGACGGTCGACCCGCCGGTGGTCGAGCAGAGCTTCGTCTACGAGGTGCAGCGGTTCGAGCTCAAGCCGGTGATCGACACGACCTCGCCGTGCCTCATCGACATCCCGGACCAGGCGGCGCCCAACTTCCCGGGGCTGCACCGCACGATGTTCGCCGAGAAGGTCAAGGAGGTGACGGGCATCGACGACCCGTTCGATCCCCCCAACGGCGCGAACGAGGGCGACATCACCGACGTGCTCAACGCCGAGGCGCGCGTCGACCTGCTGGGGGACCTGCAGGGGATCGTCAAGGCGGTGACGAGCTACTCGACGTTCACGTACCCGGACGTGCTCGCGGACGACGACTGCTCGTTCTCCGGCGACGAGCTCCCGGGCCGGACGTGCATGGACGATGCGTCGAACGCCCAGCGGCTCCGCGTCTGCCAGCTCCACTGGGCGGCGAACCCGACGTTCTACGAGGGCTCGGACAAGGTGTTCACGCTGCCGCTCAACGGGCAGTTCTACGGCAACGTCGAGGGCACCAACCCGATCAACTCCGGCTTCCTCGGCGGCGCGCAGATCTTCGTCGACGAGGTGCTCGAGGACTTCGACGCCTACGCCGTGAACTGGAAGTACAAGGACGAGGCGATGAACGCCGACGCGCCGGTCGGGTTCCCGTTCCTGTCGGGCGAGCCCGAGGAGCGCACCCGCGGCGTTATCAGCGTCCGCATGGTCAGCCCCATCACCCCGACGGTCTTCGCGGAGACCGCGATCTTCCCCGGCCTCGGTCGGGACGAAGTCACTTTCTAGTCAGGAGCGCCTCATGTCCACTCGAAGCTGGCTCACCCCGCTCGCCACCACGCTCGTCGCCGGACTGTTGCTCGCTCCCTCCGTGAGCTGCGCGAAGCTCGAGTGCGCCGAGGGCACGATCGAGCGCGACGGGACGTGCGTCGCCTCGGACACCGACCCCGACAACGCGAACTGCGGGCCGGGCACGATCCTCGGCGACAGCGGGCAGTGCGAGCCGGAGATCGATCCGACGGTGTGTGACCCGGAGACGACGGTGCCGGAGGTCGACGAGGAGACCGGCCTCATCGTTTGCAAGGGCATCGAGGGCGCCGCGTCGTGCGACAGCACGCCCGCGTGCCCGGCGGCCGCCGCCGGCAAGGTCACCGTGTGCGGCCGGTTCTTCGACCTCGAGGACGACGAGCGGATCGAGTCCGCCGCCCCGAACTTCGCCAAGTGTGGCCAGGGCGGCGCCGCGGACGGGCCGTGCCAGCTGTCGATCCGGTTCTACGACGCGCTCGACTTCGCCGGGAACCCGACCGGCGCCGTGCCGCTGGCGGTCGACGAGGTCACGGTCGATGACTGCGGCCGGTACATCGCCCGCAACATCTCGCGACCGCAGCTTGGCTTCCTCGGCATCGGCGTCGACGACGCCGCCGGCGAGGACGACAACCACAAGCTCAGCGGCGTGGCGTTCCCGGTGTCGTCCGGCCAGGTCCGGACCGGCCAGAAGACCTACGTCGTCCGTAACGAGCTCGACACCGACTGGTCGGCCGACGTCGAACTGAGCCCGACGTTCGCCGCGCGCGGCGTGTTCGTGTCGATCTTCCAGTACGGCACCAACCCGGTGTCCGGCGTGACGGTCACCGACTCCAACGGCGCCCGCCCCAACGACGACTACTACTTCAGCGACACCGCGCCGCTGTCGCGCACCACCGTGGTCACCAACGGCCCGACCGGCGCCAACGGCACCGCGCTGCTGCTCAACTCGTCGCTCGTCGAGCACTCCGGCACCGGCGGCGAGCCGAGCGGCTGCCAGTGGCCGAGCGACCTCGCCGCGTCCATCCCCGGCGTCTACTTCATCAACCCGCGGTTCGCGGAGACCCCCGCCGGCGCCGCCTGCCCGTGAGCCCATCCATGACCAAGCCCGTCGCGCTGTTCGCCGCCGGGGTGGCCGCAGGCCTCGGCCTGCTCGCCCCCTCCGCCCACGCCGACTCGACGGCGGGCGTGGACGCGGCGCTGTTCCGCCCGGCCGTCGATCACAGCGGCGTGTGGTCGCTCGAGGGCGCCCGCCCGATGCCCAAGCGCGACCTGTCGTGGCGCCTGTGGCTCGGGTTCGCCCAGAAGCCGCTGTCGCTCACCGTGCCCGGCATCGGCGGCGCCACGACCGACGGCGTCGGCGACGTCGAGTCCGACACGGTCATCGACCAGGTGATCCAGTTCAACGTCGCGTTCGGCTTCGCGCTGACCCAGAAGCTGACGATCGGCTTCGACGTCGCGGCGTACCGGATCGAGCTCGGCGAGGGCTACGGTGAGCGCGGCCGCTACGACTCGGGCGGCGCCGGCCTGCCGTCGACCGGCCTGCAGTCGCTGCGGCCGCTGTCGAACCTCGACCCCGCCGGCGGGTTCGAGCCGCAGCAGCTCGCGGGCCCGCTCGACGTCCGCCTGGTCGCCAAGTACCTGGTGATGTCGAACGACAAGCTCGCGGTGGCGGCGATGGTCGGCGCGGGCCTGCCGTTCGGCGAGGACGAGGTGTTCCTCGGCGACCGCAGCTTCGTGATCGAGCCGCGGCTGCTCGTCGACTACCGGCTGGACCAGGTCCACGCCACCAAGTTCGTGTTCAACCTCGGCGCCCGGCTGCGCGAGCGCACCGTGATCGAGGCGTACGATCCGTTCGGCACCGGCGCCGACTCGATGTCGCTGACCGAGGACGACGCCCAGGTCGTGCTCGACGTCGGCTCCGAGCTGATCGCCGGCGCGGGCGTCAACTACGAGCTGTCGCCGGACATCGTGGCGAGCGCCGAGGCGGTCGGGTTCATCCCGCTGCCGGGCGGGCTGTCCGACGCCGCCGGGCTCGGCAGCTGCGAGCGCGACGACGGCAGCTCGTGCGACGACCTCGAGGACGCCGACTACTACGGCGACGCCGGCGCCGGCGACCTCGCGGCCTACGCGATGGCCGGCGTGTCCTACCGGATCAACCCGCACGTCACCGCCAACGCCCTCGGCGGCGTCGGCCTGGTCGGCGCGCGCGGCGACGACTTCCGCGTCACCGCGGGCATCACCTGGTCACCGCAGCCGCGCGACGTCGCGCGGATCGGCCGCGGCGACAGCGACGGCGACGGCCTGCCCGACGTGTCCGACGCCTGCCCCGAGGACAGCGAGGACCGCGACGGCTACCAGGACGACGACGGCTGCCCCGACGTCGACAACGACGGCGACGGCGTGGTCGACGCCAACGACTCGTGCGCCGACGAGCCCGAGGATCGCGACGCGTTCCAGGACGACGACGGCTGCCCCGAGCGCGACAACGACGGCGACAGCATCACCGACGTCGCCGACCGCTGCCCCGACAGCGCCGAGGATCTCGACCAGTTCGAGGACGACGACGGCTGCCCCGAGGACGACAACGACGGCGACGGGTTCGCCGACGGCGTCGACAAGTGCCCCAACGATCCCGAGACGGTCAACGGCGTCGACGACGAGGACGGCTGCCCCGACTCGCGCACGACGACCGGCCCCGAGGAGGGCACCGATCGCATCAACCTCAAGGGCAACAAGATCGAGTTCAAGGCGGGGACCGCCGAGCTGACCAACGCCAGCAAGACGATCCTCCGCCAGGTCGGCGAGCTGATCAGCAAGCGGTCGCTGACGATCCGCGTCGAGGTCCACGTGCCGCTCGGGACGAAGTCGAAGAGCGCCAACGCGATCAAGAAGCAGAAGGCCAAGGACCGGACGCTCGCCCAGAACCGCGCCGACGCGATCGTGAAGTTCCTCGTCGCGGAGGGCGTGCAGCTCCAGTCGCTCCAGGGCGTCGGCATCGGCTCCGAGCGTCCGCTCGGCTCGAACCCGCCCACCGATCCGCTCAACGAGCGCGTCGACTTCATCAAGGCGCAGCAGCGCAACCCCTGAGGAAGCCACCCCGATGAAGATGACGAACAGCCTCCGGCTGAAGCTGTCCCTCGGCGTCGCGGCGCTCGCCGCGGGCGTGGCGGCGCCGAGCCCCGCGGTCGCCCAGGACGCCGACGCGTCGGGCATGGACGCGCCCGGTGTGGTCGATATCGAGGTCCCGGCGCTGGTGCTCGACACCGGCGACGACGGCGGCGGTGGCGGGGAGGACGACACCGAGCTCGACCTCGCCAACGTCGTGCAGAGCGCGGCCCGTAGCGTCACCACCGTCCAGGAGGCGCCCGTGATCGTCACGGTCATCACCTCCGAGGAGATCGCGGAGCGCCAGGTCCGCAACATCTTCGACCTGATCGACACGGTCCCCGGGTACCTGAGCGTGGGCATCCACCACAGCCAGTTCCCGCACGGCACCGTGCGCGGACAGAACCAGGCGGCCCAGTACCTCCACGACGGCGTGTCGCTGTTCGAGCCGTTCGTCAACGTCGCGGCGCAGAACGAGATCGTGCCGATCGAGCTGATCAAGCGCGTCGAGCTGATCACCGGCCCCGGCGGCGTGCTGTGGGGCGCCAACTCGCTCCTCGGCATCACCAACGTCATCACCAAGGACGCCGAGGATCTGGTCTCGGA
Source organism: Myxococcales bacterium (assembly GCA_011526095.1). Taxonomy (GTDB): domain Bacteria; phylum Myxococcota_A; class Polyangia; order Haliangiales; family Haliangiaceae; genus WYBA01. The sequence continues at coordinate 4,735 of WYBA01000238.1, read as the reverse complement.
CTCGGACTCCTGGGGCGCCGAGGTCGGCGTCCGCGGCGCCGACGGCAACGGCAACCGCAAGTACATGCACGGCTACGTCATGGCCGGCAAGACCGAGCTGTTCTCGGATGACAGCAAGCTGCTCATCCACGGCATGTTCAAGACGTACCAGGGCCCCGGCTACCAGATGCCGCAGCAGCTGTTCTCGGCGCCGCTGCCGCAGCCGAACTCGGCCGTGCTCTACGGGCCGCTGACCACGGCCAACCCGGAGCAGTCGTTCCTGTTCTCCGGGTTCGCCAAGCTGACGATCGGCAAGACCCAGATCCGCGTGATGGTGCCGTACACGCAGCGGCACCTGCCGATGGGCTTCCCGGGCATCGTGATCGACAAGGACCACCCCCAGGACGACCGGCCGGAGTGCCAGAACACCGACCTGGACGGCGATGGCGACATCGACAACGCCGATCTGATCGTCCCGGGCGACGGCTGCTTCGACAAGGCGAAGGCGTCGCGCGACAACAACTTCCAGTACTACGACCGCTACGCGGTGATCGAGCACCGCACGCGCCTGGCCGGCGGCAAGGCCGGCGTCGCGGTCAAGGCGTACGTGAACCAGTTCGTGCGCCAGATGAGCCAGATCCAGGTGCTCGCGCCGATCGAGGGGCTGCTCGAGGGCGGCCTGGCGTTCGGCGCCGACCTGTCGACGTTCCGCGCCGGCGCCGCGATCGACGGTGACGCCGAGCTCGGCGCCAAGGCGCGCGTGCTCTACGGCGTCGAGGCGTTCCGCGAGTGGGTCCCCAACGACGTCAAGCGGGCGCGGCAGGGCGACGGCCTCGAGGCCAACTTCGTGGCCCCGTACCAGGAGGAGCGGCTGCCGCTGCCGTGTCCGCGCGAGCGCGATCCGGACAACCCCGGCGCCTCGCGGTTCATCGACGGCTGCCCGCTGACGTTCTCGTTCCCCGGCAGCCGGACGGCGCTGTCGGCGTACGTGTCGCCGCAGTGGCGGCCGAACAAGAAGCTGATCCTCGACGTCGGCGCGCGCGTCGCCGTCGCGCCCGAGGCGCTCGGCGAGAACTTCTACGATCCGCAGCTCACGTTCGGCGGCACGGCCGTCTACAACTTCCTGCCGGCCTGGCACGCCAAGCTGAACTACTCCCAGGGCTTCCGCCCGCCGGTGTTCAACAACCTCAACTCCAACGGCGAGGCCGTCCAGCTCGACGGTCGCCCCGACCTGAGCGTCGAGACCGCCGACGCGCTCCAGGGCGAGATCAACGCCCGTCTGTTCAAGGGCGAGCGCCGGATCCGCGAGCTCAGCTTCCGTCTCGACTACAGCTACACCCGGATCCAGAACCTCATCCAGATCGTCGGCGGTCGCTACCAGAACACCGCCGACCGCGGGATCCAGTCCGTCGAGTTCCTCGGCAAGCTCTACATCCAGGGCGGCCACCGGATCGAGCTCGGCTACACGTACATGGACATAAACACGGCGGACAAGGGCGAGCTCCGCGCGATCCCGAACCACTGGTTCAACCTGCTCGGCGTCTACAACGTCTCGGACGACAAGCTCCGCGCGTTCTCCAACGTGCGGATCCTCGGCGCGATGGAGGACGCCAACCGGCTGGTCGAGCACCGCAACCTGCACTACTGCACCGCGGCCGAGAACGACGCGATGATGTGCGGGCTCGGCGACGTGTTGAACGAGTCGGGCACCGTCGTCAACTACATCCGCACCCAGCCGACCGACCTGGTCATGGACCGGCTGCCGGCCTCCGCGGAGCTGTCGATCGGGCTGACCTACACCCCGACCGACAAGCTGGAGATCAGCGCCGAGGCGTTCAACGCGTTCAACGGCCGGTACTACCAGCCCGACACGTTCTTCGACTACGAGCCGCGCCTGGAGTTCATGCCCAACCCGCGCGAGGACGTGCGCGTGTTCGTCGGCGCGAACTACAAGTACTGAGGCGCGGGTCCGCCCTGCGCCGGCGGCACCGCCGCGCTCAGACTTCTTCGGGCGGGACGAACGGGGCGCCGTCGCGGACGGCGTGCGCCTGCGCCACCGCGGCGAGCAGGCGCTGCGAGTCCACCGGCTTGAGCACGTAGCCGTGGACGTGCGACTGCTCGACCGCGCGCTGGATGTCCGGGACGTCGGTGAACCCGGAGAGCAGCACCCGGACCAGCCGGGAGTGGCGACCCGAGATCCGGGCCAGTAGCTCCAGCCCGGACACCCGGGGCATCTTCTGATCGGTGATCAGGACGGCGAACTCGCCGCGGTCGAGGGCCTCGATGGCGTCCTCGGCGCTGGAGCATCGGGTGACCTCGTAGTGGCGACGCATGACGCGCTCGACGAAGTCGAGCATGTCGGGCTCGTCGTCCACGACGAGCAGGCGGGGCTTGGCGGTGCTCACTACCGTGTGGCTGAACTTTACCGCGAACCTTTCATTCCTGTAAGATGCTCACGTTGGCGACCGAGGGTAACCCCGTGTCCAAGCGTCGCGTCCTCGCGATCTCGCAGAATCTCGACCAGCTCCGACGCATCGTCGGGAACCTCGAGAGGGCGGGCGCGGAGGTCGACGCGGTGCGTTCGATCGACGCGATCCAGACGGAGATCATCCCGCACCGCTACGTGTTCATGGCGGTCGACGAGGGCGACATCTCCTCGGTGGATCGGCTGGTGCCGATGCTCCGGCAGAAGGCCCACGCCGCGGTCGTGACGCCGCGCGCGCAGCTCGGGGACCTGACCTCGTACCTGCGCGACACGCGGATGAACCACGTCATCGTCGGCGAGGAGCTCGACCGCGGCGTCTACGTCACGGCGCAGAAGCTGCTGACCGGCGACATCTTCGGGATCGAGAAGTACGTCCCCGAGGGCACGCCGGTGCACTACATCCGGCTGCGCGACTTCGAGGGCCGCGGCAAGGCGATCGAGACGATCCTCCAGTTCGCCGAGCAGGCGAAGATGCGGCGCCAGGTGCGCAGCGCGATCGGGCAGGTGGTCGAGGAGCTGCTGATGAACGCGCTCTACGACGCCCCGGTCGACGAGGACGGCAACCAGGTCTTCGCCGAGATCGATCCGCACGACCGCACCAAGTCGCGCTCGCCGCGCCCGGTCTCGGTTCGCTACGCCGCGACCGACAGCCAGTTCGCGATCGCGGTGCGCGATCGGTTCGGCCGGCTCGCGAAGAACACGATCCTCTCGTACATCGACAAGTGCCTGAAGTCGCCGGTGCAGATCGACCGCAAGGCGTACGGCGCCGGCCTCGGCCTGTACCTGGTCGCGAACGCCGCCGCCAGCTACATCGTCAACGTCGCCTACGGCATCGCGACCGAGGTGATCTGCACGTTCGATCGCGGCGCCAAGGCGCCGCTGCGCCTGGTGGGCATGTTCGTCCACCCCGGCGGCGCCGACAACCTCCGCGAAGGTCCCACGCCCGAGACGGCGCAGGGCCGGCGCGAGGAGGACGCGGGCGAGCCGGACTGACCGGCCCCCGCGTCGACGGCGGGTAGCACATGGGGGAGCGCGCCTTCGGGCCCTACCGTCTCGTCCGGCAGATCGCCGTCGGCGGGATGGCGGAGATCCACCTCGCCAAGACGCGGGGGATCGCGGGGTTCGAGAAGTACGTCGCGCTCAAGATGATCCACCCCAACTTCGCCCAGGACGAGCAGTTCATCCAGATGCTCATCGACGAGGCGAAGATCGCGGTGCAGCTCCAGCACGTCAACGTCGCCCAGACGTTCGACCTCGGCCGCGTCGGCGATACCTACTACATCACGCTCGAGTACGTCGACGGCGCGGACCTCTACAAGGTGCTGCGCCGCGGCTCGGAGCAGGACGTCGACATGCCGCTCGACACCTGCGCCTACGTCGCCAAGGAGATGGCGACCGGCCTCGACTACGCCCACCGCAAGCGCGGCAACGACGGCAAGCCGATGGGCATCGTCCATCGCGACGTGTCGCCCCAGAACGTGCTGATCAGCTACGCCGGCGAGGTCAAGCTCGTCGACTTCGGCATCGCCAAGGCGACGATGCGCGCGCGCCAGACCCAGGTCGGCGTGATCAAGGGCAAGTACTACTACATGTCCCCGGAGCAGGCGTGGGGCGACCCGCTCGACCACCGCTCCGACATCTTCTCGTGCGGCATCGTGCTCTACGAGATGATCACCGGGCAGATGCTCTACCTCGAGGAGGATCTGCAGCGGCTGCTCGAGATGGTCCGGAAAGCGGACATCGTGCCGCCGTCGCGGCTGCGCAAGGGCGTGCCGCCGCAGCTCGAGCGGATCGTCATGCACGCGCTGGCCAAGCGCCCCGAGGATCGCTACCAGAGCGCCGCCGACATGGCGACGGACCTCGAGCGGTTCCTCCACGCCTACTCGCCGGTGTTCACCGCGACCAAGCTGTCGGCGCACCTGCGCCAGGTGGTGGGCGAGCCGGTGCCGATCGTCGAGGCGCCGGCGCCGGGCGCGCAGGTCCCTCGCGATCCGGGCAAGCAGACCCAGCCGATCGACCGGCGCGAGCTCGCGAGCGACCGTTCCGAGGTCGGCCTCGACGAGAACAGCGTGATCTTCCGCGTCGACGAGCTGCGCGCGCGCGCGGCGCGCGACAGCGACGGCTACGGCGACGGCGCCACCGGCCCGGGCACCGACGGCGGCGAGGACAGCTCGACCGCGGCCGAGCTGCCGCGTGGGGCGCGGCGTGCGCCGACGCGCGACGACGCGCCGATCGGTCGAGCTCGGTCGGCGCCGCCGGCGGCGCGCGCGC
>WYBA01000237.1 GCA_011526095.1 Myxococcales bacterium | reverse complement strand
TGCCCGCGCGCCTCGAGCGGCTGGCCTGACGCTCACGCCCCCAGCGCCGCGGCGCGGGCGCGGTGCGCGTCGGACAGCTTGCCGGCGACGGCGCGCTCGAACGCGGTGCGCAGCTCGAGCGCGCTGCCCCACCGGGCCGCCGGGTCGAACGCCAGGCCGATCCGCAGGAACGCGACGACGTCGTCGTGCATCGCCGCGTGCGCGCGCGGATCGGGCGGGCCGCGCCGCGCCGCCTCGGCGAGCGCGACGCGATCGGCGCCGGTGAACGCGGGGCGCCCGGTGAGCGCGCGGTAGATCACCAGGCACAGGCCGTAGAGGTCGGCGCGCGCGTCGACCTTGCCGCCGAGCGCGTGCTCGGGCGCCATGTACAGCGGCGTGCCCGCGATCGCGTCGGGCGCGGCGCGCGCGGCGAGCCGCGCCACGCCGAAGTCGATCAGGCACCACCGCGACGCGAGCTCGACCCGCTCGGTCAGCACGATGTTGCTCGGCTTGACGTCGAGGTGGATGAACCCGGCGGCGTGGACCTCGTGCAGCCCGCGCGCGATGTCGCGCACCAGCGACGCGACCCCGGCCGACGACAGGCGCTCGCGCTCGCGCAGCAGCTCGGCGAGCGAGCGCCCCTCGACGTACTCCATCGCGATCGACGGCAGCTCGCCGGGGCCGCCGCCGCCGATCGCGAACACGCGCGCGACGTACGGGCTCTCGATCCGCGTCAGCACGTCGGCCTCGGCGGTGAAGCGCGCCAGCGACGCGGGGTCGCCGGCGCGATCGGCGCGGATCAGCTTGAGCGCGACGCGCCCGCCGTCGGGATCCACCGCCTCGTAGACCTCGCCCATCCCGCCGCGGCCGAGTAGACGCCCGACCGCGTAGCCGCTCACGGTCGTGCCGGTGAACAGCCCGCCGCCGATCCGGCGCAGCGCCTCGTCGATCTCGGCGCGGGTCTCGCGCACCTGCGCGGCGCGGCGCAGGGCGTCGTGGTGGGCGGCCTCGGCCTGGCGGAAGGCGTCGGCGAACCGCCGGTCGACCACGGTCCCGGCGACGAACGCGCCGACGCACGCGAGCTGGAGCACGCCGTGCTGCAGCACGGCGTCCCGCGTCGACTGGCCCGGCAGCAGCACCGGCACGTTGCTCTGATCCGGCAGCACGTCGGCGAGGACCAGCACGAACAGCGCGAGCTGCGCGGCCATCGCGCCGGCGAGCGCGAGCACGCGGACCCCGAGGCCACGGCGCGGCGGGCGGAACAGGCCGCCGGCGAACAGCAGGCTCGTCGTCACCGAGGTGATCGCCGAGTGGACGCCCCACGCGTAGAGCGGCCCGGCGCCGAGCACGGCGACGACGATCCACGCGCCGTAGCTGGTCGAGTCGGGGGCGCGACGACGATGCCACTGGCGGAGCAGGAACGCCGTGGCGATGCCGCCGATCGACACCAGCGCGACGACGCGCGGCAGCGGATCGATCGTGATCGTCGCGAGCAGCACGCCGCCGACGACGCACAGCGCGAGGCCGACCGCGTCCTGCTGGCGCATCCGCGCGTGGTAGGCCGCCTGCCACGCGGCGGTGTCGGGGGCCACGGGGCCGAAGATGCCCGACGACACCGGCGCGCCCGACGACGACGAGTCCACCCGCGACTCGTCGCGGCGAGCCACCGCGCGGCTCGCGGCCGCGACCGGGTCGGCGTCGGTCGGGTCCGCCGACGTCACGACCATCGGGTCCTCGACCGTCAGCCCGCCGGTCGCTTGCTCGAGCGTGGCCGAGCTCGGCTCGTCGGTCGGCGCCCCGCGCCCGAGCGCGCGCGGCCCGGGCGGCGCCACCGCGCCGTGCCGCGCCAGCTCGATCGCGCGCGCGTAGTCGGCGCGGGCCTCGGCCAGGAGCGCGTCGTGGCGATCGGCGGCGCGCGACGCCGCCTCGATGTCGTCGACGAGGCGGTGGTAGCGGCGCGCCGCCGCGCCGCCTGCGACGAACGCCCCGGCGTAGATCCCCTGCAGCCCGACGTGCGCGACGACGGCGTGCCAGACAGGGTGACCGTCGAGGTGCACCGGCACGAGCGCGACGTCGGGCAGCGCCCCCACGACCACCAGCGTGAACACGACGAGCTGGCTGCCGGCGATGCTGACGTGGACGCCGACGCCCATCCACCGCGGCTGCACCGGCGGTTCGACCGCCAGCCCGAGGATGACGAGCAAGGGCGCCAGCACCGCCGCGAGCGTGCCGTGCACGCCGAAGTAGTGCCCCGCGACGCCGGTGGTCGCCGCGACCACGACCAGGGCCGTGCCGCGCACCGCGACCGGCCCGCGGTGCCACAGCCCGGTCGCCATCAGCGCCACGATCACGGCGGCCAGGGCGACCAGCGCGCCGATCATGAGCGCGACCGGCCGCTGCGGCGCGGCGAACGCGAGCGTCGAGGCGACGCCGAGCGCGCAGGCCATGAGGCCGGCGGCGACGCCGCGCCCGCGCCGCACGACCGCGGCGCCGGCGGCACCGCCTGGCTGGACCGCTCCCGGCGAGGGGTGCGTCCGTGCGGGCATCGGTGCGCGATCGTAGCGGAGCCGGGCTCAGAACTCCATCGTGGCGTCACCGGTCGGCGCGGGCGGACCGCCGGCCGGCCGCGCCCTGCCCTCCCCGAGCACGTCGTCGACCTCCGCCACCGTCGTCGCCGCGAACAGGCTCGGCCGGACCGCGCGCGCCCACGCCGGGCCGAGCACGGCGAGGTGGCGCCGCGTCACCGGCACGCCGGCGCGCTCACCACGCGCCGCGACGTTGGCACGCAGGATCGCGCGGTACAGCGCGGCGCGCTCGGCGTCGGTCGGCGGGACGACCGGGGCGCCGGCGAGGCGCGCGCGCGCCTCGCGGAACACCCACGGGTGGTCGATCGCGCCGCGGCCGATCATGACGCCCGCGCACCCGGTCTCGTCGAGCGCGCGGGCGACATCGTCCGCGGTCCGGACGTCGCCATTGACCACGACCGGGATCGACACGACCTCGCGCGCGCGCCGCGCCCACGCCCAGTCGGCCACGCCGGTGTGGCCCATGTGCGCGGTCCGGCAGTGGATCGTGAGCGCGGCGACGCCGACGTCCTCGAGCCGGCGCGCCAGGTCGATGATCGGCATGTGCGACTCGGGGCCGAGCCCGATCCGTGTCTTGACCGTCACGGGCATCCCGGCCGCGGCGACCACGCGGCGCGCCATCTCGACCATCGCCGCCGGGTCGCGCAGCCAGGCGGCGCCGGCGCCCTTGCGCGCGACGCGCGGGACCCAGCAGCCGCAGTTGATGTCGATGAACGCGGGTCGCGCCTCGGCCGCGATCTCCGCCGCCTGCATCAGCATCGCCGGATCCGGCCCGTAGATCTGGATGGCCGTCGGCTGGTCGTCGGGCGCGAGCAGCGCCTTGCGGCGCGCCAGCGAGGTGCGCGCGACCATGTGCTGGGCGTGGACGAACTCGGTGACGCACAGCTCGGCGCCGACGCCGCGGCAGATCCGGCGGAAGACGGCGTCGGTGACGTCCTCCATCGGGGCGAGGACGACGGGGAACGCGCGGAGCAGCTCGGAGACCGAGGCGGGCGGCGTCACGGACGGCGAGGACATGGCAGACTCGGCGCACCATGCGCCGCCTGCTCGTCCGCTGCAAGCCCGTCGTCACCGTCGCTGTCCCGTGCGCGCTCGCGCTCGTGTCCACGCTGACCGCCGCGTGCGGCCCGGACAGCGACAAGGCCCCCGACAACGCCAAGGCGTCGACGCCGAAGCTGCCCGCGGAGGACGCGCGCCCCGCCCCGCCCGCCGACGCCGCGCCTGCGGTGGGCAAGCCGATCGACGAGCTGCCAGGGTTCCTCGCCCTGGTCACCGCGAGCCGGCTGTACGGCGCGGAGCGCGACGCGCTCGCCGACAAGGTGCCGATGGTCGCCCCCGACTGCGACGGCGGCGACACCGAGGTGATCGACGCGCTCGCGGCCGACGTCGCGGCGGACCTGCCGGGCGACGAGCAGGTCGGCGCGTCGCTCGCGCACGGCGTGTTCGCGCTCGCGGGCGGCAAGGTGATCGCAAGATCGAGCGGCGCGATCGCCGACTGCGGCGGCTCGCAGACCGAGCCGATCGGCGCGTGGGCCGGGCAGGTCGTGCCCGATCCCGAGCTCGAGATCGTCTACGTCGAGCAGTCGGGCGGGCGCAACGCCGGCGCCGAGACCCTGCACGTGTTCAAGCGCAAGGGCGAGGCGTTCGTCGAGGTGTTCGCTGGCACCGTCGAGGAGTACGAGGGCGACGAGGTGACGCCGCGCAAGATCGAGCTGCGCTCCGACGGCGCGCTGGTCGGCGACGGCAAGGTGTGGACGTGGACGCCCGACAAGTTCGCGTTCGTCGCGGGCGCGGCGGCGCCGAAGTAGCGCCGCGCCGTCACGGCGTCGCGAGGCCACCGCGGAAGATGCGGAACGGCCGCGTCGTGCCGAGGAAGCCGACCGGGACGGTGTAGCCCCCGGCGCCGGCGGCGAACGCGCAGGCGCCGGTGAACCGGTCGGGCGCGGTCGTGATCGTCCGCGACGGCCACGCGACGCCGTCGTCGTCGCGCGCGACCGCGGCGGTCGCGAGGTCGTCGACGGGGAACACGAGGCACCCGTGGTACCCGGCGCTGTCCGACGGCGTCGCCGTGACGTGGACGGCGCCGTCGTGCGCGAACAGCTCCGCGGCGTTGATCGACGCGCCCGGCGTGAGGCAGGCCGCGTCGGTGGGGCGCAGCAGCGTGCCCAGCGGAGTCCACGACGCCGCGTGGTCGGTCGAGCGCAAGAGCTCGATCCGGATCCGCGGCGTGACGCCGTCGAGGTAGACGCAGCCGACCGCGAGGTGGAGCGAGCCCGGCAGCCACAGCGCGCCCGGCTCGGTCAGCGCCAGGCAGTCCGCCATGCCGGCGAGCGTGGTCGCGTTCGTCACGACGCCCTCGGACGAGTACGGCGCCGGCGAGGTCCAGCCGATCAGCTTCTGCGGCGCCGTCCACGGCCCCTCGACCTGCGCCGCCGTCTGCAGCGTGATCGTGCCGATCCGGTAGTGCAGCGCGACGCCCGCGCCGACCAGGTAGCGGTGCGCGAACAGCTTCCACCGCCGCGCCGCGTCCGGATCGTCGGCGTCGTAGACGAGCGACGACACCTCCGAGATGAGGTTGCCGCTGCACGCGCCGCCGGGGCACTCGGTCGCGTCCGACGACGCCAGCGTCGCCGCCTCGGGCGTGTTGACCTCCGCGACGTACGTCCAGCTCTCGCCGTGGTCAGACGACACCGCCACCCGCGTCCGGATCGTCAGCTGATCCGGCACCGACGAGTAGGCCATCGCCCCGGCGGGCGCATCGGCCGGGTACACGATGCTCGGGTCGAAGATCCCCATCGTCGAGCCCACGTCGCCGGCCACCGTCACCTCCGACGCCGTCCCGTTATCCACCACGTCCGACGCCGGGCACGCCGGCCCGGCGTCGGGGCCGGCCGCATCCGGGAGGGCCGCGTCGGGCGCGCCCGCGCCGTCGAGAGATGCGTCACCGGCCGCGTCCGGACTGTCGGAACATCCGACGCTGGCGGCCAGGACCGTGGCGAGAAGCAGCAGCGGGGCGCGCACGGGTGGGAGGGTAGCAACGCGCGTGCCGCGGCCGTCAGGGCTCGACCGCGGCCGCGATCGTCTCGATGCCGAGGAACATCGGCAGCGGCTCCGAGACGAGGAGGCCCTCGCGTACGCCCTCGAGCGGCGCGAAGCCGAGCCCTTCATAGAAGGCCACCGCGTCGGGCTTGGCGTCGGTGACCACGCCGACGCAGCCCAGGCGATCTCGCTGGTGGACCGCCAGGGCGAGGACGTGGCGCAGGAGCGCGCGGCCGATGCCGAGGCCCTGCGCCCGCGTGTCGACGCCCAGGCGAGCCAGCCGCAACACGGGCAGCGGGTAGCTCGGCAGCCGCTTCCTCAGCCGGGCGCTGGGGACCGCCGCGCGCTCGACCGACGCCGGAGCGACCGTGGCGAACCCGACGATGCGCCCCTCGACCACCGCGACGTACGTGACGGCGAGGTGGAGCTTGAACTGGTTCTGCCCCGCGTAGTGCTCGAAGAACCTGTCGAGGTCGGGGTGCCCGCACGAGAAGCCGCCGCGATCGTCGTCGCGGGCGAGCGGGCGGATCTCAACGGCCCCGGCCACGCATCAGCTCGCGCAGGCCCTTGGTGGGGGCCGCCGGGCGCGCGAGCGCCTCGACCAGGCGATCGAACGACTTGTTCTCGAGCAGGATCCTCGCCGGCACGAGCGCCTCGTCCGGCAGCTCCCGGCGCGCCTCCATGAAGTAGATCAGCGCCTGCTCGACCACGTAGTTCTTCTTCAGGCCGTGGCGCTCGGTGAAGCGATCCAGCCGCTCCTTCGTGGCGGCCGACACCGTCGCCGAGATCTGCGATTGGTCACTCATGGGGGCTCCTGTGGGCGCGGCGATGGGAATCCGTGCGCGACCATGGAAAAACTAGCACTGCCCCCTGGGAGCTCCAACGACGAACTCGCTGCCCGAGGGGAGCCTGGTCAGGGGCGCGCCGGCGTGTCCGCCTCCCCGGCAGGAGCGGTCGAGGCGTCCGCTGGCGCGGGCTCGCCCGCCACCGCCGCGCGGCCCCACGCGCGCTCGGCGACCCAGCGCTCGTGCGCGGCGAACGCGGCGTCGCAGCGGCGCATCTGACGGACACCCCACGCGGCGGAGACCGCGGCGGCGACGGCGGTGCCGACCAGATAGGCGGCCCCCTTGCGATCCTCGGAGTCGCCGCTGCGCCAGCCATCTTCGTCCCATGTCACCAGGCCGAGCCCCGCGACTGACACCGTGGCGACCGCGATGTCACCGACGATCGGCACGACGTGAGCGTGGCAGTCGGGCTGCCGCTCCGGCCGGTAGCCGCGAGACAGGCTGTCGTTGGCGACGATCGAGCAGGCGGGCACGGACGCGGCGAGCGCGGCCGCGATGAGGGCGCGGGCCCTCATGGCGCGGCTCCCGGCGCCGCGTACGGCGGGGGCTGTCCCGGCTCGGCAGGAAGCGACCGCAGCCAGTCCTCATGCGCCGCACGAGCCGCCTTGCACTCGCGTCGGCGCGCTGCGCCCCATCGCGCCGAGGTGAAGGCTGCCACACCGGCGAGCCCGTACATCACGGCGGACTGGACGATCTCCTCCTGGTCGTCGCGGTCCGCGGGCTCGACGATGAAGGCGTACGCCAGCACGAGCTCCGTCGCCATCGCCGTCAAGACGTAGTCCGTGTAGACCGCGCCGCGCGCGAACGCGCACCGCGGCGCGACGTCGGCGCGGTAGGCCGGCGGCAGCTTCGGCATGGTCACGAACGAGCACGACGTCGCGCCGACCAGCGCGAGCGCCGCGACGGCGCGCACCAGCGCGCGCCGCGGGGAACCAGTTCCAGACATCCTCGACTCCTCTCGAATCCTGACTTCACTCACCCTGCAGCGTCCAGCCCACGCTCTGCTGCTCGTACACACCGGACTCCGCGTACAGCGTCACGACCACCGCGCCGTCGGCGAAGCCCGGCAGCATCGCCTGCTCCTGGGGCCGGAGGGCGGGCAGCGCGAGGGTCGTCGACGTCACGGCCGACGCCGGCGCGTTGATCGACCACTCGGGCACGCCGCTGCGATCGGCGTCCAGGTTCAGGATCACCCGCTCGAACGCGGCGCCGCCTCGCGCCATCCAGGTCACCTCGCGCGCGACCTCGTCGATCGCGGTCCCCTCCACCCACGGCAGCCAGTCCGGCAGCGGCGGCGTGACTCCGTACCTCGGGTGGAACTGACGGCTGACCGCGAGCCAGCCCTCCGACGGGCCGTGCAGGTAGATCGTCTCGCGGAGCGTGTCGTCCGCGATGCGGAGCTCGACGTCGACCGTCGACGGTGCGGTGACGTCCACCCTCGCGCTCGTCTCGAAGTAGGTCGTGCCCCACGATGGGTCGTTGCGCACGACGACGTACGCGGAGGTCGTGCCCCTCGGCAGGTCCGCCAGCCTGCGGCGGTACCGCAGCACGTCGCGCCACTCGCCCTCGAGCTCGGCGGCGTCCGACCAGGCATCCAGCGCGGCGGCGCCGCGCATCGTCGCCAGCGGCCCACCGCTGCTGGCGCGGGCGACGAGGAACACGGTGAGCTCGTCGCAGCCGACCGGCGCCTCGACCTCCGCGCGCGCGATCGGTGACTCGGGCGCCGCCACGACCTCGACCGGCTCGCTGGACCACTGCGCGCCGCCCGGGCGAGGCCAGCAGTGGACCGTGACCACGTACTGCGCGGCATCCGCGCGAGGCGACCAGCTCAGCTCGATCCCGCGCGTCTCCTCGGCGGGCGGGGTCGCGCCGCGGCCGGGGAACGACAGGCCGCGCGCCCGCTCACCGACCTCCACCATCGTTGACAGCGTCGGCAGCGCATCGGGCCGCACCAGCGTGACCGTGCTGCCGCGCTCGATCTCCACGCTCCAGGCACCCTCCGGCTGCTCCTCCACGTACAGCTCACCATCCGGGGCCTCGATGACCGCGTACTCGGAGCCCGTGGCGTTGGAGACGGAAAGCAGGAGCTCCTGCGGTGGGAGGCAGCCTGAGAGGCTAGGAAGGCTAGGAAGAACAAACATCCAGGGGAAGCGAACTCCACTCATCACCCGCCCCTTCCTTCCGAGCGCGCGGCGTGCATTCCGCGGCCGGCGTCGGAGATCGCGGCTACCGCGACGAAGGGACACCGTGTACTCGTGCTCACGACTAGCGAACATCGTACGCGTCCCCGTATCCGCGCCAATCACTGGCGAGCCAGTACCAGTAGCCCCCGCAAGCATCGAGCAACCTCGAAACCAACTCAGTGAACGACAGCGCGACGACACGACAATCGCCCGCAACGCCGTGTCTATCCCAGAAGCTGTCATAACATCGTCCAAGTCTGCCACTGCCGCAGTCGATACTGATGGTCTCTTCCTCTCCGCCCTTAACCACGACATACCAATAGTCTGAGATATCGTCAGGGTGCTCGCTTCCCACGATCACGGGGTTTGAACGTACGAACTCCTCAGGCCCCACGATTCGTGTGGAGTATGGGCTCGCCTCGAAGAGTCGTGCGCCCCCACACAATCGATAGAACTCAGCCAGATCATCAGGCAGTCGATCGCAGTCCCGCAAGTGAGGATACGCCCCCAGCTGATCAAGGCTGCAACCCTGGGTGTTCGAAATCCGGCGGACGAGTCGCTGCAATTCAGTCATTCGGCCAATCCGTAGATGTACTGGTGGAACGCACGAAAGTACTCGGAACGAGCCTCATCGGCCACGCCAGCCGCGTCAAACATGCGGTTCGCCAGGTCCTGGATCTCACGAGGTCCAACCTTGGTCCAGTCCACGGAACCGCCAACCCTTCTACCCGTCTTCTCAAACAGCCACTCGCGATACACTGCTTTCGTGGCGTCATGCTGAGCCTTCGTGAGCGCTATCGTTGGCGTCCCCGCTGCTCGGCTGACGTAGCCACGGATGTTGTGGCTCGCCCAGACATCCAACACGCCGTGATGATTCTCCAGTCCTGGAGCCGAAGGGCGATATGGCCCCACGCTGAACACCGTTCGTCCTTCGCCCAGTCCCGCCCCGGGGACATGCGGTCCGAAACCACCACCGCCCGCCGTCGAGCGTATGGAGCGGCGCCAGAGCCCTTTCAGCAGGCCGAGGCCGCCCGTTGCCACATCGACCACCGTCTCCGGGTCAACGTCCGGCTCGGCCACCGTGCCGTTCGTCGGGTTGAACGGCGTCATCGGGTTGCCGTCGCGGTCGAAGCTCTGCTCGCCGAGGCCAGGGTTCCAGGTGCGCCAGCCGACGACGGTCTCGACGCTGACGC
>WYBA01000236.1 GCA_011526095.1 Myxococcales bacterium | reverse complement strand
CTACCCCGTCAAGCCCAAAGTGCACGCCCGCGCGAGAATCGACCGGCCCCTCCATCCCTGATGTCCGGTTCTCGGACCCTCCGCGGCGATCGCTCGAGCATCGAGGCGCCGGGCCCCTACTTGGCCCGGCGCCGGTGTTCGCGGTCTCCCGGACGGTCGTGGGACGCGCGCCACGCCACGGCGCCTGGCACCGCCACGCCGCCGCGCCGCGGCCGCTAGCCCGTCTCCGTCTCCGTCTCCGTCTCCGTCTCCGTCTCCGTCTCCGTCTCCGTCTCCGTCTCCGTCTCCGTCTCCGTCTCCGTCTCCGTCTCCGTCTCCCGCCCGGGCGGCGTCACCGCGGCGCGCGGGCGAAGAACGTGATCGTCGGGCCGCCGGCGATCGCGACCTGCTCGGCGACGTCGAATCCCATCCGGCGGTAGAACGCGTGGTTCCTCGGGTTGGTCGACTCGAGCCATGCCAGCGTGCGCGTGGCGTCGGCGCGCTCGAGCACCGGCGCGAGCAGGCGCGCGCCGTGGCCGCGCCCCTGGTGCGCGGGATCGACGCCGAGCGCGGCCAGGTACCAGTGCGGCTCGGTAGGGTGGCGCGTCTCCATCGCGCGGAACATCGGGTAGGCGCGCGGCAGGCGCCGGCCGATCAGGCGCACCGCGAGCGGCGCGAGCGCGAGCGCCGTGCGCGCCGGCATGACGTGGCGGCCCGGAGGCGCCCAGATCGCGGTCGCGACGGTCGCGCCGGCGTCGGCGACCACCCACGCCTCGCCAAGACCAACGAAGAACCGCGTGATCACCGCGCCGAGCAGCCGCGCCGTCCGCGCCGCGCGCGTCGCGTCGTCGGGGAACACGAACCTCCAGCTCGGATCGTCGACGAACGCGCGCCCGAGCACGGCCGCCGCGGCGGCCGCGCCGTCGCGCCCGATGCGCCTGACCTCGAGGCCGTCGCGCGCGTGCACCGCCGCATGATAGCCGGGCCGGCGGCGGGACCGGCGGCCGCGCCGGCGGGACGCAGGCGCCGGCTACATCGCCGCGGGCGGTGACACGACGGCGCCGCTCGCGATCGAGCGCGAGCCGCGGCCGCGCGCGCGGATCTTGCCCGAGCTGCCGCCGCCGCCGCCGCCGCCGGCCTCGGCCGCGCCGTTGTCGCCGCTCTCGCCCTTGCGCGTCATCCCGCCGGCGGCGCCACCGGCGCCCCCATCGCCGCCGTCGGTCTGCACCGCGCCGCCCGGGGCGCGCGCCTCGTCGCACGTCGCGTCGTGGCCGTCCTCGGACAGCGCGATGCCGAGCTGCCCACCCTCGCCGCCGCCGCCGCCGTTGGCGCACAGCGCCGCGGCGGCGGTGATGCTCACGTCCTCGCCGTCGAGCAGGATCGCCCCGCCGGTGCCGCCGCCGCCGCCGCCGCCGCGCACCTGCGACGCCGCCGCGCCGCCGAGCCCGCCCGCCGCGATCGTGCCCGACACGGTGATCGTCCCGAGCGCCGTGATCTCGATCGCGCCGCCGGCCTCGCCGCCCACGCCGCCGCCGTCGCCGCCGAGGACGTCGCCGTCGTCGCCGCCGTCGCCGCCGCGGCACCCGCCGCGCAGCGGCTCGATCGTGTCGTTGCCGTTCTTGGGCCCCTTGGCGCCCTTGTCGCCGTGGTTCATGCCGTGGCCGTCGCCGCCGTCGCCACCGTCCTCGCCGTAGCCGCCGCCGCCCGCGCCGCCGCCGCCGCCCAGCCCGGTCGACGGCTCACCGTCGAGCACCTCGGCCGGCGCGCACGCGGCCGCGCCCGCGCCGGGGCCGGCGAGCCCGTCGCCGTCGTTGTCGCGTCGCGCCGAGACGTCGATCAGGCCCGCGATCGTCGCGTCGCCGTGGACGACGACGAGCAGCGGGTGCTCGCCCTCGACCGTCAGGCCGCCGTCGGCGGCGACGTCGAGCGTGGTCACGACGAGCACGCGGACGTCAGGCCCGTCGGGCTGTGCCATGATCACCGACGGCGGCGTCGACGTCGCGCCGCCCGGTGCGGTGAGCACGCCGGTCGAGGTGTCGTAGCGGTGGCGACCGGTCCCGATCGCCAGCCCGGCCGGCGCCGGCAGCGCGTCGTCGCACGGGGTGACGTTGACGGCGGGCCAGCTCACGCAGTCGGCCGCGTCCGGCGCCGTCGGATCCGCGTCCGGCGCCGTCGGATCCGCGTCTGGCGTCGTCGGGTCCGCGTCCGGCGCCGTCGTCCCGCCGTCGCCCGCGATCCCGGAGCGGTCGAACGCGCAGCCGGCGACGACGAGGGCAGCGAGCGGCGCGGCGAGCAGGCCAGGACGGAGCATCTACCTCCATGGTGCCCCGAGACGCCCCCAGGGATGCGAGCAAGGTGACCGTGAGCCGACCTCGCCGTGCCAAGTGGCCGGATGCCCGGGCATACTCGGGCCGTGCGGGTCGCGCTGATCTCGGACCTCCACGGCAACGAGGTCGCCGTCGCCGCGGTGCGGCGCGAGCTGGCGCACACCGCGCCGGACGTCGTGGTGTGCCTCGGCGACGTCGCGACCCTGGGCGCGCGCCCGCGCGAGGTGCTCGATGCCGTCGCCGACCTCGGCGGGCCGTGCATCCTCGGCAACCACGACGAGTTCCTGCTGCGGCCGGAGAAGGTCCACGAGTACAGCGAGGCGCCGGTGATCGCCGAGGCGGTCGCGTGGTGCCGCGCCGAGCTGCGCGCGAGCGACTTCGACCGCGTCGCGACCTGGCTCGACGGGCTCGAGCTGCCGCTGGCGGACGGCGTCACGCTGCGGGTGTTCCACGGCTCGCCGCGATCGAACACCGAGGACCTGCTGGCGACCCTGCCCGACGACGCGCTCGCCGACGCGCTCGCCACCGGCCGGGCGCGCGTCATGGCGGGCGGCCACACCCACCTGCCGCTGACGCGGCACCACCGCGGCGACCTGCTGGTCAACCCGGGGAGCGTCGGGTTGCCGTTCCTCGAGCACGTCGCGCGCCGGCCGCCGACGATCCTGGACCACGCCCAGTACGCGGTGATCGACGCCGCGCCCGGCCGCGTCGACGTGTCGCTGCGCCGGGTCGCGCTCGACCGCCGCGCGCTGCGCGCCCAGGCCGAGAGCGCGGCGCACCCGCTGCGCGACTACCTCGCGGCGCAGTACGCCTGACGCGCCGGCGCGGTCGCTACGGCCGCGGGATCGCCAGGTCGAGCGCGATCCGCCGCGACTCGAGGCGCGCGGCGGCGCGCAGCCGCAGCTCCGCGATCGGGCCGAAGTCGTCCGGCGGCCGGACACCCCACGCCTCGCTGGCGACGCCGACCGAGCGGATGCGATGGACCGACACCAGCACCTCGCGCCCGCCGGCGCCGAGGCACAGCACCGAGCCAGGGACGCCGACCAGCCCGGCGTCGCCGCGCGCGCGCAGCTCGGCGCGCGGCTCGACGCGCAGCACGCAGCCAGCGTCGTCCTGGCGCTCGATCCGCACCGCGAGCCCGTGCGCCTCGACCTCGCCGCCGCCGGGCGTGATCCGCAGCTCCTCGTGATCGAGCGCGAACACCGCCTCGAGCTCGCCGTGCAACCGCAGCGGCCCGTCGCCGCCGACGTCGTCGAGCCCGACGACGATCTCGGCGCCGGCGCCGTGCGCGACCGGCTCCTCCACCCGCCCCGGCCCGGCGAGGGTCAGCCGCGGCGGGCCGACCGACGCGACCGGCCACTCCCAGTCGACCTGCAGCCGCACCGTCGCGCGCGCGCGCGTCGCGACGAAGTCGGTGACGCGCTCGACCCGCGCCTCCACCGCGCGGACCCGCCACACGCCGTCGTACGCGGTCGGGAACGGCGGCAGCGGCTCGGCCTCGGTCGCGAGCGCGCCGCGCCGGCCCTGCGCCCCGCGCGCGCCCGCCGCCGCGCACACCGCGTCGAGCGCCTGCAGCAGCGTGAAGCCCCGCAGGTCGACGTCGACCGGCAGCGCCGCGCCGGCCAGCGGCTCGGCGACCGGCACGCCCGCCTCGGCGGCGAGGATCGCGATCGCCTCGCCGAGCGTGCCGCGGTGACGCAGCTCGACCGGCCGCGGATCGCGCAGCCGCTGCGCGGCGCGCCGCATGTGCAGGCCGTGGAACGTCCACAGCCGGCGGCCCTTGTCGGTCGGCGCCAGCGCGTCGACGCCGTCGAGCAGCCGCGCCGCGACCGGCGCGCCGAGGGCGAGCGCGGTCGCGGTCGCGCGGTCGCGCTCGGCCAGCGTCGGCGCCGCGAGCTGGGCGACGATGTCCTCGGTGCGGAGCGTGGCGGTCAGCAGGTCCATCGGTCCTCCGGCTCACAGCCCGTCGACGATCGCGAGCTGGGGATCCCAGTCCATCACCGAGTACAGCACGCCGCCGTCCGGCATCGCCTCGACGCCGCTGATCCAGCCGTCGACGCGCACGATCTCCTCGGGCGCCTCACCGGGGCCGACCCGCGCGATCGCGAACCGATCGGGGCACAGCAAGACGACCCACGCGCGCGGGCCGTCGTCGATCCACCGCACCGTGCGCATCCGGCACGCCGGGTCGACGTGGGTCACCGTCGTCGCGGCGCCGGTGACGACGTCGACGTCGAGCAGATCGCCGCCGACCGTCGGCACCAGGACGCGCCGGCCGTCGCGCGACACGTCGGGGTTCCAGCTCGGCTCCGGCACGACCACCGGCGCCGCCGGCCCGCGCTCGCCGAGCGCCGCGACGTGGAGCGCGCGTCCGTCGCGCGACGCGAGCACGCACCGCTCGGTCGCGAGCGGGCTGCACCGCACGTGCGGCGCGCCGTGCTCGGCCGGCCACGCGAACGTCAGGACGTCGCGCGCGGCGGCGCCGTCGCCGAGGCCGCCGAGCTCGACCAGCGCCCACGTGTTGTGGCCGCGCGGCTCGACCTGCACCGCGCGGCCGGCGTGCAGCGTCGGGAGCACGTGGCCGTCGCCCGGCGCGACCGTGCGGGTGAACCGGTCGACGTCGAACCGCACGAGCTGCCCCGGCCCGAACGCGAGCGCCTCGCCGCGCGCGCGATCGTACGCGGTCACCCGCAGCCCGACGTAGGCCGACGGCAGCTCGGCGGCGCGCCCGTCGCGCCACCGGAACAGCCGCTGGCGCGACGTCGCGAGCTCGACGAGCACGCGCCCGCCGGCGGCGTCGAACAGCCGCACCATCATCGCGTCCGCCGCCCGCCACCGCACGACCGGCGGCCCGCGCAGCGCCGATGCGTCGTCGAGCCGCAGCTCGAACACGGCGTAGGTGGCGTCCTCCGCGGCGCTGCCCGACAGCAGCAGCCGCCCCGGCGCCAGCCACGCCAGCCCGACCTCGCCGAGGCCGCGCGTGTGCAGGCGCAGCGGGTGCGACACGACCGCGCCGGAGCGCGTGTCGAGCAGCTTGAGCGCGTGGAGGTCGCGCGAGACGATCGCGAGCCGGCGCCCGTCGGGCTCCCACGCCACCTCGTGCGCCGGTCCGGCGACGACGTGCAGGCGCGCGCCGTCGCGCGCCGCGAGCACCGCGATCGCGTCGTCCTCCTGGACGACGACGCGATCGCCGCCCGGCGCGACGACGTTGATCTGGGTGTGGAGCAAGTCCCCGCGTCCGACCAGCGGCGCGGCATCGCGCCCGTCCGGGGCCGCGGTGAACAGGCTGGCGTCGGCGCGCTGCGCGACGACGCGGCCGTCGGACAACCAGTCGCCGACGAGGTAGGCGCCGTCGACCGGACGCGGCGCGAACGCCGCGGGATCGGCGGCGAACACGTAGGGCGGCTCGGCGAAGTTGCTGACGACGACGCGCTGGCCGTCGGGCGCGAGCTGCGCGACGCCCTGCGGGCCCAGCCCGATCGCGACCGGGAACGGCACCACCGTCGCGGCCGGGCGCGCGCACGCGTCGAGCGCCGGCAGCTCGGGCCACTCGCCGACGGTGCGCGCGACCGCGGCGGCGACGGCGTCACGGGCGGCGCGCAAGCAGGGATCGATCGCAACGTCGGCGCCGCTGGCGAGGCACGCGAGGCGCCGGCGCGTCGACCACGCGCGGACGTAGCCGTCGAGCCAGGCCTCCTCCTCGGCGAGCCACGGCGCGCCCGGGTGACGCGCGCGGTAGGCGGCGCGCGCCTCGCCGTCGCCGGCCGGCCACACCGCCGCGAGCTCCGCGGCGGGCGCGTCGCACGCCGCGACCGCGGCGGCCACGGGCGCGCCCCCGGCGCGCCCGGCGAGCGCGAGGCTCG
>WYBA01000235.1 GCA_011526095.1 Myxococcales bacterium | reverse complement strand
CGCGGGTTCGGCGCGGTCGAGCCTGCCTTGGGTCGGGGACCTGGTGCCTGCACCGGCGTTCTGCTCCGGTGTGGCTGCCTGCCGCGCGAAGCCCGCGCCTTTCCACCCGCGGACCCCACCCTGCGCGCGGGCGCGCCGCGCGCTGGCGATCCACGATCCGTCCTTCCTGTCTCCGCCTCCGTCGGCGTGGACGTGGACGTGGACGTGGACGTGGACGTGGACGCCACCGTTGACGCGGCCGCGCCAGTGCGGGCACCTGATTCGCCGCGTCACTGGTCGGGAACCTGGGCGTGAACAATCGGCGACGGCGACGACGACGTCGTCGTCGACGTCGAATGCGATCCGTCGCCGTGAGACGCGATCAGCTCGCGGTCACGGCGGCGACCGGCTCTAGTCGTCCTCGCCCGCCGACGCGACCTTCTCGAACCGCTTGCGGAGGTTGTGGTCGAGGACCGACTTGCGCAGGCGCAGCGACTGCGGCGTGACCTCGACGTACTCGTCCTCGTTGATGAACTCGAGCGCGTACTCGAGCGTGATCTGGCGGGGCGGGGCGAGGATCAGCTTCTCGTCGGCGCCGGCCGACCGGATGTTGGTCAGCTTCTTGGTCTTGTTCGGGTTGACGACGAGGTCGTTGTCGCGGGCGTGGATGCCCACGATCATCCCGGGGTAGACCTTCACGCTCGGGCCGATGAACAGCTGGCCGCGCTCCTGCAACGTGAACAGCGCGTAGGCGTTCGACACGCCCTCCTCGGACGCGATCAGCACGCCGTTGACGCGGCTCTTGATCCCGCCGCCCCACGGCGCGTAGTCGGCGAGCTGGGTGTACAGCACGCCGGTGCCGCGGGTGTCGGTCTGGAACTGCGAGCGGTAGCCGATCAGTCCGCGCGACGGGATCCGGTACTCGAGGCGCACGCGCCCCGGGCCCGACGGCCGCATCGCCTGCATCTTGCCGAGGCGCCGGCCGAGCTCCTCGATCACGGCGCCCGCGTACTGCTCCTCGAGGTCGATCACGGCGTCCTCGTAGGGCTCCATCAGCACCTCGTCGGGGCCGATCTGCGTGATGACCTGCGGCTGCGACACGCACAGCTCGTAGCCCTCGCGCCGCATCGTCTCGATCAGCACGCTGAGGTGGAGCTCGCCGCGGCCGGACACCTTGAACGCGGACGCGTCGTTCTCGATCTCGGCGACGCGGAGCGCGACGTTCGACTTGATCTCGCGGAACAGCCGCTCGCGCAGGTGGCGCGAGGTGAGGTACTTGCCCTCCTTGCCGGCGAACGGGCCATCGTTGACCCGGAACGTCATCGAGATCGTCGGCGCGTCGACCTTGAGCGGCGGCAGCACCACCGGGTTGGTGATCGACGTCAGCGTCTCGCCGACCGACAGCTCGCTCATGCCGGTGATCGCGACGACGTCGCCGGCGACCGCCTCGGCCAGCTCGAACCGCTTCAGCCCCTGGAACCCCAGCACCTTCTGGATGCGGAACTCCTCCTTGCGCGGGCTGGCCGCGTCGGGGTGGCGCGTCACGACGATGCGATCGCCGACCTTGCACCGGCCCGACCGCATCCGGCCGATCGCCATGTAGCCGAGGTAGTCGTCGTAGTCGAGCGTCGCGACCTGCATGCACAGCGGGCCGTCCGGATCGCCCGCCGCGGGCGGCACGCGCTCGAGGATCAGGTCGAGCAGCGGCGCGAGGTCCTTGGGCTCGTCGGTGAGGTTGTTGACGGCGTAGCCGGAGCGGCCCGAGGCGTAGATCACCGGGAAGTCGAGCTGGGCGTCGGTCGCGCCGAGCGAGACGAACAGGTCGAACACCGCGTCGACGACCTTCTCGGGCTCGACCGACGGCCGGTCGATCTTGTTGACGACGACGATCGGGCGCAGGCCCATCTCGAACGCCTTCTGGGTGACGAACCGCGTCTGCGGCATCGGCCCCTCGTAGGCGTCGACGACGAGCAGCACCGAGTCGACCATGCCGAGCACGCGCTCGACCTCGCCGCCGAAGTCGGCGTGGCCCGGGGTGTCGACGAGGTTGACGCGCACGCCCTTCCAGCTCACCGCGGTGACCTTGGACAGGATCGTGATGCCGCGCTCGCGCTCGAGGTCGTTGGAGTCCATCGCGCGCTCCGCGACGACCTCGCCCGCGCGGAAGGTGCCGGCCTGCCGGAGCAGGCCGTCGACCAGGGTGGTCTTGCCGTGGTCGACGTGGGCGATGATGGCGACGTTGCGGAAGTTCTGCTGGACGACGGTCATGGGAGCCTCGGCAGGAGACGCTCGCAGGCGAGCAGGGCGCGGGTGTCGGCGTCGACGCCGGGCGCGATGATCAGCGCCGCGACCTCGAGGTCGGTGGTGCCCGCGACGTAGGCGAGCGCAGCGCCCCCGGGGGCGCTCACGGTGATGCGCCCGCCCTCGCGGGCGAGCAGCGCGGTCGGCGCGCGGGCGGCGTCGACGACGCGGCCGGTGGCGTCGTCGAGCGCGAACCGCGCGACGGGGACGCCCTGCATGTCGAGCAGGTCGACCGCGGTGCCGGGCACGCCGGCGGTCGCGCCGGCGGCGCGGTGGACGCGCAGGCGGGGCGCGCCGTCGGTGCCGGTGACCTCGATCCCGGTGCGCCCGGGCCCGAGCGTCAGCGCGGTCGTGCCGTCGCGCGCGCCGGCGACGGCCTCGCCCTGGCGGGTCACCGCCAGCGTGGTCTCGCCGGTGACGACGCACGCGCCGTCGACCAGGCGCGCCTCGAGCCGGGTCTGGCCGTCGGCGTCGCGCACCGTGACCGCCGGCTCCACCCGCGGCGCGGGCGGCGGCGGCTCGCTGCCCTGACAGCCGGCGTGCGCGACCAGCGCGGTCACGGCGAGCATGGGGCGGGGCGCGGGCATCGAGGCGGCCGCTCATACCATCCCTGGCCGCGAATGAACAGGCGCCGTCACGGCCGCCGTGGTATGGCGGGGGCACCGTGAGGATGCGCTCCGTGAGGATGCGGTGGGCCGGCACGGCCTGCGCCCTCGCCGCCGTCGTGGCGGCGTGCTCCGGCTCGTCGTCGCCGGGCGCCCCGCCGGCGGACGGGCGCGACGCCGCGGCGGCGGTCGCGTCCGCCGAGGCGGTGGCCGTCCCGGCGCCGCTGCCCGTCGGGGCGCCGTCGCTCGACGCGTTCGGTTACCGGCGGGGCCCGGGGCACGCGTCGTACACCGCCGCGGTCAAGGCGGAGAAGCGCGGTGACTGGGCCTCGGTCGTGGCGTCCTGCCGCGCGGCGCTCGCCGCCGATCCCGATCACCTCGACGCCGCCTGGCTGCTCGCCGCCGCGCTCGCGCGCCAGGGCGCGCACGACCAGATCCTCGAGCCGCTGTCGCGCGCGATCGCCGGCGACTGGGCGAAGTGGGGCGAGCGGTCGCTGACGCTGCCGCTGTTCGAGGGGTTCCGCGCCTCGCCGTGGGGCGCGGCGTGGACGACCCTGGCCGAGCACTACCGCGCCGCGTTCGCCGAGGCCGCGACGGGCGCGCTGATCGTGCTCGGGCGCGACGGCGGCGCGGGCGGCGGGCTCGGCCGGCGCACCGAGGTCTACGCCCACGTCACCGCCGGGCCTGCGGCGGGGCGGTGGCTGCGGCTGACGCGCACCGGCGGTACGGTGGTCGCGGCGCTGCCGGCGCCGGGCGGCGCGCTCGTCGCCTACGTCGCCTACCGCGATCTGGCGCGCGCCGGCGCGCGCGCGGGCGCGACCGAGCGGCCGCGGCTCGCGGTGATCGACGTGGCGACCGGGCGCGTCACCCGCGACGTCGCGGTCGACGACGTCGACGCGCTGACGGTGTGGTGGCGCGACGGCGCCGGCGGCGACGCCGGGCCGACGCTCGCGCTCGACGTCGCCGGCGGCGCGGACGCTGGCCGGTGGCTCGTCGATCACGCGCGCGCGCACCGGTCCCGTCCGGCGACCGGACAGAAGGTCGCGATCGGTCCCGACGCGCTCGTCGCGGCGCGCGGCGCCGTCCGGCGGCGGCGCGCCGTCGCCGACGTGACGGCCGACTGGGACGACGACCGGCTCGCCTCGGCGATCCGGCTCGATCGCACCCGGCAGACGGTGACGCCGCCCGCGGGCCTGGTGATCGACGGCCACAGCCTGACGTGGTCGCCGGATCGCGCGCGCCTCGCGCTGATCGCGGTCGCGGCCGACGACTGCGACGCGCCCGCGCGCGTGTTCGTCGCCGAGGCCGGCACCGGCAAGCTGCGCGCGATCGGCGAGGCCGTGGCGCCGGCGCCGACCTGGCTCGACGCGACGCGGCTGGCGTACACCGCGGGGGATCGCGTGCGCGTGGTCGACGCGACGAGCGGCGCGGTCGTGCGCGAGCTGACCTCGGCGGGTGGCGTGGCGACGGCGATCATCGATCGTCCGTGCCGCGCGGTCGAGGACGAGGCGCTGTTCGCGGCGCCGGCGGGAGAGGGGGCGGCCGGGGACGGGGACGGGGACGGAGACGGGGACGGGGACGGAGTCGGAGACGGAGACGGAAACGGAGACGGAGACGGAAACGGAGACGGAGACGGAGACGGAGTCGGAGTCGGATCGGGCACGGGCACGGGCACGGGCACGGGCACGGGTACGGCTGTAGGTCCCTGATATCCCACCTGTTGGGAACCACGGCACCTGTCGAAGCCCCACCAGCGGCAGCGCCTGGCAAGTGCCCGCGACCTCAAAGGTCCGACCACTGGCACGCCGCCTGCTCTATCCGCCGGTCGTGCAGAAGTCAGCCTCTCACTGGGTCAAGGTCGGTCTCGGCGGCGTCGCCGGCACCATCCTCGACGTCATCACCCTGGTCACGCTCGTCGAGAGCGGTCTATCGGTGGCGCTGTCGGCGTTCCTCGGAGCGACGGCCGGTGCGGGCGCCTGCTTCGTGCTCAACAAGTACGTCGCGTTCCGTGACCGCTCGCCGGTCACCCTCCGTCAGGTCGCGGCCTTCGGCCTCGTCGCCGTGGGCACCGCGCTCCTGATGGCGGCCGCGATGCAGCTCGTCGCCGTCGGGCTCGGGGTGCCGTACTTGCTGTCGAAGCTCGTCTGCGGCGCGGTGGTGTTCGCGCTGTGGAGCTACCCCGCGCAGCGGCAGCTGGTGTTCCGGGCGGCGCCCGCCCCGGCGCGCGCGCCGGTGTTCGAGCCGGACGCGAGCGCCTCGCTCGCCTGATCTCCCCACCGTCCCGTCGTCACTGCACCGGACCTCTGCGTCCGGAAGGACCTCGCCATGTCTTCTACCCACGCGCTCCATGTCCCGCACTCGATCATCCCCGACCTGTCGGTGGTGATCCCCGCCTACAACGAGGAGCTTCGCCTCGCCCCGACGCTCGAGCGGATCCACCGGTTCCTCGCCGCCGGCCCGCTCACCTGGGAGATCGTCGTCGTCGACGACGGCAGCAAGGACGGCACGGTCGCGCTCGCCGAACGGATGACCGCCTCGATCCCGCACCTGCGCGTCGTCGTGCAGCCCCGGAACCGCGGCAAGGGCGCGGCGGTGCGCGCCGGCATGCTCGCGGCGCGCGGTCGCGTCCGCGTGATGTGCGACGCCGACTGCTCGATGCCGCCGGAGGAGATGCCGAAGCTGCTGGCGCGGATCGCCACCGGCGAGGTCGAGATCGCGATCGGCTCGCGCTACTGCGAGGGCGCCGCGGTCGCAAAGAAGCAGCCGATCTACCGCCGGCTGTGGAGCCGGCTGTGCAACCGCGTCATCCAGCGCACGCTGGTGCCCGGCGTGCTCGACACGCAGTGCGGGTTCAAGGCGTTCACCGCCGAGGCCGCGATCGACCTGTTCCGCCGGGCGAAGATCGACGGCTGGGCGTTCGACCTCGAGATCCTCGCGCTGGCGCGCCGCCGCGCGTGGGGCATCGCCGAGGTCGCGGTGAGCTGGCAGGACGACGAGCGCTCGCGCGTCAACCCGCTCAAGGACATGTGGAAGGTGATCAAGGAGGCGGTGACGATCCGTCGCAACCTGCGGCGCGGCGCCTACGGCGAGCTGGCCGCGGCCCGGTCGTGACGGCAGCCTTGCGCCCGCCGGGCCCCTGTGGCATCTGTGTCCGGCTCGCCGTCGCAGAGATCAGGGTGATCGCGGGCGTGTCGACCGGGCGACCGGGCGGCGCGCCGGAGGAAAGTCCGAGCTCCACAGGGCAAGGTGCTGGCTAACGGCCAGTCGAGGTGACTCGCAGGAAAGTGCCACAGAGAACAGACCGCCCGTCGGCCGCGAGGTCGGCGGGTAAGGGTGAAACGGTGCGGTAAGAGCGCACCGCTCGACCGGTGACGGTCGGGGCACGGCAAACCCCACCCGGAGCAAGACCAGACAGGGGTCGCGTTGCCCGCGCGATGACCCCGGGTTGGTCGCACGAGCCCGACGGCAACGGCGGGCCCAGAGGAATGGTCACCACCGGCTCACGCCGGGACAGAACTCGGCTTACGGATCTCTGCGACGGCGGGCACTTGTTTCGGAGCAGCGGGGCGCGGCGCCGGCGGCGCCACGCGGCGGCGCGCGTCAGCTGACCGCGTCGCCGCTGGAGGCCGCCGGGGCCGCGTCGCCGGCGGGCGCCGGCTTGTCCGCCAGCAGCTCCTGGCGATAGATCATGCGGCCGCACCGCGGGCAGACCTCGACGCTCTCGCCGCGCGCGAGGATGTTGTTGAGCTGCGGCGGCACCGCCGTGTGGCAGCCACGACACACGCCCTTCTCGACCGGCGCGACCGCGTAGCCCTTCTTCTGCGCGAGCGTGTCGTAGGTCTTGAGCAGCCCGGCCTCGAGCTTGGCGCGCAGCTCCGCGCGCCCGGCGCCGACCGTCTCGATCTCGGCGCGCAGCGCCGCGATCTT
This sequence comes from Myxococcales bacterium, assembly GCA_011526095.1. Taxonomy (GTDB): domain Bacteria; phylum Myxococcota_A; class Polyangia; order Haliangiales; family Haliangiaceae; genus WYBA01. Next base: position 1,454 of record WYBA01000235.1, on the reverse strand, counting down.
CGCGTCGACCGTGGCCTGCTCGGTCGCGAGCGTCTGCCGGACGTTCTCGACGTCGGCCTCGTGCGCGACGACCTGCGCCGTCGTCTGGCCGAGCGCCTCGACCACCTTCTTCACTTCCTTGTCGCGATCGATGATCGAGCGCTTCTTGGCCTCGATCTCGCGGTTCGCCGCCTCGAACTCCTTGCCGTTGCGCGAGGCGTTCAGCTTCGTCTTGGCCTGCTTGAGCGAGTCGTGCTCGCGCTCGAGCAGCGTCTCCTGCTGGCGCTTCCACGTCTCCGTCTCGGTGAGGCGCGCGCGCTCCACGCCGACCATCGCCTCGAGCTTGGCGAGATCGCGGCGGGCGGCTTCGGTCTTCTCGGGGAGCGTCTTGATCTGCGCCTCGAGCTCCTTGACCTTGGCGTCGATGGTCTGGAGCTGGAGGAGGAAGAGGAGCTGATCCTTCAAGGTGAGGCCTCGTATTGTCAGAGGGCCGCACGGTGCGGCCGGGGCCCCGGTTCTAGCACAGCCGGTCGACGCGTTGACGCGGCGCGAAGATCGTTGCGCTGATCACAGTGGGCCCACCAGGGTTCGAACCTGGGACCAACCGGTTATGAGCCGGCAGCTCTGACCGCTGAGCTATGGGCCCTGTCGTCGGGGCAACCTATCGCTTCGCCCGGGCGGGTGCAATCGCGCGGTGATACCCTGGCCTCGCCATGACCTCCCGCCTCCCCGCCGATCTCGCGCGCCTCGCGCTCGTCCTCGCCGCCGCGGTCGCCGCCGCCGCCTCCGCCGGCTCCAACCAGAACCAGGCCGGCGCGCAGGTGTCGTCGGCGCCGCCGCCGCAGGCGATGGACCCGGCGATGGCGATGGGGCTGTGGAAGTCGAGCTTCGGCGCGGTGAAGATCGAGTACGACCCGCAGGCGCCGCAGGGCGGGGTGCAGGGCGTGTGGCTCTACGATCGCGGCGGCACCGAGGTGATCGGCATGTTCCTCGGGACGCTGCGCGGCAACGTCCTGGAGTTCACGTGGCAGGAGCCGGGCGCCACGGGCGGCACGCTCGACGGTGCGGGCTACCTGGTGTTCGATCCGTACGGGCAGAAGTTCAGCGGCAAGTGGTGGACGACGTCGCGCGATCGGATGGGCGAGTGGACCGGCTGGCGCCAGGAGGCGGCGGGACAGGCGAACCCGTACCAGCCCGCAGGCGACGACGGCTACCAGCCGCCGCCTCCGCCGCCGGGCTACTGAGCCCGGGCCCGCGCGCGGTCGGGAGAGAGACGGGTGGGGCCGCCGCGCGGGCGGTCGGGAGAGCGCGAGCGCGCGCGGCTGCCACGCGCTCGGGTGGGGCCTCCGCGCGAGCGGTCGGGAGAGCGCGAGCGCGCGCGGCTGCCACGCGCTCGGGTGGGGCCCGCGGGTTCGGCGCGGTCGAGCCTGCCTCCGGTCGGGGACCTGGTGCCTGCACTGACGGTCTGCTCCGCT
>WYBA01000234.1 GCA_011526095.1 Myxococcales bacterium | reverse complement strand
CGCGCACCGCGGCGGCGCGGACGCCGACGTCGCCGTGGCCGGCGAGCTTGAGCAGGCGCGGCTCGACCGCGCCGGGGCGCGCGCCGAGCCCGGCCGCGAGCGCCGCGAGCACGGCCGCGCTCTTCTCCTTGTTGAGCGGGGTGAGCTCCTGCGTGACCTTGACCGGCTCGAGCAGCAGCGCCGCACGCGCGGCGCCGGCGCGGACGCGCTCGTCCTTGTCGCGGAGCAGCTCGACCAGCCGCCAGTAGGCCGGCCTGCTCTTCACGCCCGCCGCGGCGGCGTCGGCCGCGCCGGCGGCGCACGCCGCGCGAACCTGGGCGTCGCGATCGTCGAGGCCCTTGCGCAGCGCCTTCCACGCCGTGGCGTCGCCGCCGGCGGTGAGGCGCGCGCCGAGCGCGGCGCACGCGGCGGCGCGGATCGCGACGTCCTTGTGGGTGACCAGCTTGCCGACCTCGGCCTCGAGGCCGGGCACGGCGGCGCGCGCGAGCGCCCACAGCGCGCCGCCGAGCCGCGCGCGCTCGCCGGAGGCGAGCCAGCCGCGCAGCCGGGTCGCGACCTCGTCGCCCTGCCCGAGCGCGACGAGCGCCCGCGCCGCGGCGCCGGACAGCTCGACGTTGTGCCCCTGATCCTTGTCGAGGATCGCCAGCAGCAGCGGCGCGGCGTCGCGGTCGCCGATCGCGCCGAGGGCGGCGAGCGCGGCGCCGCGCAGCGGCAGCTCGACCGCGCCGTCGCCGATCGCGCGCAGCTCGCGCGCGAGCGGCCGCAGCGCCTCGCCCGCGCCGGCCGCCGCCGCGGCGATCACGCCGTCGATCGCGACGCGCTGGATCTCGGGCGCCTCGGCCGCGAGCGCCTCGCGGAGCGCGGCGACGAGCACTCGCGCGGTCAGCGCCGCGATCTCGGCCTGCTCCGCGCCCGCGGCGCCGGCCGACGCGCGGGCGAGCCGACGCGCCGCCTCGGCCAGCTCGCCGGCGTCGAGCAGCGCCGGCACCGCGCGCGGCAGCGGCCACTCGATCCGGCGCAGCGCCGCGGTCGCGACGCCGGCCTGGCGGCGATCGCGCGCGAACAGCCAGGTGAGGTAGACGCGGCCGTCGTCGGACCGGACGTCGGCGGGCGGCGCGGGGAACGGACCGGCGCCGCCGGCGATCTCCTGGACGGTGGCGTCGAAGTCGGCGTTGCCGCTGGCGCGCAGCAGGGTCACCGCCACGAGCTGCCCGTCGGCGTCGACCGAGAGCTCGGCGGTCGCCTCGAGCGACGGCTGGTTGAGCGCGTGGTCGGGCGGCAGGCGCAGCCGGCAGTCCTCGAGGAACGCGCCCCACGCGTCGCGCAGCGCCGGGTACACCATCGCCAGGTAGGCCGCGCCGACCGCCGCGGGGTCGCCCGGCGGCGGCTCCGGCAGCGGCTGGCCGGGGTCGAACCCGTCGGGGAACGGCGGCGGCTCGCCGTCGACCGTGACCGTCGTACCGTCGCCGCGCGGCGCCGCGCGCGGACGAGGGCACGCGGTCAGCGCCAGGGTCGCGCCGGCGAGCGCGACCGCACACCATCGGAATGCAGTGGTCCCCAAGGCCACGAGACGATAGCGCGAACGCCAGCCGCGGTCCGGCCGCGGCGGCGCGAAGTGACCGCGGGCGCGACGCGACCGCGATCGCGCCGGCCCGCGGGTATGATCACGGGTCGCCCGTGTCCGACGAGGCTGGTTCTCCCGCTTTCCGCCCCGGCGACGCGGCTCGAGACGTTCATCGCCGGTGGCGACACCTGCGCGACACAGTCCGCCGAAGAGGGCGCCCGGCTCGACGGGCGGTGACCCCGGCGGCGCCCCGGCGGTGACAGCCCGGGTGCGCCGGGGCTACAGTGGGAGGCAGCATGCGCGAGGGCACGTGACGTCACGCGGCGACCCGGGCGCCGACGACACCCTGCTCGCCGCGGCGCGCGTCGCCACGAGCGATCCGGCGGTGACGCAGGCCGACAGCGCCGCGCCCGCGGCCGCGCCCGCGGGGCGCACGACGCTCCTCACCGTCGACCCCGCGCACTACGAGCTCGGGGCCGAGCTCGCGCGCGGCGGGATGGGCCGGATCCGCGTCGCGGTCGATCGCCGGCTCGGCCGCCGCGTGGCCATCAAGGAGGTGCTGGTCCAGCACCCGGACGTGGTCCGGCGGTTCATCCGCGAGGCGCGGATCACCGCGCGGCTGCAGCACCCTGGCATCGTCGGAGTCCACGAGGCCGGCGCGTGGCCGTCGGGCGAGCCGTTCTACGCGATGGAGCTGGTGTCGGGCCGCTCGCTCGAGGAGGTGATCGCGGCCGCGCCGACCCTGGAGGCGCGGCTCGCGCTGGTGCCGAACGTGCTCGCGGTCGCCGACGCGATCGCGTACGCGCACGACCAGCGCGTCGTCCACCGCGATCTCAAGCCGCGCAACGTCCTGATCGGCGCGTTCGGCGAGACCGTCGTGATCGACTGGGGGCTGGTCAAGCACCTCGACGACCCCGCGCGCTCGTTCGACACGCCGCTGCCGCGCGGCGGCGACGAGAGCACCGGGCACACGGTCGCGGGCACCGTGATCGGCACGCCCGCGTACATGCCGCCCGAGCAGGCGGAGGGGCGCGAGGTCGATGCCCGCGCCGACGTGTACGCGATCGGCGCGATCCTCGCGCACCTGCTGCTCGGACAGCGGCTCGACCCCGGCGACGACGTCCCGCGCCGGCTGCGCCTGTGGCAGCCGCAGGTCCCGCCCGACCTGCTGGCGATCGTCGACCGTGCGATGGCGCCGGATCCGGCGGCGCGGTACCCGAGCGCGCGCGAGCTGGCCGAGGACCTGCGACGGTTCCAGACCGGCCAGCTGGTCGGGGCGCACCGCTACTCGCTGCGGACGCTGCTCGGGCGGTGGGCGCGCCGCCAGCGCGCCGCGCTCGCGGTCGCCGCCGTCGCCGTCGTCGCCGTCGCCGCGGTCGCCACCGTGGGCGTGGTGCGCACGGTGCGTGCGCAGCACCGCGCCGAGGATCAGCGGCGGCTGGCCGAGCGGCTGCGCGCAGACGCCGAGACCGAGCGCGCCGAGGCCGAGGGCCTGATCGAGTTCATGCTGTTCGACCTGCGCGCCAAGCTCGCCGTCGTCGGCAAGCTCGAGCTGCTCGACGCCGTCGCGACGCGCGCGGCGGCGTACTACGATCGCCGCGACGGGGGCGACGACGACGAGCTGCGGCGGCGCGCCGCGGCGCTCAGCGCCGTCGGAGAGATCCGGCGGGCGCGGGGCGACCTCGCCGGCGCGCGCGCCCAGCACCAGGCCGCGCTCGCGCTCCGGCAGCGGCTCGCCGCCGCGCGGCCGGACGACCTCGCGGCCCTCGACGCGGTCGCCGACAGCCAGCTCCAGCTCGGCCTCGTGCTGTTCGAGCAGGGGGCCGCCACGGCCGCGCTCTCGGCCCACGACGAGGCCCGGCGGATCGCGGCCGGGCTGGTCGCGCGCGAGCCGGGCCGCGCCGCGTGGCAGCGACGGCTCGCCGCGGCGCTCGCGTCCTCGGGGATGGTGCGCACGCGCACCGGCGACGTCGCCGGCGCGGTCGCGGACCTGCGCGCCGCGGTCGCCGCGCGCGCGCACCTCGTCGCCACCGACCCGAGTCCGGAGCTTCGACACGAGCTCGCGCTCGGCGAGGGGCGGCTCGGCGACGCGCTGCGGACCCAGGGCGACGGACCGGCCGCGCTCGTCGCGTACCGCGCCGCGCTCGGCCACCTCGAGGCGCTCGCCCGCGACGAGCCGGACAGCGCGCTGTGGCAGCGCGACCTCGCGTCGGCCCACGAGAACCTGGGCAAGATGCACCAGCTCCAGGGGGACGACGCCGCGGCGCTCGCCGCGCACCGGCTCGCGCTCGCGATCCGGACGCGCCTTGCGCACGACGATCCGACGAACGCGCTGGCGCAGAACCACGTCTCGATCAGCCAGACCGCGATCGGCGACGTCCTGCTCGCGACCGGCGACGCGACGGGTGCGGCCACGGCGTTCGCGGCGGCGCTCGAGATCACGTCCAGGCTCGCCGCGCTGGACCCGTCCGACGCGCTCGCCCAGCGCGACGTCGCCGCGTGCCACGCCAAGGCCGGCACCGCCGACCTCGCGCTCGGCCGCCACGACGCCGCGCTCGCGCACTACCGCGCCTCGCTCGCGATCTCGACCCGCCTCGCCGAGGCCGATCGTGACAACCCGATGTGGCTCGCGGACGTCGGGACCGGCCACATGCGGCTCGGCGACGCGCTCGCCGCGCGCGGGGAGCGCGCGGCCGCGCTCGAGCACCACCGCGCCGCGCTCGCCACCGCCGAGCGACTCGCCGCGATGGACCCGGCGGACGCGCTCCGCCTGCGCACGGTCTCGTACGGCCACTACAACGTCGGGGACGTGCTGCTCGCCGGCGGCGACGCCGCCGCGGCGCTGCCCGAGCTGCGCGCGGCCCTCGATGTCGCGATCGAGCTGACCGAGCGCGACCCGACGAACGCGCCGTGGCAGCAGGACGCCTGGGAGACGCAGGAGCGCGTCGCCGACGCGCTGATCGCGCTCCACCGCGGCGACGAGGCCCGCGCCGCGCTCGAGGCGGCGGCCGACCGCGCCGCGCGCCTCGCCGCCATCGACCCCGACCATCCGCGGTGGACCGCGGAGGTCACGAGGCTCCGACGGAAGCTCGCCGCGTGCTGCCCGGCGAGGTGACCCTCCACGAAGGTTGGCCCCGATCGAGCCAGGCATTGCCAGCGCCACACCGCCGTCGCGCGAGGCATGCTCGCGTCATGCGCAACACGACCAGGCCCCGCCCCACCACGACCACCGCGCCGGTTCGCCCCGGCCAGCTCGCCACCGTGACCGGCGGCAAGACGCCGCCGAACCCGCTCAAGACACCGCCGAACCCGCTGTGACCGCCGGCGACGGGCGGCGGCGCAGACCATGTGCCGCCTGCGCCGCCTGCGCCGCCCGCGCCGCTACGGCATCGCGTCCGGCACGCCCGCGTCGGGCGGGCCGGCGTCGAACACGGTCGGCACGTCGATCTCGAACGTCGAGTTGAACTGGCCGGCGCCCACGAAGATGTCGGCCTCGCCGCGGAACACCTCGTCGCCGCCGCTGTCGTGGCCGACCACGGTCATCGTGCCCAGCCCGAACGGCAGCATCACCGCCGACTGCGCCGGCACGCCGGGCGGCACGCACGGCGCCGCCTCGGTGCCGTCGAGGCGCTGGCCGGCCGAGGTCTCCTGCGTCACGACGGTGCCGCCGATCTCGACGGTGAGCACCTGCTGCGCGACCGGCGGCGACGCGGTCGCGCACGGCTGTCCGCCCCACCGCAGGTTGAAGAACAGGGTCCCGGTGTACGGGCCGATCCACAGGTCGGGCGGGACGTTGATCGTGTGCTCGGTGTTGCTCGTCTCGGCCGTCACCTGCGCCTCGGCCGGCGCGGTGAGCAGCGAGGCGCCCGCGCTGTTCAGCGGCGTGACGCGCGCGGTGTACGGCCCGGGCGGCAGGTCGTCGAACACGACCTGGAACGTCGAGCAGACGTCCTCCTCGGTGGCGGTGGTCGGGCCGGTCAGGTCGACGCGGACGCGGGTCGCGCCGACGTCGACGCAGCCGTCCTCGCCGAACCCGGGGGCGGCGTCGCCGTTGAACCGCCACTTCACCGTCGTCGTCGGCGGCAGGTAGACCAGGCAGTCGCGGCAGAAGTCGGTCTGGTCGTCGTTGCCGTCGTCGCACTGCTCCGGCTCCTGGACCTCGCCGTCGCCGCACACCGCCGGGTCGTCGCCGCCGCACGACGCGGCGCCCGCCGCGACCGCGAGGCCCGCGGCGCCGAGCATGCCGATCGTGACCGCGGCCCTCACGCCGACGCCTCCTCGCGGGCGTGGACGCCGAGGTGGCGCCGCACCGCGAAGTAGCCGTCGGACACCGAGTACGCGAGCAGATCGCGCAGCCGGTCCTTCGCCGACAGGTTCGACGTCGCGCCGGTCTCCGTCGCGATCAGCCGCGCCGCGGTCTCGAGGTCGTTGCACAGGATCAGGCCGACCCGGTTGGCGGTGAGGTCGGTCGCGGTGCGCCAGCCGGGGATGAGGCCGTTGCCGACCTTGCCCGCGACCTTGGTCGCGAGCGCCGCGACCTGATCGAGCATCGCGCCCGGCACGGTCGAGCGCAGCCCGGCCGCGAGCTTCTGCGCCTCGTCGCCGGGCTGGACCGGCCCGGTCTCGCCCGTCAGCGGCGCGCCGGCGGCGAGCAGCGCCGCCTGGAACGCGGCCTCGAGCTTGGGCAGGCTGCCCAGCGCGAACGTCACGAACCGCTCCGGCCGCAGGTACGCCATCCGCTTGCCGACCTCGAACGCCAGCTCGCGCTCGTCGGTCTTGTCGAGCTGCGGCGCGCCGACCAGCAGCGACGGCAACAGCTTGCCGCGGTCGGTGGTGTTGGCGACGCGCAGGCCCTCGCCCTCGCGCTGCATCCACACCATCGGCGCAGGATCGAGCGCGAGCACGCCCGCGGCGTACTTGACGACACGGCTGACCGGCCGCTGATCCTTGTCGAGGTCGGCGCGCTGCGTCGCCTCGAGCCCGAACGCGTTGGGCGGCTGCGCGGTCGTCGCGACCAGCCCGCCGAGCGTCGACGCGAAGATCGCGCCGACGATCCGGTCCTCGCGGGGGTGGATGATCGCCTTCTGCCACAGCTCCTCGGTCAGCCGGCGGCTGACCGGCGTGAACTGGCGCGCGCGGTGGCGCTCGTACAGCCGGCGCTCGTCGTCCGACGCCGCGCCCAGGAACACCAGCGCCTGCGCGACGCAGAACGCCTTGTCGAGCTCGTGCTCGTCGCGGTAGAGGCCCGACAGCGCCTTGTACAGCTCGACCCGGTCCGGCTTGTCGGCCAGCAGGATCTGCAGCTCCTCGATCGCGTCGGCGCGGCGCGGCTCGCCCGCCTCGAGGTAGAGGTCGGCGAGCTGCTCGTGGCGCGCGAGGTCGTCGGGCGCGAGCCCCGACGCGACCTCGAACGCGGCGATCGCGGCCTCGGCGTCGCCGAGGTGATCGAGGCAGATGTCGCCCAGCCGCGTCCACAGCTCGAGCAGGCGCGCGGGGTCCGCGTCCTCGCCCAGGCGCTTGAGGTGGCGGCGGTAGGCGCGGGCCAGGTTCTTCCAGTCGCGCTTGTCGCTGAGCAGCTTGTCGATCGACTCGAACGCCTTGGGCGTGCCCGGGACGTCGTCGAGCGCGGCGCTGAACTTGTCGACCGCCAGCTCGGCGTCGCCCAGCTCGTCGCGCGCGATCACCGCGGCCGCGTAGAAGTACTTGGCGCGGCGCTGCGGCGACGCCTCGAGCTGCGCCAGCTGGTCGAGCGTCTCGACCGCGCGGCGCCACTCCTTCTGCTCGTGGTAGGCCTCGAGCAGCTTGTGGAGCAGCACGTGGCTGCCCGGCTGCAGCGTCAGCGCCTCGAGGTAGGCGCCGACGGCGTTGCCCGAGTCCTTGAGCCGGTGGCGCCACACGTCGCCGATCTCGTCGAGCAGCTTGATCTTGACCGCCTCGGTCACGCCCTCGGCGAGCGTGCGCTTGGCCTCGACGACGGTGCGCCAGTCGCCGCGCTGGCCGGCGAGGTCGATCAGCGCCTGCAGGCTCGGCTCGTGCATCGGGTCGCGCTCGAGCGCGCGGCGCAGCGCGTTCTCGGCCTTCTTGTCGTCGCCGAGGGCGCGCGCGGTCTGGCCCAGGCGGTACCAGATGTCGGCGACCTGGCCGTCGGCCAGGCCGGTGCGGTGGCGGGCCAGCACCTCGCGGTAGCGCCGGTCGACCTCCTTCCACTGGTCCTCGACCGACGCCGGGTCCGACGCGGCGTTGGCCTCGACCATCAGCATCGCGGCCAGGCCGAGCGCGGCGTCGAGGTTGTCCGGATCCGCCTCGGTGGCGAGCCGGTAGTGCTTGGCCGCCTTCTCGTGGCGGTGCAGCTCCTCGTAGGCCTTGCCGAGCTGCCCCTCGCGGCGGGCGCGCTCGAGCCGATCGCCCGACTCGGCGCGGCGCGCCAGCATCTCGAGGATCGGCAGCGCGTCGTCCCACCGCCCGCTCGCGACCAGCCGGTCCGCGACCTGGGCGCCGGCCTCGACGTGATCGGGATCGAGCCTGAGCACGCGCTCGAGCAGCTCGAGCGCCCGCGCCGGATCGTGGAGCTTGCTGTCGGCGAGCTCCGCCGCCTCGGCGAGGATCTCGACGCGCTCGAGCCGCGAGCTCGACGCCTCCTCGGCGCGGAGCAGGTGGTCGATCGCCCGGGCCCACGCGCCGCGGGTCTGGTGGAGCTTCGCCGCGGTGCGCAGCGCGCCGAGGTGGCCCGGCTCGATCGCCAGCGCCTTCTCGAGGTGGCGCTCGGCGGCTTCGGGATCGCCCTGGTGGGTGAACGCCAGCTTGCCGGCCTCGGCCCACAGCGCGGCGCCGCGGTTGCCCTCGAGCTCGGCGTGGCGGACCAGCGTGGCGACCGCGCGGTCCCACGCCTCGGTCCGCTGCTGCAGCCGCGCCAGCGCGGTGAGCGCGCCGCGGTGGCCGTCCTCGAGCGCGAGCACGTTGAGCAGGCACTCGATCGCGCGGTGCGGATCGGCCAGCTCCTTCTCGTGGATCGCGGCGGCCTCGAGGTAGAGCTCGAGCTTCTGCGCCGGCGACTTCGCGGCGGCGATGTGGCGCTCCTTGAGCGCGACGACGTCGTACCACTTGCCGTCGGCGGCGAGCAGCCGGCCGAGGCCGCGGAACGCGTCCTCGGCGCCGCCGTCGATCTCGAGGATCCGCTCGTACGCGGCGATCGCGCGGGGCGCGGCGCCCTCCCGATCCTCGAGCTCGGCGGCGAGCTTGCGCAGCTTGGCCAGCTTCTCGCCCTCGGGCGCGTAGGTGGCGAGCCGCTCGAGCGTCCGCAGGTAGTCCTCGGTGCGGCCGGTCTTGTCGTAGAGGTCCTCGAGCGCCTTGAGCGCGGCGACGTCGGCCGGATCCGCATCGATCGACTTCTCGTAGCGCGCGATCGCGCCCTCGAGATCGCCGAGCTTCTCGGCGCGCAGCGTGCCGAGCTCGCGCCGGATCGCGGCGGCGCGGCCGGTCTCGCCGGCGGCCTCGAGCACGTCGGCGCGGCGCTCGAGCACCTTGGCGAGGTTGCCCCACCGCTCGTCGCGGCGGTACAGCCGCTCGAGCGCGGCGAGCGCGTCGTCGTTGGCCGGGTCGAGCTCGGCGGCGGCGGCGTAGGCCTCGATCGCCTTGGCGGTCGACGCCAGGTGGCTCTCGGACAGGTCGCCGAGCGCGATGTGGAGGTCGAGCTGCTGCGCGGTGTCGGGCTCGACCGCGACGTGGGCGCGGATCGCGTCGGCGAGCTCGGCCCACTTGCCCTGCTTGCGCAGGACCTCGGCGAACGCGGCGTGCGCGGCGAGGTTGGCGCCGTCGATCTCGAGCGCGCGGCGCAGCGACGGCACCGCGTAGTCGTAGCGATCGAGCTTGTCGGCGTACCACCGGCCGAGGCGCGCCCACCACTTCGACTGGACGGCGGGCTCGGTCGCCTCGGTCGTCAGCTCGGACGCCTCGGCGACGAGGTCGGCCCACGACCCGGTCGCGGCGGCGAGCCGCTCCGCGGCGGCGGCGATCGCGTCGTCGGCCGGGTCGACGTGCAGCGCCGTGGTCAGCGCCTCGAACGCGCGCTTGAGATCGCCGGTGCCGTTCTCGTAGACGTCCGCGAGCTCGCGCAAGAGGCCCGCGCGCTCCGGGCTGTCGTCGGTGACCTCGATCCGGCCGAGCAGGACCTCGATCAGGCGGTCCGAGTCGCCGGCCTCGCGGGCGCGGCGCTCGATCAGGTCGACCGCGTCGGCCGCCTCCTTGCCGCCCTCGCCGAGCAGCGCGAGCCAGCCGTCGAGGTCGTCGGCGTCCGGCGCGGCCTGGTGGAGCGTGATCGACGCGGCGGTGCACGCCTCGGTCAGCGCCTCGAGCCACTCGACGACGCTCTTCTCCGCGACGTCGTCGCCGCTCTTGCCGGCGAGGTTCACCACCTCGATGTGGTGATCGGCCATCAGCTCGTCGACCGTGACCGGCCCGACGCCGGAGCCGAGGAAGTAGTGGGCGCTGCGCGGCGGCTCGAACAGGCCGAACACGCGGTCGAGCAGCGCGGCGAGGTCCGGATCGCCGAACCGGAAGCCGACGAAGATCAGCGTGCCCTCGACGTAGAAGTCGCGGGCGTAGTCGCGCAGGTCGACGGCGCCGGACAGCGCGCGCCGCACCGACCGCGGCGTCACGACGTAGCTGTCGAAGTTGCCGAGCATCTTGACCAGCGTGCGCCGGCGGCGCGACAGCTCGCCGAGCTGCTGGTAGGTGGCGACGCGGGTGGGCGGCCAGTCGGCCGGGCTGTGCTCCTCGATCGCGCGCTCGAGCACGTCGCCGGGGAACGTGGTCCACACGTGACGGACGGGGACCTTGGCGATGACGCGGGCGAGGTCGGGCAGCGTGTCGGGCGTCCGCCACAGCTCCTCGACGATGCGATCGCAGGTCTCCTCGCCCAGCGCGCGGGCGAGGAACCCGACGGCGCGGACGAGGTTGCCCTTGTGCAGCAGCTTGGACAGGTCCTTGGTGGCGGCCTCGTCACCGTCGCGGCCGCGCGTCTCGAGCTCGCGCGTGAGGCGCTCGAGGAGCTGCTTCCACGTCGGCACGCCGACGCCCGCGCCGACGACGAGCGCGGCGCGACCCTGCTTGATCTGGTCGATGAGTGTCTCGGGGATCGTGTGCTCTGGCATCCTGAATCCCTTGCGATGGCCCCGTGGGGCCGGCTGGTTGTCATGCCCGGCCGGGGTCCGTGCGAGGTCCCCCCGTCCGAGCGCGCGCACCGTAAGCGAGTCCGGGAGCGGGGTGCAATGGGTTCGTGAGCCGGCGTCGGCCCGGGGCGGACGAAGTCACACCAGGTCCGGCGTGGCCCGGAGGTGTGGTAGAGAGGCGCCCGGCCCGTGCTCTCCGAAATCGCCGACATCTACCGGCAGTCCAAAAAAAAGAAGGACATCAACCTGTTCACGGAGTACGTGGCCAGGCCGCCGGCCGCGGTGTTCCTCTACTTCCTGCGGAACACCCGGATCACGCCGAACCAGGTGACGTTCCTGGCGACGTTCGTCGCCGCCGGCGCCGGCGCGATGTTCGCGCTGCTGCCGGGGCACCTGTGGCTGATCCTCGCCGCGCTGGTGTTCGAGCTGTCGTTCGTCCTCGACTGCGTCGACGGCCAGCTCGCGCGGCTCAAGAAGATCGCGTCGCCGCTGGGCCACCTGCTCGACTTCCTGATGGACGAGCTCAAGGCGATGCTCATCTACGGGTGCGTCACGGTCCGGGTGTGGCAGGACACCGGCGAGACGTACATCCTGCTCGTCGGCCTGGGCGGGATGTTCTGCCTGGCCTCGGGCATCGCGCTGACCTCGTTCATGCGCCGCCCCGAGTACGGCGCCAAGCCGATCACCGCCGACGGCCAGCCGGCCGAGGTCGGCCAGCGCAAGGGGCCGGTCGGCCTGGTGATCAACGGGCTCGAGGCGGTCGCGCGCGTCGTCGTCCACTACCCGAGCTACATCTGGCTGTGCGCGGCGGTGAACCGGATCGACATCTTCTTCTGGGCCTACGGCGTCGTGAACCTGCTCTACCTGGGCCTGTCGTTCCTGAAGATCCTGGTGCGCCTGGGCCGGTTCGGCGCGCCGACGAACACCTTCGGAGGTGGCGCGTGAGCCCGTCCCGACCGACCAAGGTCATCGTGATCGCCGCGGGCCGCGGCAAGCGCCTCGGCCCGCACACCGAGGAGCGCCCCAAGTGCCTGGTCCAGGTCGGGGCGCGGTCGATCCTGGGGTGGCAGCTCGAGGCGCTGCGCGGCGTCGGCGTGTCCGAGGTCGTGATGATCCGCGGCTACCGCCCCGACGAGCTGGCCGCGGGCGCGCGGGCGCTGTGGCCGGGCGTGCGGTTCGTCGAGAACGCCGAGTGGGAGCGCAACAACATCCTGCTGTCGCTGGCGTGCGCGCGCCACGAGCTCGACGGGCCGGTCTACCTCACGTACAGCGACATCATCTTCACGCCGACCGTGACGCGGGCGCTGGCCGACGCCGAGGGCGACGCGTGCCTGGTGATCGACCGCGCGTTCCGCGACATCTACGTCGGGCGGACCGAGCACCCGCTCGAGGAGGGCGAGGTCTCGGACCTCAACGACGACGGCGACGTGCGCCGCGTCGGCAAGAAGTCGCTGCCCGCCGACGAGGCGTTCGGCGAGTTCATCGGCCTGATGAAGGTGTCGGCCGAGGGCGCGCGGTGGCTGCGCGACGGCATCGACGAGCTGCTCGCGCGCTACGCCGGACGGCCGGACGCGCCGTTCCAGCGCGCCGCGCGGTTCGCCAACGCCTACCTCACCGACCTGCTGCAGGAGCTGATCGACCGCGGACACCCGATGCGCCCCGTCGCGATCGACGGCCAGTGGCGCGAGATCGACACCGGGCAGGACCTCGAGCGCGCGGTGGCGCTCGTCGACGCCGCGGTGGCAGACTGGAGCCCGAGATGACCTCGATGACTGCGAAGACCGTGACGACCGTGACGACGCGACGTGGGATCGTGCTGCTCGCGCTGGCGCTGCTCGCCGGCGCCGCCGGGTGCAACAAGGCCGACGAGGGCGACTGCCGCAAGGCGGTCATGCGGATCCGCGAGCTGACCGGCACGTCGAACATCCAGGCCGGCGACGACGTCGAGTCCGCCGTGCGGTCGTGCCGCGGCAACGCGTCGAAGGAGTCGGTGCGGTGCGCGATGGAGGCGGCCTCGGTCGACGAGCTCGAGCGGTGCGGGCTGCTCGGCAAGGAGGAGATCGAGGCGATCAAGGCCGATCAGGAGGCCGAGCGCAGGCGCCAGGAGGCGATGCGCAAGAAGATGGCGCCGGCGGTCGACGCGGGCGCGGCGGCGCCGGTGGTGGACGCGGGCGCCGGGCCGGCGGACGCGGGCGCCGGG